>NZ_JAQREK010000092.1:0-444 GCF_028599265.1 Pseudoalteromonas sp. Angola-4 | reverse complement strand
GGTACAGAGCCTTCCTCTGCTTCTGTAATACCTACTGTATCAAATAGGTTATTTACATTCAGTGCTAGGCTAAGGTTTTCAGATAGGTCGTAGCTTACAAAGCCATTTACCTGTGTGTACCCATCGAATTTAAGGTCGTTATTATCTTGAGCGTAAGCGTCAGTTGTACCAATAAAGCTCAGACCTGCTGCCCCTTTCTCATAGCTGTAGCGAGCCATTAGTGAGTAAATTAAATCCGCTTGACGGCGTGGTGTGTTACCTACAACGTCAGGAGATAGTGCATCTTTAGCAATTTCAGCATCAGTCCACGTCAAGTTACCACGAAAATCCCACGCATCCATGAAGTACGTTGATTCAATCTCAATACCTTTGGCTTCGTATTCACGGTCGAAGAACTTTTGTGATGTTGCTTCAAAGTTTTGTTCTTCAGTTTCTGCGTAGAAC
>NZ_JAQREK010000091.1:0-447 GCF_028599265.1 Pseudoalteromonas sp. Angola-4 | reverse complement strand
ATACACAAGCAATTCCTGCTGTTGATTTAATTATTGTACCTGGCAGTAAAAATGTACTCAGCGATCTCGCGTTTTTAAAAAATGAAGGCTGGGATCAGCAAATTAAGCGCCATCTACGTTATGGTGGCAAAGTATTGGGTATTTGCGGTGGTATGCAAATGCTGGGTAACACTATCAGTGATCCAAATGGGGTGGAGTCATCGTTGGGGCAAGTGACGGGTTTAGCGCTTAGCGATTTTGATACGCTATTGGGTGAGCAAAAAGTGTTAAGCCGAGTGAGCGCAGTGCTTAATTTAAATGAGCAACAGGTTGCATGTGATGGCTACGAAATACATGCAGGTATTAGTCAAGTAAAGGCGCTCTACAAGCCACTCATTCGCTTTAATAAACACCCCAATGACTTTAAAACCGATGGTTTTGTGAGTGACGATAATGCCATTGCTGGTA
>NZ_JAQREK010000090.1:0-450 GCF_028599265.1 Pseudoalteromonas sp. Angola-4 | reverse complement strand
AACTTAGTAGGCTCAACATCCAAGCCACCTAATTGCTGTAACTGGTTAGTCTCAAGGTTGAGTAACCAAAAGTCGCCTCTGCTGCGTGAGCGCCAAACTTGCTCACTGTTGGTAAATACCATCAGCCATTTACCGTCTTTTGACCATTGGTAGCTTTCGATTGCAAATGGCTCGTCTGCGCCCTCTGGCAACAGCTTTTCAAACTCAACCAGTACTTTACGGCCTGTACCGTCAGCATTGTAAAATACAATGTCGTTACCTTTAACGCCGTGCTCTTTTTCGTCATCGGCGTTGTTATCGTCTGCTTTTTCTTTTTCGCTTTCGCGCTCTTCAAGCACAGTGTAGCCGGTGCCATCGTCTAGCCACTTAAAGTAAGTGCTACGCTGGGTTTTAAATTCTTTATCTTTATAAATTTGCGCTAGGCTTAATGGATTATTCACGGTACTCATC
>NZ_JAQREK010000089.1:0-458 GCF_028599265.1 Pseudoalteromonas sp. Angola-4 | reverse complement strand
ACACAAGCTGATTGGGCAAGCAAAAGCGATGGTACCTTAGGCGGTGTATTTTTAGAAAGCAACCGAAACGATCCCCAGTTTTGGTACGACGGGCAAACGCTGCGTGATGACTGGAAAGGCAATGAAGAAATTTATGGTATAAATTCGTCACAATACGTCATGCTTGATGTACCTAGTGATAACTTTTCGACCGCAATAAAAGTAGATTATGATGTAACAGACGACATTATGAGCTACTTCCAAATTCAATACAGCAAAAGTGGCTCGTTCAACGATAAGTCACCTGAAGATGAATACGAAGGGGCTTACGTACCTCGCTACGACCCAGTGACTGGCGATCCTATCGATGATATTGCCCCTGGTTACATTCCTATTGATAACCCATACGTGCCACAAGAAATTATTGACAGCAACCCATACAAAGACCGCATTTACTGGGATCGCCGCTTTGGTGAAGT
>NZ_JAQREK010000088.1:0-459 GCF_028599265.1 Pseudoalteromonas sp. Angola-4 | reverse complement strand
GTACTGGCGATGGTTGAAAACTGGATTGGCGAAGAGGCATTTCAAGCTGGTATTCAGAACTACTTAAAAGAATTCTCCTATAAAAATGCAGAAGCTGCCGATTTATGGGAAGCACTTGGTAAGGCTTCAAATAAAGATGTAGAGAGAGTTTTAAAATCGTTTATTGAACAGTCGTCATTCCCGCTAATTAACGTTAAGCAGCAAGGTAAAAGCATTACGATTTCGCAAAGTCGTTTTGCCAATGCCGGTGTTGAAGCCCCTGCTCAACTGTGGAATGTACCGGTTGCGATTAAATATGGTGCTGGCGATAAAGTACAAACAGCCAATGTATTATTAAATAAACAAAGCCAAACGCTAGCATTAGACTTTGAACCAGAGTGGATTTATCCAGATCAATGCGCGCTAGGTTATTACCGTTGGGTAATGGATGATGCGCAATTTAATGCGTTAATAGATAAT
>NZ_JAQREK010000087.1:0-461 GCF_028599265.1 Pseudoalteromonas sp. Angola-4 | reverse complement strand
CCTCTCGCATTGTCCCAGACATGGCTTGCGTTGCTGACTCACAATCTTGGTGAGCTTGTTGCACTCGTTGATTAGTGACTAAGGTGTTTTTTGCTACCTCGTCAATTGAATGCACCATTTCTTCGACCGCAGACGATACCTGATGTAATTCAGATGCTTCTTTTTCAACGCCAGCCTGCGCAGCTTCAGCACAAACTTTAAGCGAATCAGCTCCTTTGCTAAGGCTTAAAGTGCCATCAATAATACGCCCAACAATGGTCGTTACTTTACCCTCAAGTAATTTAATCCGAAAATCACTATAGCTGAGGCTATCGCTACCAGAATAAATATGCCGAGATACGCTATCTGGGCCTGCCTTGGTTTTTTTGATTTTGCTTTGCGAGCGAATTAACTCTTCATAAAAAATAACAAAAGGCAGAGGAACAAACAGCAAACATAACCAGAACATGTAACTTGTTAAC
>NZ_JAQREK010000086.1:0-463 GCF_028599265.1 Pseudoalteromonas sp. Angola-4 | reverse complement strand
CAATAGCGCCGGTAGGGCAAAGGGTTATACAGGCAACACATTTACCACAACCTTCGAACGTGTTTTCATCATCAATAGGCAGTGGTAAATCTACAAATAACTCGCCTAAAAAAAACCAAGAACCAGCCTCTTTATTGATTAATAAAGAATGTTTACCTCGCCAGCCAAGCCCTGCTTTTTCAGCTAATTGACGCTCAAGCACTGGCGCTGAATCAACAAAAGGCCTAAAGCCATAGTCACCTACCTGCTGTTCAATTTTTTTACCTAATTGCTTGAGCCGATTACGCATTAATTTGTGATAGTCACGGCCAAGCTCATAGCGGCTGATATAGGCTTTCTCGTTATTTTTAAGGTTTTTGGCAAAGCCTGAATCTGGCGGCAGGTAATTCATTTTTACTGAAATAACTCGTTGCGTGCCAGGGACTAGTTCGCTAGGGCGGGCGCGTTTCATTCCATGTGCAGC
>NZ_JAQREK010000009.1:0-167516 GCF_028599265.1 Pseudoalteromonas sp. Angola-4 | reverse complement strand
TCTGCGCCAGTAAGACCTTTACCAGCTTGCAGTTCAGCTAATGCTTTGTTGAAGTCGAAAGATTGAGTCATGTGTCACTCCTGTTTTCTTAATAATACTGAAATGACACAGATTTCTAAACACTACCAAGCAGAGCCCTCGACACCATCAGTTGTGTCAGTTGAATATGATATAGCAGCAAATCAAGCTGCTAATGAAGGAGTTAAAACTTGCATCATAATTATTTCCTTATATTTTTATTTAACATAATCGTTAGTTAGATTTAGGTGTTCATCAACATCAATAACTTCAAAGTCTTTATCCCAACGACAAATTGAAGTTCCCTCTAAGCTCATCTCTTCTCGATTACTAGAAAAGCTAAATAAAATGGCCTCATTATTAATATCAGCGTTAAGGCAACTTAATTTATTGTTAAATTCATCAATAGGGTTTTTCCCTATTAATGTCGCTCGCCAAATAATAAATTTTTTTCTATTAATAGTCGTGGTAATGTATTGATTAGTAAATATTTCTTTGAATGGTATGCTGGGTTCATCGGAACGAATCGTTTTTTCAGGAAATCTAAAACTACCATCGGAGTCTGTATAAACAAAATCTTTACGTGGCTTACCATCTGAGAAGCTAAGACTACGTAAAATCAATTGATTGCCAATTGGCTCACCATTATCTTTTAAACACCCGAATACTTCAGGAGATAGGTGTACTTTATCTGCACCAAATTTATCAAAAAAAGGTTGAATTTTCGCGCTGAAGTTTTGAATTTTGTCGATGACTGACACAATAACCTCTTGGAATATGATTGTTTTAGGAGGAATAATGTGTAATTTATTATGAAGATTACCCACAGTCCTTGTCGATATTAAAATATTTTGTAGGGTATTAAATAATATGCAATTAATTTTCGCTACTCTAACTGCTGCTGATGTAGTCTTTTAAGCCTCTTAATTACTTTAATGCTAAATTTTAAATATTTACTTTTGAAAAAGAGTAATAAAATTAAGTACTATAAATAAAACAGAAAGTTCTAAGCCATTAAAAGAAAAACCATCTCTCTGCTCGGTAACAATACCTATTATATAAATAAGGGATGAAATTATAGCACTACAAGCTAACAGGCTATAAATCTTTAGAACCAAGCATTTACCAATTGATAAAAGTACACCAAACAATATACATATTCCAACAAAAAAACCTATTACCCGCTGACCTAGCTCATCTACTGCGCTGTAAGGCCATAACATTATTTATATAGTGAATGCTAATGATGAATAGCTAAAAACACTCGCAACAATCGCCGCAGCACAGATTGAGCTATGTTTTAAATTGGAAATTTGGTCACTTGCTGACAATGCTTCAACCTTCACTCTCTAGGCTCTCAAGGACACCAATTGCAATACCCTTAATTTCCCCGTTATATGCAGTTCCTGTATAGTCAGGCTTGGGATCTAATCTTGACTTCATACATCAAACTATCTCGAAGTTTTTCGAACTGTAAGTTGACCTTATCATCTTCAATTATTAACTTATTTAGCCTGCATACCGTTTGGGATATGGCTGAATAGTGTTGAATATTAAAAATAATTTCTAACACTTTTAAATTTTAAAACTGTGGCCAAAATTAGTTGACCACTACAGAAGTCCATTGTAACTAGATATGACGAAGGTACCTTATACACTCTTTCTCAGAAGAAGACGTCCAACCACTATCCAATACCTGAATAAGAAAGTTTTTTAGAGCTTTATTTAGTGATAAAGCTTGCTTAATAAGAGGATACCTACCTGTTCTAATCATTCCTACATAAGCTAGTGCAATATCATCAACATCAGTGAAATATTTATCATTCAATTCAAAAAAAACAGCCATTACCTTATCTAATTCATACGTACACTCAGTAATTAAAGCACTTGCCATTTTATTCTCATGAGTAGATAAGACATTAGTAAAGCGAGGTATAAAACTTCTTGCAAATTTTCCATCAGGACCTGCAAGCTCAATATATGCTTGAACAGATATAATAGAGCCTAAAACACCTCCAACTACAACACCTACAGCTACACCAATAGGCCCAAACCAGATACCAGCAGTCGCGCCCCCAGCAGCGCCCCCAGCGAAACCTCCCCCAATGTTGGTTGCTTCACGCCCTGCAGTTTTAATTTTATTATTAGAACTACTAATATTATAAACGGCGATGCATATAGAAAGTACCCATAAACTTCGTCCGGCTTTGCCTAAATTGCTTGCTTTGACACTAACCTTAGGATTTGCCTTCCCTGCACTTTGAACTATCTTTTTATAAATTGATGAAGCTTCTGATTCGGTAAGCTCAGCGAAACTTTTACCGAACTGGCTTTTTGCATATTTATCTAATAACGTCTCTAAATTCAGACCTTTTGCCTTTAACTTAACTACTTTAGCTTTACCAATATCACTAGTTTTACTGCGAGAAACAGTCATTATTTCATTCCGCATCTCATTTGCAGCTACAGCTGCCTGTTTAGGCGTAATGACTCCAGCCTTATAAGCATTAACTAATTCCAAGGACATTTTTTTTGTCTGTTCCATATATAGTGCTCTTACTTTTGAGTCATTTATGAAACGACTACCAAAGTTAATCGCAGCTATTTCCATTTGCTTAATACTAATTTCTACATCTTTATCAGAAATAAACGAGTCCATGTTTGAAACCTTAATCTTTTATTGTTAAATAACTTGGTGATAATTTATTGGAGTAATGGACACCATTTGAAGGTATTATATGAGAGAAGTGTACTTTTTTTTTGTCTGCAATAATTAAATTATTTATCGATTCCCCCCAAAATTTAAATTCAATATTTTGATCATTTCTAATTATTAAATCTTTCAAAATCCCTGGCGAATATGGCTTCATCAGTTCAACACTTTCAATAACTTCACCTATTGAATCAACTAAAGTAATGTACAATGCCTCCTCGTATGGAGAATCATCTGAGGTAAAAAAAATATATGTGCAATTTTTTCTTCTAAATATTCTTTCTACCTTTTCTCCATATAATACCTGTTGGTTTTTCAGGCTATCTAAGCGCACCTGTAATTTTTCTTTGGTTTTATTTTCTGAGAAAGCTGTAATTTCTTCCATAATTAAATCCGTTTAACATTAGATATTAATAATATTATATTTTTCTTTGAGTAATGTATACTTCTGAGCAAAGTTGTTAAGATAAATTAAAAACTGCTTTATAGGAAATATAGAGTTTTTCTGTATTTTTATCAAAAAAAGGTTTGGGGTCAAATCTTGACTTCAGACATCAAACAATCTCGAAGTTTTTCCAATTGTAATTTAACCTTTTCATCTTCAACCATTGATTTATTCAACCTACCTACAGCTTTCGATATCGCCGAATAATGCTCAACATTAAAAACAGCTGCTAATGCCTGCAAATTTAACCCCGTTAAATCTTGGCATAATTTAATAGCAAACCAGCGTGGTAAATTTTTCTCTTTTCGCCCCTTTTTAACCGTTATAATCTCATTAACCTCAACATTAAAGTATTGAGCTAAGTAAGCTATAACTTCATCTGCTGAGTGATTTTTACTAACAAGCTTTCTTTCGCTATCAGGCTTGGCAATGTAGTCTTTTATACTTTCAATAAAGTCCTCACAACCTAAAACCGACAATAACTTTTTAGCACTATAAAAAGCGCTTATTTCTTTATTATTTTCATATTCAACAAACTGTTTGTACGCAGCATATTTACGCTTTTTTCCTTGAAGCGAAAATATAAAGTCTCGAACTAACCATTTCGGTGTCGCCGCTTTTTTGATGAAGGCTGAGTAGCTAGACCATTTATAGTCAATGAGTTCATCGACTAGCGATGTACTTGCTTCTATAGGGTTACGATGTATATAACGGCTAACATGGAGTAAGTAATTATCAGCATCCACCAACACCGCTTTGTAGCGACCTCTAAACAGTGCGCCATCTGTATTATGGGTTCGGTTAAAGTATTGAGTATAAAGGCCATTAATATGCTTCATGGCTCGGCCTAAATTTGCATCAGGGGTTTTGATTAGCAGGTGGTAATGATTGGTCATTAAACAATAAGAATGCACTTCAATATTAAAGCGAAGGCTTGCTTGCTCAATACAATATAAAAAATACTTAAAGTCGTCATCGCTCAAAAAGGTATTTTCACGCCCTCTTCCCCGATTCATTACATGATAAAACGCATTCTCATACTCTATTCGCAGCGGCCTAGACATAATAATAAACTCAATGAGTAATAAACTATAAATCTAGACCTTTGATGTCTGAAGTCAAGATTTGACCCCTTTGATTCTCTATTCGCAGCGGCCTAGACATAATAATAAACTCAATGAGTAATAAACTATAAATCTAGACCTTTGATGTCTGAAGTCAAGATTTGACCCCTTTGATTCTTGGTTTCAATGAGTAATAAACTATAAATCTAGACCTTTGATGTCTGAAGTCAAGATTTGACCCCTTTGATTCTCTCGCCTGTATCTACCATATAACTTATGAGTGTTTGCCAATCCGCTTGGCTATAACCCGCACTGCGCTCAAGGTTGTTTAAACTATGGCAACTAGCACAAAGCTGCTCAACTAATACCCCAGGCTCGTTACTCAATACAGGTAACGGCGCAGCTAAAGCCCCTAGCGCAACCATTGCAGCAAAGTGTTTATTAAATAAAAATAGATTTTTACGCATAACGCCCTCCCTTTTTTAATATTAAAGCATAGGGCGAAAGTGTTTACTATATGAGCACTTTTAGCTTTTAGCTTTTAGCTTTTAGCTTTTAGCTTTTAGCTTTTAGCAAAATGGTGTCGTTTTTACTTTCGGTGTTAAAATCATTATTTTGGGAGGGGTAATAGTAATTCAGATACGTTTTCCTGCTTAAAAAACTAAAACAAACTCCCCCTTCATATTAAACCAAATAGTTCGCGCTTTCGGCCAACGCGCTAGCAAGCTAAGCGCCTACAATAAATAACATTGTATTTAACTTTAGCTGTGGCTATTACATTGGCTATGCGTTGGGTTTCGCTTCGCTCAAACCAACCTACGGTTGTTGCATAGCTACAAGCTTGCGTATAATGCCCGCATTCTGGCTGTATGTATTAGCCGCTAATTTGGATTCTAATAATGAAAAAACTCTCTGCAGTGCAAGTAAAACAACAAGCACTTGTGCTTAACGTTGCCGATAAACTAGAAGCACAAGGGCGCGAAGAAATCCCTGGTATGTTGCAGTGCTGGTTTGATGTGGAATATCACTTATTTCCAAGTTCACTACTGCTTTGTTTTCAGTTTGAAAACGAACAAGCTTTAGCAGCCGCAGAGCCTGATTTATTAAAATGGCAAAAGCGTTTAAGCGCCGCAATGCTTAAAAAAGGCGTGATTTTAAAAGATATGCGTAAACATTTAGTGTTTACCTTAAAGGGGCCTGACGATTAAAGCAGGCCTATAATTAAGGGCTAGAGCAAAACATAGTCGCGCTATGGCGCTATGGGTTATAAAAATAAGTTTAAGCGCGTAAAAAAGGGCAATAACAATGCCCTTTTTTTTAAATGGGGTTACTGGGGCAGGTTTTGCATTTTTTCTTAATCACAAAAGACAAAAAGAAAGACCTGACCATGCTGATTTCTTTACCTCTTCACTAACTTAAAACTTCCATCTAACATTTCTACTTTCTTAAAATCATAAAACAGTGAAGGTGCATCGCAACAAACCATTTCGAACAACTTGCAAGCTACCTGTCTCATTTCCCAGTCACCTTCTAAGCAACCTCTAACCTCAAAAAAATGTCTCAACGCACGAGCATTGACTGTAATAATAATTTTACTTTCAGTTGCATTAGGTAGTGCAGATCTAGCAGCCGTTCTTAACTCCCTCAGTGATTCTTTATCTGTTAATTGACTTTTCTCAACAGTATTAATAATTTTTCTATATGTGGATAAGCTTCGATATATATCATCAGCCCATTCAGTAAATAACTCTTTATTTTTTTTGATCGATGGAGGTACTACAAATAGAGCATCAGACTCATCATGGTATTGTTGAGAAAGCTGGCTATATGCAAATCCTACGCGATGTCGAACGAGTTGATGAGTGAAACCTCTAGATACTCCTGACAGTAAAACTGTCCAATTTACATGCTCTAAGACACTTTCATGTCCTTTAGAAATAAGGTTCGCTATGTAAGATTTATTGTCTCTTGGTGACTGCCTATTTTTTCCAAATGACAGATAGCACACCCTACCTGATACTTCTACAATCTCCTCAGCCTCTGTTCCACCACTTCTAACCCAATCTAATCCCTGACTTTCAAGAAAACTGATTAAAGCAGTATCATCAAAACTTGGTCGACTAATGACAACAGCGTTAAAGTCCGCACATTTAATTTTCAATTTTTTCAACTCCTTTCTTTTGACTAATTTCTGGAGTTAACTCTTTATCTAGAATATTAAATAATTTTTTCACATCAGATGAAAGATTTTGGATTTGAGAATCCTTTCCATCTATTTTTAATCTGAGGTTCTCCAGTTGGTTATTTTTGTCTGCTAAATCAGTTTTTAGTGCCGCAATTTCTATCTGCTGCTGATTATTGATACGTTTTAGTGGTTCAACATGCTCCAGCTTGAAAGCATCAATAGCTTTATTTGTAAATATTTGCTCACTAAGTAGCGGAACTAAAGTAAAAAACAAAGCGACAATGCTAATGACCACACCTCCCCACAATAATGCTTTATTTCTAATAACTGAGTTAAGCAAATCAGGCATCCTAGTATCCAAATTAGCGAAGTCTTTGCTCAAAGTTAAAACTTGCTCCTTACTAACACCTCCACCTGAAATATTACTTTCACCAACATCCCCATTAATGTAATACAGTAACAAAGTAGCTACCTTGCTACCCTTTTTCAATCTCACTGGGGACTTCCCCATGTTAACCAAATAAACACTAATATACCCAGAAAACAAAGGATCAATATGACCGGGGTTAGTCATTATTACTCCTGACTTAGACATTGAGTTTGGAGGAAAAATAATTCCACCTATCATTGAAGGTAAGTCGAACCTTTCAGCTACTTGAATAACAATTGTTTGACCGGGTTCTAAATCAATCAAATCTAAACCTGCATTGCCAATATCTATATTTGAATTAGATATTGTTTTGTCCGCTGTATAAATCGACTTGATAGTTAAATCTACTGAGGACGCCTGCGTTCGATTTTTGATATCCTCTGTTGAGCTTCCATCAACGCTCAAAATATTTTCTTCATCAATAAGTTTTATAATTTCGCTGCGTCCTAACACATTTTCTCCAAGTTAAATATAAACTTAATGGCTATAGTATAATGCTCCTATCTTAACAAGATTTAATCTACAATTTCTTCCATATATCAAATCTATTTGAGATATGTTTATAGAAAAATACCAAAACCAGAACCAAATGGGGTCACCCATTATTAATGGCATGAGGTTTAACATACCGAATTATCAGAAAATACCAAAAGTTTAACAACCTCCCCGTCATCACGACCTGAAAATAAGCAATTGATGAGTAATATCGCGCATGAGGCGCGATAAGGCGAAACTAGTCCAGAGATGAAAAGCGCAGCTTTGAACGAGAAGCCATGGATGGCCGAACTGGGGAGCGTACAGGGATATGAAAGACGGTCTATCTTCGCCGTTTACGTTCACATTAATAGTAGTTTGAAGGAAATAGCGTGATGCTCGGGTGAAAAACATTCGCGGCTAAAGCCAGCTCCTACAGAGAGGGGGTCAACGGCAGCCCCTCTTTGGCTACCGTCGCCAGCGCGAAAAAGCCTTGAATAAGGTTTCTAATTTCTGAAGTACCAAACGTATTCGTGTTATCTGTAATAGTAACCTCAAACACCAACCGCAATTAAACAACTTTTGGGCTGCGCCCAACACGCCAGCAAGCTGTGCGTCTACAATGTTTAAACACACACAAAAAAGCCGTTGCATTACTGTAACGGCTTTTATAATTATGATAAATCCCACTCTACAGTGGAACTTACTACCCATTAAAATTCAAAAATTAATCGCGATAAGTCTCAACCGCTGGGCATGAACATACTAAGTTACGGTCGCCGTATACGTCATCTATACGTGTAACGGTTGGCCAAAACTTGTCTTTAGCCACCGAAGGCACTGGGAATGCAGCGTAAAAACGATCGTACGCGCGGTCCCATTCGTTACCAAGTACGTCAGCTTGTGTATGTGGTGCAAACACAAGTGGGTTGTTTTCGATTGACCATTCGCCAGAGATTACTTTGTCGATTTCGCCTTTGATTGACACCATAGCTTCGATAAAGCGGTCTATCTCACCTTTTGATTCAGACTCAGTTGGCTCAATCATTAACGTGCCCGCTACTGGGAACGACATAGTGGGTGAATGGAAGCCGTAATCTTGCAAACGCTTAGCTACGTCCATTTCAGTAATGCCTGATTGCTCTTTAAGTGGGCGTAGGTCAACAATACATTCGTGCGCAACGCGGTTGTTACGGCCGCGGTATAAAATTGGGAAGTGCTGGCTTAACTCGTGTGTTAAGTAGTTAGCATTAACGATCGCCATTTCAGTGGCTTGTTTTAAGCCCTCTGAGCCCATCATGGTAATGTAAGCCCATGAAATAGGTAAAATAGCGGCTGAGCCGTAAGGCGCTGCTGATACTGCACCGTTGTTAATGTTTGTACCCGGTACGTTAATTACGCTGTGGTTTGGCATAAATGGCGCAAGGTGCGATTTAACACCAATTGGGCCTACACCTGGGCCGCCGCCACCGTGTGGAATACAAAATGTTTTGTGCAAGTTTAAGTGCGATACATCTGAGCCAATAAAGCCAGGGCTTGTTACGCCTACTTGCGCGTTCATGTTTGCGCCGTCCATGTAAACTTGGCCGCCGTGCTCGTGCACAATGTCACAAATTTCGCGAATGGTTTCTTCGTAAACGCCGTGTGTAGATGGGTATGTGATCATAATACACGATAAGTTTTCAGACACTTCTTCAGCTTTCGCTTTAAGATCTGCCATGTCTACGTTACCGTTTTTATCGCAATCAACTACTACAATTTTCATGCTGGCCATTTGCGCAGATGCAGGGTTAGTACCGTGTGCTGAGCTTGGAATTAAACATACGTTACGGTGCGCATCGCCACGTGACTCGTGGTATTTACGAATAGCAATTAAGCCTGCGTATTCACCTTGTGCGCCAGAGTTTGGCTGAAGTGAAACGGCATCGTACCCAGTAATGTTAACTAGCCAGTCGTGCAGCTCGTTAATCATTATTTGGTAACCTTCGGCTTGATCGAGCGGGCAGAATGGGTGCAAGTTTGCAAATTCAGGCCATGTAATTGGGATCATCTCAGCGGTCGCGTTTAGTTTCATGGTACATGAACCTAACGAGATCATTGAGTGGTTAAGCGCTAAATCTTTGTTTTCTAGGCGCTTAATGTAGCGAAGCATGTCTGTTTCGCTGTGGTAGCTGTTAAAGTTTGGATGCGTTAATACTTCGTCATCACGTACTAAACTAGCTGGAATAGAGTCGCTACCGTTTGCTTCAATATCGGCTGCAATACTATCTACGCTTAGGCCATGGCCTTCACCTAGTACAATATCAAATAGCTCAGCTACATCGGCGCGTGTTGTAGTTTCTGAAACCGAAATAGAGTATTCGCCGTCGTGGTTTGTTGCAAAGTTAACGCCTTTGGCAAGTGCACGCGCTATTACGTCGTCTTTGCTGTCGCTAACTACTGTTAGTGTATCAAACCAGGTGCTGTGTTTAAGTGCTACACCTTTAGCTTTTAGGCCTGCAGCTAAAATATCAGCAAAGCGATGTATACGCTGCGCGATAGTTTTTAAGCCTTGTGGGCCGTGGTACACCGCGTAAAACGCGGCCATGTTGGCAAGTAGTACCTGCGCTGTACAAATGTTTGAGTTGGCTTTGTCGCGGCGAATGTGTTGTTCGCGCGTTTGCATGGCCATACGGAGTGCGTCGTTACCTAAACGGTCTTTAGATACGCCAATAATACGCCCAGGTAATGAACGTTTGTATGCGTCACGCGTTGCAAAAAATGCAGCGTGTGGTCCGCCGTAACCCATAGGTACACCAAAACGCTGAGCCGAACCAAGTACTACGTCGGCACCTAATTTACCCGGTGCTTTTAAGAGTAATAAGCTCATAATGTCGGCAGCAACACAGGCAATGGCCTTTTTGCTTTGTACGCCGGCAATTAGGTCGGTTATATCGACCACTTCACCTGATGTAGATGGGTATTGGAAAAGTGCGCCAAAAATGTCGTGGTTAACGGCATCTTCTGCTTTACCTACAATTATTTCAAAACCAAACTGCTCAGCACGGGTGCTTACTACGTCAATAGTTTGTGTGTGTACGTCGTCGGCAATAAAAAAGGCATTGGCTTTTTTAGCTTTAGATACGCGTTTTGCAAGGCCCATTGCCTCAGCAGCAGCGGTTGATTCGTCAAGTAACGAGGCACTTGCTAAATCTAGGCCTGTTAAATCTAGGGTCATAGTTTGAAAATTTAATAACGACTCTAAACGCCCTTGCGCAATTTCTGGCTGGTACGGCGTGTACGCAGTATACCAACCTGGGTTTTCTAGTACGTTACGTAAAATTACGTGCGGTACGTGCGTTGGGTGGTAGCCTTGGCCAATGTACGATTTGAAAACTTTATTTTTGCTTGCTACCGATTTTAAGTAGCTTAGTGTTTCAACTTCAGTACGGCTTTCGCCAACTGTTAATGGCTGCGCTAAGCGAATGCTTGCAGGTACAGTTTGGTCGATCAGCTCTTGCACACTTGATACTTCTAAAGCACTTAGCATATCGCTTACTTGTGCTGGGCTTGGCCCAATGTGGCGGCGAATAAAATCTTGCTTTTGCTCTAACTGTTCAAGAGATTTGGCGTTTGACATGCGTCTAGATTCCTATGATCCTAAATACTAACGGGTAATTAGTATTGATTAAAATATGTGATGATTTAATAACGTACTGTGTATGGGAAGTAGGCCGTTAAATCATAAAAGCCCCAAAAACAGTGAATGGGGCTTTTGTCATCTACTTAGAGTATTACTCTTCGTCGATTGTGTTAGCGTAGTCTTCTGCGCTAAGTAGGTTTTCAAGCTCTGACTCGTCAGTTGCTTTAATGCGGAATAACCAGCCGTCACCGTATGGGTCGTTGTTAACCGTTTCTGGTGCGTCTTCTAGCTCTTCGTTAATCGCTACAATTTCGCCGCCAACTGGTGCGTAAATGTCTGATGCAGCTTTAACCGACTCTGCTACTGCACAGTCTTCGCCCGCATCTACTGCATCGCCTACTTCTGGTAGTTCTACAAATACCATGTCGCCAAGCAGCTCTTGCGCATGCTCAGAAATACCCACAGTAAATGTACCGTCACCTTCGTTGCGAACCCACTCGTGAGAAGAGGCGTATTTTAAATCGCTAGGGATATTGCTCATTATTTTGTTCCTTTGGTTTATATTGGGAGGATACCAATCACAATAATTATTGTGATTGGTATAACCAAATTTTTAAATGATTGATTTGCCGTTACGTACAAAGCTAGGCTTTACTACTTTAACGTTAACTAATTTTTTGCGCATTTCTACTTGGGCTGTATCCCCTGTTGAACGCGGTACACGTGCAAGGGCTACACTAAAACCAAGTGTTGGTGAGAAAGTACCTGAGGTAATTACCCCTTCTCCACCTTCAACAATTACTTTTGAGCCGCTACGCAATACGCCTTTTTCTTCAAGCACTAAACCAACAAGTTTATGGGTGCTTTTTTCGGCGCGTTGCTTAACAAGTACGTCACGACCAATAAAGTCACGATCTTCTGGTTCCCATGCAATAGTCCATGCCATGTTAGCTGCAAGTGGCGATACGCTTTCGTCCATATCTAGGCCGTAAAGGTTCATACCTGCTTCTAAACGTAGCGTGTCGCGTGCACCTAAACCGGCTGGCGCTACACCTGCATCTAGCAGTTGTTGCCATAAATCGGCTGCTTGCTCGTTCGGTACTACAATTTCGTAACCGTCTTCGCCAGTATAACCCGTTGTGGCAATAAATAAATCACCCACTTGTACGCCAAAAAATGGCTTCATGCCTTCAACGGCTGCTTGTTGCTCAGCATTTAAAAGTGTGGCTGTTTTTGCTTTTGCGTTAGGGCCTTGTACTGCAATCATTGCAAACTCTGGGCGCTCAGTTACGGTTACTGTAAAGTCGGCAGATACTTTAGCTAAGTGAGCTAAATCTTTTTCGCGGGTGGCAGAATTTACCACTAAGCGATAAAACGTTTCGCTAAAGTAGTAAATAATTAAATCGTCGATTACGCCGCCTTGCTCGTTAAGCATGCCCGTGTAAAGCGCTTTACCTGGTACGGTTAATTTTGCTACGTCGTTTGCTACTAACTTACGTAAAAATGCTTTTGCTTGTTCGCCTTCAATATCAACAATGGTCATGTGTGATACGTCAAACATACCTGCATCGGTACGCACTGCATTGTGTTCTTCTATTTGTGAGCCGTAGTTGATTGGCATTTCCCAGCCATGAAAATCAACCATTTTTGCGCCTGCTTCAAGGTGCTTAGCATGTAGTACAGTTTTAGAAGTCATAACATTCCTTCACTTTTAAATTAACCCTGTGCGGGCGTGGCTTAAATAGATTTAACTAAACAGGCAAACACGGTTATGTTTACCGGTTATTTTATGTATTAGGCAGCTTCGTTTTGCATTAGGGCAAAACCTTGTGCTTGTAAGTGCTGTTGCCATTTTTGTAGTTCTTGTTGCTTGGCTACTAACACAAAGTGCTGTTCGTCGTTTTTATCTATGGCGGTAATAAATACTTCGCCGCTTTGCGCGCCATAACATAGTTGCGGATTTGATAAACGCAGCCCTGGCGTTAATTTAAACGCGCTAATTAAGGTATCAAATGCGTTTGCTCCACACAGCGCAAGGGTTGCAAGGTCGCTACGTAGTACATAATCAATATCAAAACGAAGTTGCTGCTCGTTTATAAGTGCTTGTAATTGCAAGCTTGCGCTGTGCGGTAATACAAATCTAAATGCGGTTTCGCTAAAGTAATAAACGGCAAAGCTGTAATCAGAATTTAAATCACCATCTAGCGTGCCTTTTAGGCCTAAGCCGCTGGCTGTAAGCTTTGTGAGATCTAACCCTAAAATAGTGCTTAAAAATACACTGGTTTCACTGCCACTAAAATCCATTACAACGAGGTTGTTATTTGCTTGCACGGCATTGGTAACTGCACTTGCAGCATTGCTGTGGCGGGCAAACATTATTGGGTTAAAAGTCATAACAAACACCTGTGTATTTTTGATACCAAAAGTATATTGCGCCACTGTGACAACAACAAATTGTAATTACTTATCAATTGATAAATAATACTTATATATGTAGCTATATAAATTGTAATTTTAAATATGAAAAACATATCAACCGACAGTTTGCGTACCTTTGTAATGGTTGTTGAGGTAGGTGGATTTGCAAAAGCCGGCGACCTTCTGGGGTTATCGCAACCTGCGGTAAGCTTGCAAATTAAACGCCTTGAAGATTTACTCGGTTATAAATTATTTAAAAAGCAGGGCCAGCGCCAGGTGCTTAATCAGTACGGTGAGCTACTTTTGCCTATGGCAAAACAAATGATGCAGTATAACGATGCTATTTTGCAGCAGTTCACCTCAGAAAGCATAACCGGTAAAGTGCGCTTGGGTATTCCTAGCGAATTTGCAGCACGTATTTTGCCCTCCATTATTGGTGATTTTGTCTCGCTTTATCCTGAGGTATCGCTGGAGGTTAAATCGCGCTTAAGTAAACATTTACTGTCAGCCTCAAGGCAAGATCAATTTGATCTTGTTTTAGCACTTAACGAGCGCCTTAATTCAGACAAGTTCCCTATTTTTATGCAAGACGAGCTAGTATGGGTGGGCGACCTAGCACAGGCAAAAAATGAGGTAGTAACCTTAGTCACCGCGCCCGAGGGCTGTATTTATAGGCGCCGCGCTACAGATGCACTTAAAAGTGCCAATATCAAATACCGTATTGTTTACAGCAATGCCGATTTAACCGGCCTTATTGCCGCTTTAAAAGAAGGCTTGGGCATTACAGTACTTGCTAAAAGCACTGTGCCTAGCGATCTCAACTTTCAAATTCAAACAAAACATTTACCAAGCTTAGGCAGTATCGGCATTAGCTTAATTAAAAGCGGCGGCGAGTCGGAGCATGCTGTAGATAAACTTGCTGAATTTATAGCGCTAAGGCTTGGCTAAATAAATACACAAAACCGATACTTAAGAATGAACGCTAAATTGAAAGCACCATACAAAAGAAACAATTTAGTTAACAAAGTAGCATAAGTAGGTGTTTTTAATTCTAAAAAACTAAACTATTAAACAGTTAATAACATTGATTCGTATTCGTTAACGTGTTCAAATTACGCCAATTAAGATAATTGACATGATCAGGACACACAATGACCCCTAAGTTTTTAGTATCTACCCTTGCAACTGCGGTTGCTTTGTCTTTTAGTACTACTGCAATGGCACAAGGCAGTTCAAACCAAGATCAACGCTTTGAACAAATTACCGTTATTGGCTCACAGCAGGCTATTAACGATATTCCAGGTTCTGCGACGTTTATTTCTGACGAAGAGCTACAAAAATTTAAATTTACCGATATTTCACGTGTTTTAGCGTCTGTTCCGGGTGTATACGTTCAAGAAGAAGACGGCTACGGCCTTCGCCCTAACATTGGTATGCGCGGTACAGGCACTGGCCGTAACGATAAAATATCAGTAATGGAAGACGGTGTATTAGTTGCACCCGCTCCTTACTCAGCACCTTCTGCTTACTACTTCCCTACTATGGGTCGTATGGAATCTATTGAAGTATTAAAAGGTGCTGCCTCTGTTAAGTATGGTCCGCGTACTACGGGTGGTGTTTTAAACTTACTTTCTCGCAGCTTACCAACTGAGCCAAATAGCTCAAAAGGCATGGTTGATGCAGCCCTTGGTGGTGATGGTTATTACAAAGGCCACGCTTACTTTGGTAAAGAAAAAAACAACACAGCAGGTTTAATTGAAGTATTTACTTATGGCGCCGACGGATTTAAAGAGTTGCCAGTAGGTAGCGATAACACAGGCTTTGAAAAAACAGATTTATTACTAAAGTTTGGCCATACATTTGGTAAAAACGACGCCCACAGCCTAGAGCTAAAAATTAAGTACTCTGATGAAAAATCAGACGAAACTTACATGGGTTTAACTGAAGAAGATTACAAATCAAATCCTAATCGTCGTTATGCAGCATCGCAAAACGATGAAATGAACACTCGCCATAATGCTTACCAACTTAACTATGCTTACCAATTTGGCGAAGGTTACGAGTTATTAGCAACCGCTTACTTAAACGATTTTCATCGTAACTGGTATAAAGCAAGCAGTGTAGGTACAAGCACGCTTGAGCAGTACAGCGAATTTGAAGCAAACCCAACGAGTGAAGGCATTGAGGGTATTGGCGTAAAAGCGAATAACCGTGATTACCAAGCAAAAGGTATTCAGTCTGAGTTACACATACCTGCAGGCGATCACTACGTGACTGTTGGCGTACGTTACCACGAAGACGAAATGGATCGTTTTCAGTGGCAAGATACGTACACGTTAAATCAAGATTTAAGTATGACGCTAACATCGCAAGGTATCCCAGGTTCAGATAGCAACCGTGTAGATAGTGCCGATGCGCGTACTTTTTTTGTTCAAGACGAGTGGACAATAGACGCATTAGTAGTAAGTGCTGGCCTTCGTTATGAAGACATTACGATTACGCGTGAAGAGTGGTCTAAGTCAGATCCAACGCGCAGCAATGGTTTAACTAAAAATATATCTAACGATACTGAAATTTTAGTACCATCACTTGGTGCTACTTACACGCTTAATGAAAACGTAACGCTACTTGCGGGCATTCAAAAAGGTTACGCACCTGCGGCGCCGGGTAACGCTGACCAAGACGAAGAAGAAAGTGTAAATATTGAGTTTGGTTCGCGCTTTATCGCCGCTGGATTTACAGGTGAAGTGATTGCGTTTTTCTCTGACTACGACAACATGCATGGTAACTGTACTGCTGCGGTTGGTTGTAGCGACGATAACATTGGTGACCAATACAACTACGGTGAAGTAGAAGTATCGGGCTTTGAATTTAGTGCAGCACGTACGTTTAATACCAAGCAGGTTGCTTTTCCGGTTAAGTTAACTTACACCTACACAGATTCTGAGTTTCAAAACGATTTTGATTCAGAAATTTGGGGCTCGGTAGAAAAAGGCGATGCAATGCCATACGTACCAGAAAACCAGGTTGCTTTATCGCTAGGCGCTGAATTTGCATCGTTTGTGGTAAATAGCCAAATGCGTTACGTATCAAGTGCACATGCCGATTTAACTGACTCAGGCTTAGATGCTATTGATAGCCGTGTAGTATGGGATTTAGCGGCTAAATACTTAATTGATGCTAACCAAAAAGTATATTTAAGCGTAGATAACTTACTTGATAAAACCTACATTGCTAACCGCGCTAATGGCGGTATTCAGCCAGGTAAACCACGTACAGTACAGGTAGGCTACACATACTCATTCTAACGAGTTAAATAACTCTCTAGCTGCGTTAAAAATAACTCATATAAGAACACTATATTTCGTTATTTTTGCCTTGCTATAGAGCTATTTTCCTATCGCTATAATAGAGAGAGTATCAATTGATATTAAATTAAAAGCGTAAATTAAAAACACAAAAAAGCCGAGATTAAATTTCAACCTCGGCTTTTTTAATACATTAAACTGTATTAGTTATTTGCGTTACGTTGGCGTAGCACTTCAAATAAACAAATACCGGTTGCTACCGATACATTTAAGCTTGAAACTGTACCTGCCATCGGAATTTTAACTAACACGTCGCAATGCTCACGCGTTAAACGGCGCATGCCCTCGCCCTCTGCTCCCATTACTATTGCCATTGGCCCAGTAAGGTTTGCATCAAACACGTGGGTGTCTGTTTCACCAGCGGTGCCCACAACCCATACGCCTGCGTCTTTAATTTCGCGAAGCGTACGCGCCAGGTTTGTTACCTGAATAAGCGGTACAGTTTCGGCTGCGCCACAGGCTACTTTACGTGCTGTGCCGTTAAGCTTGGCCGACTTATCTTTAGGTACAATTATAGCGTGTACACCTGCTGCATCTGCGCTACGTAGGCAGGCACCTAAATTGTGTGGATCGGTTATGCCATCTAGTACTAATAAAAACGGCGTGTCTTCGCGAGCAATGATCTCATCTAAATCTTTTTCGTTGTAAACACGCGCAGCTTTTACATTGGCAATAATGCCTTGGTGCTGTTCATCGTTTGCTTTGTTATCTAGCGCTTTTCGCTGCATAAATTGTACAGAAATACCAAATTTACGTGCTTCATTAATAATCGGGGTTAAGCGCTTATCATCACGACCTTTAAGGGCATAAATTTCTAAAAAACGCTCTGGCTCTTTTGCTAAAATTGCTTCAACAGAGTGAAAGCCAAAAATTAATTCATTACTCACGTATTGTTTGCTCCTGGGCTATTACGTTTACGGGCATTTTTGCCTGGTCTTTTAGGCTTTTTAACTGCCTTTTTTTTCGGTTTTTTCTTAGCGGTGGTTTCAGCGGCTTTTTTACCGGCTGGTTTTGCGCCAGACTTACCCGCTGGTTTGCCTTTGCTTTTACTGGCTGGTTTTTTACCAGCTTTGGGTTTTTCATCGCCTGATGTGTTTTTGCCAGGGATTTTACCCGCTTTAAGCTGCGATCTTACACTTGCTGGTGCATGGCTTGATTTACCGCGCCCTGCTCCTTTAGCTGAGCCACGGCGACGCGCGTATCTATCTTGAGCTACATCACCACTGAGCGTTAAATTTATACGGCGCTCATCTAAACTTACCGAAGCAACTTGTACCGTTACTTTATCGCCAAGGCGGTAAACGGTATGTGTATGCTCGCCAATTAGGGTGTGTTTTGCACCATCATGATGGAAGTATTCATCACCTAAATTAGTAACATGGATCAGGCCATCAATTTGCAAGTCGTCTAGGCGTACAAATAAACCAAAGTTAGTAACGGATGAAATAACCCCGTTAAACTCATCACCCACGTGGTCTTGCATAAACTCACATTTAAGCCAGTCGGCAACTTCACGCGTTGCGTCGTCTGCGCGGCGCTCGGTGGTTGAACACTGCTCGCCTAGTTGGTCTACTTCATCATCGGTGTACGCGTATGCGCCCGATGTTTGCTGACCTTGTGCTTTTATTACCGCTTTAATTGCACGGTGTACCACTAAATCAGGGTAACGGCGAATCGGTGAGGTAAAGTGTGCATACGCAGGCAGCGCTAAGCCAAAGTGGCCTATGTTATCTGGCTGATAAACCGCTTGCTTCATTGAACGAAGTAGCATGGTTTGAATAAGCTCGGCCTCTGGGCGGTCGCCTAAACGGGCTAACACTTGGGTAATTTCCTTCGGTGTTGGCTCATCGCTTAATGTGCTTTGAATGCCAAGTTCACTTAAAAACTGAGTAAAGTTACCTAGTTTTTCTTGATCTGGCTCATCGTGCACACGGTAAAGCGCGCTGGCTTCGTGTTTTTCTAATAATTTAGCCGCCGATACGTTGGCTAAAATCATACATTCTTCAATCAGTTTGTGCGCGTCGTTACGAACAACTGGCACAATTGATTCTATTTTACGGTGTGCGTTAAATACAAAACGCGTTTCTAGCGTTTCAAACTCAATAGCACCACGGGTTTGGCGCGCCGACTTAAGCGCCATATACATTTGCTGTAAGTCAGTTAAATGTGGCACAACGGGTGCGTATTCTTCGCGTAGTTTTTCATCGCCTTGTAAAATGGCATTTACTTTGGTGTAGGTTAAACGCGCATGCGAGTTCATCACCGCTTCGTAAAACTTATAACCCGAAAGCTTACCTGCGTCTGATACCGTCATTTCGGCCACCATACAAAGGCGGTCTACTTTAGGGTTAAGCGAACATAAACCGTTCGACAACACTTTTGGCAGCATTGGAATTACTTGCTCAGGAAAATACACTGAGTTACCGCGAGCAATCGCTTCTTTATTTAGCGGCGTGTTCATACCTACATAATGTGATACATCGGCAATGGCTACCCATAAGCGCCAGCCGCCAGATTTTTTACGCTCACAATATACGGCATCATCAAAGTCGCGGGCGTCTTCACCATCTATGGTGACCAGTGGCAGGTCGCGTAAATCTACACGGCCTTGTTTGTCGGCTTCATCAACAAACTCACCTAAATGAGCTACTTGCTCTTCCACTTCTTCTGGCCAAACATGAGGAATATCGTGATTGCGCAGTGCCACTTCTATTTCCATACCTGGCGCTAAATGCTCGCCCAGTACGTCAATAATTTTACCTACCGCGTTCATGTTGCGGCTAGGATTTTGAGTGATTTGCACTTGCACCATTTGGTTATGGCGCGCGCCATTTTCACTGCCTGGCAGAATAATAATATCTTGGGTAATACGTGGGTCTTCTGCTACAACAACTGCAATACCATGCTCAACAAAGTAACGCCCTACAATAGGTGCGCGCTCGTTGGTAAGTACTTTAATTATGCGGGCATCACATTTTGAGCCTGAGCCACGTTTTGTGCCTTTAGCAAGTACGATGTCGCCGTGCAGCACCATGTTCATTTGATGCTTGGCTATAAACCAATCTTTGCTCTCGCCTTCAACTTCTAAAAAGCCAAAACCGTCTCTGTGGCCAATTACTTTGCCTTTGGTTAAACCGGCTTCGTCAATTAGGGCGTAACATTTAAACTTATTAAAATACAATTGGCCATCGCGCTCCATGGCACGAAGGCGGCGCTTAAATGCAATTTGGCGTTCGGTATCGTTTACAGCTAATTCATCACAAAGTTGCGTGAAGTTAGCAGGTTTTGAACGCTCTTGAAGGTGAGTAAGTATAAACTCACGACTAGGGACTGGGTTTTCGTACTTTTCTTGTTCTCGGCTGAGATTTGGATCTTGGTTTGACATTCACTATCTTGTTAGTTGGTTATGTAGGTATTTTAACCCATATACGTAAAATGAGACAGGTAAAAGCGTATGAAACTTTTAATAAACCGCTTTAATAAGTAAAACATACGCTTAATGGCCTTAATCATCACTTAATATAAGTGCGATTATAACCAGCCTTTTTGCTTTGCAATACGCGCTGCATCTACGCGGTTAGTGGCATTGAGTTTTGCGATAGCATCGGATAAATAATTACGTGTTGTGCCTTCGCTTATAAACAGCTGTTTGGCTATGTCGCTTGTTTTTAAGCCATCGCTTGCAAGCTTAAGTGCTTTGCGCTCTTTATCGGTGAGCGGGTCGGCATCATCAAGCGCGTTAATGGCAAGCTCTGGGTCTATAACCTTTTGCCCTTGCATTACTTTTTTAAGTGCATTGATAAGCTCATCACTTGGTGCTTCTTTTAAAATGAAACCTTTAACGCCTAGGGCGAGCGAGCGCCTAATATAACCAGCTCGCGAAAACGTGGTCATAATAACCATTTTAATGGTTGGGAACGTGGCCGCTATTTGCTCACTTAGCTCTATACCGCTCATGTGTGGCATTTCAATATCGGTTAAAATTATGTCTGGCAATGCCTCATCAGCCAGTGCTTTTATTGCATTAAGGGCATCTTGGCCGTTACTGGCTTGGCCTATCACTTCAATATTAAAATCAAGGCTTAACAATGCCCCTACTGCGTCACGCACTAGCGCTTGATCTTCCACTAAATATACTTTGATCATTGTTAATCCTTAGCTGAAATTGGCAGCATTACGTTTAAAGTAAACTTATCGCCACAGGTAAACGTGGCATGGCCATTAAGTTGCTCTGCACGCTCTTTAATACCATTTAAACCGTTACCTGCGTTTAACGTGCTGCAAGGTGCGTTATCAACCACACTTATATGCAGCTGATGCTGTGTTTGCTCTATATTTATTTCGCCGTTTTTATTACTGCTATGGCGTAATAAGTTAGTTACCGCTTCTTTAATTATAAGCCCTGCGATCCCTTCTACTTTAGGAGGCAAGGTATTTAATACAACATTAAAGTTAACGTTAAAGTCTTGCTCTATTAGCCTTTGTTTAAGCTGGGCTATTTGGCTTATTAAATTAAGTTGTTTTAAATCGCTTACGGCGTTTCTTACATCGCTAAGTAACTGCCTTGCTAGATCTGCTACTTGTGCTATTTCGTTATTGGCTTGTTCGTAGCGCTCTCCTTGATTTAGCTTATTAGCAAGCTCAGCTTTTAAAGCAATAGATGATAGTGAGTGGCCTAAAATGTCGTGTAGGTCGCGCGCTATTCGTTCGCGCTCAGCAATGGCGGCTAATTGCTCTAGTTGGTTAGCGCTTTCTTGTTCGCGCTTTTTATGCAGGCGCTCTTTTTGAGTTGCTATGCCAAAGGCCAACAGCGCCCCTGAAATTAATAAAGTGCCGGCTAAAAAGTATTTTATGTTTGCTATATCTGCCAAATAGGCGCTTAACGCCACCGTAAATATAAGGCTAAAAACGGCATATAATCTGCTTTTTTTAGCGTATGACTCACCAGCTATAAACGCGATAAAACCAAATAATGTAGAGGTACCTGTGGTATAAAATGTGGCGCTAAAACACACCACTAACATAATAACAAACAGCGTTGTTATACGCTTTGTTTCACAGTGCATGGCTTTTATGTAAAGCAAAATAAATACAATATAAAACGCCACGCTCATTACAATGGTATTGACTGGCAAGTTAGAGAGGTTAAAAAGAGTCGGAAGCAAATAAAACCCAGTAAAAATTAAAGGTGCGTATTCCCAAAACTTTTTATTACTGGGCTTTGAAAGCGTATTTGTTGTACTCATGCCAGTGCCCCTAGTTCATTGTTATTGCTCATAACATTATTTTTATTAATAAATATAAATAACACAAAAATACTAATGAGTATAAAGTAATCATTTATTGAAACACTAAAGCTAAGTGATTCTAAAAACTCGCTAATAGCGAGACTTATTAAAATTAACGTATTCATAGCCACCTCCCATTAAGATAAGTTAACTATGCCAAAGCCAAAAAATAATAAGAGTGTGAAATGTCATTAACTTTGCTGACATTTGTCATGTTTTAAAAATTTCATCCTGTGAGTTCGCACCCAGTGATAAGATAATAAAAAAAGGAGCTCTCATTTAAATGCAGCCACAACAGCAAAGCCTGATTTACTTACATATTGCCGTGTTACTTTTTGGGGGCACCGCCCTTTTTGCAAAGTTAATAGGGTTAAATGCAATTGATATTACGGTGTATCGTACCGCTATTGCTGGCATGGCAATTTTGGCTATGCTGTATTTTCAAAAAAAACAAATTAAGTTAAACAAACCAAAAGATTACCTCATTGCGTTATTTTTAGGTGTGGCAGTAGGCATGCATTGGGTTACTTACTTTGCAGGCATGCAAATGGCGGGCGTAACTGTGGGTATGCTGGCTTTTTTTAGCTACCCAGTAATGACGGTGTTTTTAGAGCCCTTGTTTAATAAAAGCAGGCCCCAAGCAAAAGATATTATAAGCGCAGCTGTGGTTGTATTTGGTATATATTTACTCGTACCCAGCGCAAATTTAGGCGACGATGTAACCTTAGGGGTTATTATGGGTGTGGTTTCGGCTTTGTTTTTTTCGATTAGAAATATTACCCATAAGCGCTTTTTTAGCCAGTATGGCGGCCCACAAACCATGTTTTATCAAACCTTAGTGGCAAGTGTTATGCTTTGCGCATTTATTAAGGTCCCTGTGTATGAGGTGAGTAACCACGACCTTATTTTAATTGCTGTGGCGGGTATTATTTTTACCGCTACACCGCACTCGCTATTTGCAGCGAGTTTAAAGCACTTATCGGCAGCTACTGCGGGGTTAATTTCATGTTTGCAGCCGCTTTACGGCACTTTGTTGGCTATTGTTATTATTCATGAGCGGCCAACGCTACTAACACTTATTGGCGGTGCACTTATAGTCAGTGCAGCCTGTTTTGAAACATGGTCTATTACTCAAAAGGCTAGAAAATGAAAATATTTGCGCACCGAGGGGCAAGCGGCAATTACCCAGAAAACACTAAAAGCGCTATTTTAGAAGCGTTAAATGTAGGGGTAGATGGCATTGAAGTTGATATTCAAAGTGCGCTTGATGACTATATGCTCATACACGACTCGTGGCTAGATAGAACCACCAGCGGGCACGGTAAAGTAAGCGACTTTACGGCACAGCAACTTAGTCTGTTGGATGCCGGTAACGGCGAGCAAATCCCCACTCTACAGCAATTACTTGATTGGAATAGCAATAAAACACTACTCAATATAGAGCTTAAACATACCTTTGAGCTTGAAAAGTTTGCCACTATTTTAAACAACAATATTGCTAAAGGCGTTATTACTAAAGGTAATATTTTAGTGTCGTCGTTTGATCACCATCAAATTCATTGGCTTAAAAATAGGTTACCGTGGTTACACATTGGCGCGTTAACCTCATCAATTCCATTAAATTATGCACAGTTTGCTCAACAGTTAAATGCGTATAGTGTTCATGTAGACAAAAGCTTTGTAAATAAAGCTTTTGTAGATGATGCCATAGCGCGAGGCCTGCAAGTTTATGCCTACACCGTAGATAGGCCAGAAGACATGGATTTTATGCTAAAAATTGGGGTGCATGGTATTTTTACTAATTACCCCGCTCGCTCTAAAAAATATTTAGCAAACATTATTACTTGAGTTAACGGTAACTTAGTCGATAATCTAGCTAGGGCGTGATGATCTTTGCGGATTGAAATTTGTTCAATCTAGGGGCGATTAAATCGCGGCGCGAGGCTTGTAACCTAGTGGGCTAAGTAAAAACCGAGCAAAGCTTCCGCGTCCTGCTCACGCCCCTTACCTACATCCATGTAGGCAACAAAGAGTTTATCGCCCTTAGGCAGAACCCAAAGGGCAGCGCATGTTTGGCATTTATGTAGCGTTATCGCCTATTTATGGGGAATAACCACACTTCATAGGCTCTGCCTTGCCTAAAAGCCAAACATACTGCTGCAAATTCAACCATCAAAGGTCAACACGCCCTAGATGGGTAAGCAATAAATGAGTGGTGTAATGCAATTTTATAATTATATTGAGCGAACATTTTTTTATACGCTTACGCGTAAAATAGTGGGTAATTTAAGCTTTGTATTTCTGTTTCAAGCCATTACCTTATTTTGGTTATATCAAAGCTTAAGCGAGCAGCACAGTACTAGCGCATTTTGGTTGTTAACCTTGGTTATTGTAGCGGGCTTTGCCTTTACTATTTTTTATATGCGCTATTTAATAGTGCGCCCTGTAAAAGCTATGTGCGACACTTTAGTAAACATAAACCAGCAAGAGGCTAATTTAGCCGCCAACTTACCGCAATTTTCTTTTGACGAATTTAAAGAACTAAGTACGCAATATAACTTATTTACTAACCACTTAAGTGATTTACTAAGTACAACTCACGCCAGCGCTAAAGCCAGTGAGCAAAGTAATGTTGATGTAAATACCGCTATGCAAAATACGCAGCAGTTAAGTGAGCAGCAAACTCAGCTAAGCCACAATATTATTAATGCGAGTAACCAAATAGTGCAAAGCTTAGAGGGCATAGTGAGCAATACCGACAGCGTGCATAGCGTTAACAGCGAGCACTTAGACTTTGTTAAGCTTTCGTCGCAAGAGCTTGCAAGCTTAGTTGATAAGGTGTCGCTTATTGGTACCTTGCTGCAAAGATTTTCTAAAACGGTGTCTGGCCTTAAAGAAAACAGCGAAAACATTCGCAGCATTTTAAAAATGGTTGAGGAGTTTTCGGATCAAACTAATTTACTGGCACTAAACGCTGCCATTGAAGCGGCACGCGCTGGCGAAGCTGGTAGAGGGTTTGCGGTTGTTGCTGATGAAGTACGTACATTATCGGTAAAAGTAAGCGGCGCAACCCGACAAATAAGCGACTTTATTAACCAAATGAATGAGCTGGTTAACGAAACCAACCAAGAAAGTGAGCAGTTAATTAGCCACTCAAGTACCGCACAAAGCGCCATTAGTAATACCTCTGAAGGGTTTAAAACAATGCTAAGCGAGTTTGAACAAAACCAACAGCAACTGCAGCAAATAGCGGATGCGGTGCATACGCTAGAGCAAGCGCAGCAGCACACTCACCAATCGGTAGAGCAAATTGTTACCTTAGGCGAGCAAGCTAAAAGCGCTATTGATCATGCACTAAGTAATAGCCAGCAATCACATGCACTTAGCCAACAAACGCAACAGCAATTAAAGCGTTTTGTGCAATAAGCAATTACAAAACAAAAGCCGAGCGGTATATTGCCTTAATATTTTAACTGGCAACATTCAACAGCGCTTTATAAATATGGTAAATTACGCAGCTAATTATTTAAGTGTGTAATGTGTGTGAGTAACTCAACCCCCAACTACCAACAGCTAGCCAAAAATATTAAAGCCTGGGGCCAAGAACTCGGCTTTAGTGAGGTGGGTATTACCGATATAGACCTATCTAAACACGAAGCACAATTACAGCGCTGGTTAGATGCGGGCTACCATGGCTCTATGGATTATATGGCAGCCCATGGCATGAAGCGCGCTCGCCCTGCTGAACTAGTCCCTGGCACCCAGCGGGTTATTTCGGTAAAAATGAACTACCTGCCCCCTGATGCTAGTTTTGCCAAAACACTAAAAAACACCGAAAAAGCCTACATTAGCCGCTACGCATTAGGGCGTGACTATCACAAATTAATGCGCAACCGACTAAAAAAACTGGGCCAAAAAATAGAGCAAGAAATTGGCGATTACGGTTTTAGGCCATTTGTAGACTCTGCGCCTGTGCTTGAGCGCCAACTGGCTGAAAAAGCGGGATTGGGCTGGCGAGGTAAACACTCTTTATTAATAAACCAAGAAGCTGGGTCGTGGTTTTTTTTAGGTGAGCTTTTTGTTGATTTACCGCTGCCAATTGATAATGAAAATACGTTTGAAGGCTGCGGAAAATGCGTTGCTTGCATTACGCTTTGCCCAACAGGCGCAATTGTAGAGCCCTATGTGGTAGATGCACGCAAATGTATTTCGTACTTAACCATTGAGCACCAAGGGCCTATACCTGAGCAATACCGTGCATTATTGGGGAACCGAGTTTATGGCTGCGACGATTGTCAATTGGTTTGCCCATGGAACCGTTATGGTCAAATTACCGATGAGCAAGACTTTCATCCCCGTACGCAATTAAAAAACAAAGACTTACTTGAGCTATTTGACTGGGACGAACCTACTTTTTTAAAAAATACCGAAGGCAGCCCAATTCGCCGTATTGGACACGAACGTTGGTTGCGTAATTTAGCGGTGGGTTTAGGCAATGCCGATTTTAGCCCTAGCATTATTAACGCTTTAGAAAGCAAACATGAGTCTAGCTCGCAGCTAGTAAAAGAGCATATAGAGTGGGCGCTTGAGCAACAAAATAATAAACAACGAGAACAACTTCGTAAAACACAGCGCCTAATTAGAATTGTCGAAAAAGGCTTACCTCGTGATGCGTAAATCTCTCAGGTGAGCCTTATTATGGGAGGTTTATTTTTTAAGTAACAAAGATAAATCTTGTTCAATTTCAGTAAAGGCGGCTTTAACTTGTTTAACCGACTCTTCTCTGGCAATTGAATTTTGAATAGTTTCGTCCACTTTTTTATAAATAAACACCTCTTGGTCTTCATCTAACCCCATTGTGGGTATGCGTACTTCTAAGTCTTCTTGTAATTGCTTGAATACCTTTTCGTTACTTTCGCGGTTTTCGTTTAGTAACCCAATCAAGCCATGAAACTTACTATGCACTGTGCTGGCTACATCATTTAGCTTTTGCTGCTGCGACTCAAGCATTTGCTTGGTCATAATTGCACGTAACTGCTGCTCAGTCACACTGACAATAAAGCAAACGTGGTCACGAATACGCCCGTGTTTATCTGGGTCGTGATCTGGCATATTCAGAATTAACAAGCTAATCATCTCGTAGTTAACTAATATTCGGTGAGAAAACTCATGTAAGCGACCTTTGTTTTTAAGCATATCAAACAGCTCAATTACAATAGGTGAACACACTCCATTAAGGGCAAAGTGCTCTATTGTATCGCCATGTCTAAATTCAACATTACTTTGTAGGTCAAACGTTTGTAAGCAGTCTATTAAGGCTTTACCTAAATCTTGCGGATTATTAATAAAACCAATGTTTTCAATGTAGTTAACTATTTGCCCCATTTCGCTACTGTTTGCCATAGCGTTAAATGCCGTAGATGTTGCATCTTCTACTTGTTTTTCAAGGCTTTGTTTTTCTATTAATACTTGGTTTAAGTTTTTAAGTTTTGATTTAAGCTCATCATGCCCAAACGGTTTTACAATGTAATCCTCAGCACCGACTGAGTAACCTTCCATACGCTCTTCCACTGTTCCTCTAGCGGAAACAAACATAACAATTATATGCGCGGTATTCGGATTCGCCTTTAATGCTTTACACACTTCGTAGCCATTCATTTGCGGCATACTTACATCAAGTAAAATAACTTGGGGCATATAGCCTTCAACCATGGCTAAACACTCAGGGCCGCTTGTGGCAACTTGTAATTCGAAATCAAGATCTTCTAAAATTTCTTCAATAATTTCAAGGTTGAAAGGTTCATCATCTACAGCAAGAATTTTAGTTAAGGCCATATTTTCATCATCCAATTAAATATTATTTAAACATTAATTACACATATAATTAGCTATCTTGCACTGCTAGCTTATCATCGGCTAAATGCTCATCTAAATCTATTTCTAGGGGTACCTGAATCCTAATTGTTGCACCACCATCGCTATTATTACTTGCCGTAATTTCGCCTTGATGAAGCGCTACAAACTCTCTACAAAGCGCAAGCCCTAAACCAGTACCACCAGCGCCACTGTTCGTTTTGCTGCTTTGTACAAATTTAGTAAACACGTGCTCTAATTCATCCTCAGGTATACCTATTCCATTGTCTACTACATCAATAATGGCGCTATCTTGATCAGCCATTAAGTTCACTTCAATACGACTTTTAGGTTCGCTAAATTTAAGTGCGTTACCTAACACATTGCGCAATAGCTGATTAATTTGCTCTTCATCACACTGCACAACCACTGGCCCGGGTTTTGAAAAAACAATTTCAATTTCTTTTTCCATAGCCGTACCAGAGACATCATCAATACTGGTTTTTATAATGCTTTCTATATTGTATGGACGTGGGTTAAATGGAAATTTCCCTACATCCAATTTAGATAAATCAAGTAAGTTGTTTAATAACGACAGTAAACGCTCGCCGCTGCTTTCAATACGGGATAAATATTTTAAGAGTTTATCTTTAGCAAAATCGCCCGCTTCTAACTTACTCAAACCAAATCGAGAAAAGCTTAATATAGAGTGCATAGGGGTGCGTAACTCGTGCGACATGTTAGCCAAAAATTCCGATTTGCTTAAATTGGCAGCTTCGGCCACATTTTTAGCATGCTCTAGCTGCGAAGTACGAGCTCGCACTTGCTCCTCAAGTAGGTCTTTGGCTTCAAGGAGTAATTCTTCTTTTTGTTTTAAGTGAGTTACATTTTTAAATATAACCGCTAACGCAATTTCGCCATGGTGGTCTATTTCGTTAAACGAGCCAACCAGCGGAATATACCCGCCGTCTGTTTTTTGCAAACGTAGGTCGCTACTAAATTGGCGGTTACGATTAAGTGTGCTGATTTTATTTTTTATTTCAGCACTTGATTCCTCATCTAAAAATTCAAATACCGAAAAGCCCGCGAGTTTGTCAAAGGGCAGCTTAAACAGCCTTAAGCAGGCATCGTTTGCTTCTATTACTTTGCCGCTGCGTTCAAATAGCATAATGGCGTCAGGCGTATTTTTATAAATAACTTGTAGTAGGCTGTCTTTTTCGATTAATGCATCAACGGTATCTTGTAAACGCTCAACTAGCTCAGCGTTACGGCGTTTTAAAAGCTCTGTTTGCCACAATTTATGTACCGATTGCAGCAGTACGCTATCGGTTAGAGGCTTTATTAAAACATCTTCAACCCCTTTACGAATTGCCTCAATCATTGAAACTTGCTCAGGGCGTGCGGTAAACAATAAGCATCGGCAATCTGGCTGAGACATTTTAATAGCAGAAAAAATATTTAAACCGGTGCCATCTTCAAAGCTAAAATCGCTAATTAAAATATCTATACTGTTTTCATTAGCCACTGCCACCGCTTCGGTTGCGCTGGTTGCGGTTAGGGTTTTGATATGCGCCCCGACTAAATTACTTTTCATTTTTTCAAGGCGCTCAGGCATATGATCAACAAGTAAAATAGTGGGGAGTTTTAGAACGTGACTAGAGCCAAGCTCTAAGAGGTTTTCGAGTAATGAGGTAATTTCTTTATTTGAAAAAAACGGATAAATAACCGTTGCATCAGGGACTAGCTTATTAAGCTCACTAAAGGCGCTAAGTTGCTCACCGCTTTCGGCTTTAGGGGCAAGTAATACACACCGGTCTTGTGAGATTTTTTGAGCTAACGACTTTATTACTTCACACGGCACTCCGTAAGCACCAATTACCAAGTCATACTGGCTGGTGTTAGAGTATAAATCAATCATAGAGTAATGAACGAGCTCAGCCTCACAACCTATTAATTCTAGTAAAACTTTCACTCTCATTGCGATAACACTGCTGCTATCTACAATTAAAATTTTTCGACTCATTAAGCCACACTATCGTAAACACTTTATATGTTAATAGCGTAGCCTATAATTTCTTAGTTGGTATAGGTTGTTAGACTTAATTTTGATTTTTTTACCGATAAGCTCCACAACTATTTTGGTAGATGCTTACCGAATATTGTTAAACTGTAGCGCGTGTTATCCATTACCGCGATATTAGGCAACTCACCCCATACGCTAAAACCAAAGTGCTTGAATAACTTAATACTTGGTAAGTTGTGGCTAAATATAAAACCAAGCAATACATCAATTTCGAGCTGTTTAGCCTCTATTTGGGCAAACTCCATCAGCTTTTTGCCAAGCCCTTTACCTTGCGCCGCTTTGGTAATATAAATGCTCATTTCGACGGTGCCATCGTATGCGGGGCGCCCATAAAACGATTTATAACTTAGCCAGGCAAGTACTTGGTCATTTTCGCAATAAACATAAATAGGCCGCTTATCGGTGTGGCTATTAAACCACTCACGTTTGCTCTCTACCGATACTTCTTCGGTATCGGCGGTCACCATACGCGAGGCGATCGTTTCGTTGTATATTGCGACAATGGCAGGTAAATCTTCTATAGTGGCTAAACGTGTAGTCATAACAGCTTAATATTGTTGATCACTTTTGTGCATATTAGCGTAAGATAGACTAGTCAAACAATTATAAATTTAGGCGTTGAGTATGTTAAAAAAAACGATACTAGGGCTCAGTATTTTTATTACGAGCTTAGCTGCCCAAGCAAACGACACGTTACCCAGCAAACAACAGCAGCAACAATGTGAAGACTTTACAAATGTAGAGATACGTAAGCTGCGCTCAAAAGAATCCTTAAACTTATGCCAATTTAAAAACCGCCCTTTGCTCATTGTAAATACAGCAAGCAATTGTGGTTTTACATCTCAATTTGAAGGCCTTGAAAAAGTACACCAACAATACAAAGACAAAGGTTTAGTGGTATTAGGTTTTCCATCTGATGATTTTTTTCAAGAAGAAAACGATGAAAAAGACATAGCAAAAGTGTGTTTTATTAATTACGGCGTTACGTTTACTATGTTTACTACCAGCGAAGTTCGCGGCAGTGATGCAAATCCAATATTTAAACACTTAAACGCGCAAACCAGCTCACCTAACTGGAACTTTTATAAATATTTAGTTGCAGCTGATCGCAAAACAATTAAACGCTTTAACAGTAAAGTAGCTCCTAATTCAAAAGAATTAATTGATGCAATTGAAAATACGCTACTCATCAATTAAGTTTATACTGGTACTGCGAGTTAAAACTAACTAGACTGGCTTTAATGGTTAAATACACCAACTTTAAACAGGAGATTTTATGGCAGTGGCAAGTGCAAGGCACATTTTAGTAGACAGCGAAGCAGAGTGCTTAGATTTAAAAGCTAAGATTGAACAAGGCGAAGACTTTGCAGAGCTTGCAAAAACATATTCAAACTGTCCTTCTGGTCAAGACGGCGGAGCACTTGGCGAGTTTGGCCCAGGTATGATGGTACCTGAGTTTGATAAAGTTGTATTTTCAGCGCCAATTAATCAAGTACAAGGCCCTGTACAAACACAGTTTGGCTATCACTTACTAGAAGTGACAAGCCGCTCAGAATAACGTTGACTTATCGCAACGCAAAAAGCCGCTTATGCGGCTTTTTTTAGGAGCAATTATGAAACTTATAGGATCTAACCCTTCTCCATTTGCGCGCAGAGTTAGAATGTGGGCAGCACAAAACAATGTTGACTTAGCGCTAGTAAACCTAGATATTTTTTCTGAGCAAGACCGCCCTACCTTAGCCAGTAACAACCCAGGAAGAAAAATACCGGTTTTAATTGATGGTGATTTAACGCTAAGCGATTCAACCATTATTTTACGTTACCTTATCGCCAAGGCTGGTAAAACACCACTAAGCTGGTCGCAAGAGCACCTACTTAATATTATTAACGCCTGTAACGACTCGTTAGTAGAATTAGCACTTAGCAGACGCTCAGGATTTGATACTAGCGACGATAAATTATTTTTTAATCTGCAAAACGAACGAATTGCTGAAACATTAAGCTATTTAAATAGTCATTTAAACGATGATGAATTTAAAGGCTGTGAATGCCTTAACATCAGTTTATACTGCCTACTTGATTGGATTTGCTTTCGTGAATTAACAGACTTTAGCCAACACGCTGCTTTAGTCAGTTTTTATAACGACTATGGCACGCGTCAAGCTGCAGTAAGCACCGATCCCAGACTCTAAACAAATAAGGTAAACACATGAGCGATATTGAAATTGAATCACAACTAGTTAGCTTTGTAGAAAAAGTACGTTTAAGCGAGCAAGTGTGGGCGTTAGGTGGCGACGACGGCGGCTTTGTAGTGTGCGAATCTAACCAGTTTGCCGAAACGGATGTACTGCTTTTATGGGAAAGCGAAGACGCAGCAAAAGCCCAGTGTAAAGAAGAGTGGCAAGAATTTACGCCTGTAGAAATTAATTTAGATGAATTTTTAGATGAGTGGGTAGAAGATTTAAACGAAGACAGCGCATTAGTTGGTTTAAATTGGAATGACGACCAAGTGTGTGTAGAAATAGAGCCTGTTGGCTTAGCACGCGCACTTAGCGAATAACTGCCACTATAAATTAAATAGTGAATACAACACCTGCTTTTTAAGTGGGTGTTTTTGTTTTGTAGCTAAAAACATAAATACTAAAATCGATACTCGCATGTTTATCTGTTTTAAGTATAAAATATAACATGTCATTAATTTCAAGGGATTACGTTGAAAACCCATCTTGGCCGCCGCCCTTTTTCAGCAATGGAACTGCATACGCTTTATAACGGCTATATTTATGGCGATTTTAAAGTAGCAAGAGAGCAAGCAAAGCATTGGCATTTTTGGTTGCCTTTAATTGCCTATTACAGTGGCGCATATAGCGATGAAATTGGCTGCTTAACGCTTGACGATCTTGAGCTTAAAAATGGCATTTTATGTTTTAATTTTCATACTAATGGAAAAATAAAAGCGCGCTTGGTTCCGGTGCATCAAGCCTTAGTTGATGCAGGGCTTAACGACTTTATTGCCTTTGTTAAAGCACATAATCACACACGTTTGTTGTTTGATTTACCGGCTAAATCTGGCCGTTACAGCGAAAAAGTACGCATTTGGTTTACTGGTGAAGGAGAACGTGCGGGTTATTTGCAAAAATGTGCCATTCCCACTGTTGATCAACTTGGTATGAAAACCGCCATAAGTAGCCTACGACTTAATTTTGAGCAACAAGTACGTATTTACGCATTACAGGCTAATTCAAAAGACGCCTTTAATTATTTAATGGGGTTTAACGAATACCCCAATGATAAATTTGACGATACCGCCTTACTAAACAACGTAATACAGCAAATTCGCACCATTAACCCACAGCTGCATTGGCAGCGCTTTAAGCAGCGCCAGAGCCACTGACACTATTTGTTACTATTTTAAATCCAAGCAGCCACTTTATTAAATTACTCTCATAAAAAAAACTGCTAGGATATCTAAATCTCAATTTTTAAGGGCATAGAAATGCCTGTTTGAGTCAGTTTCTAACAACAACAATCTAGGGATCACTATGTTTTTAAAAAGCCTATTAACAGTAAGTGTTGCTTTAGCAATGACTACTGCCAACGCTAACGAGTTCGTTATCGAAAAGCTTGCTAAACCAAGTTCACAAAAGGTGTCGTTAACACTCGACCCAAGCCAAGACACCTTTACAGGGATGACAGAAATAGCCCTAGAAGTGTTAAAACCCACTCATTACATTGAACTTAACGGCGTGGCTTACGCTGTTAAAATGGCGCAGTTACTAGGCGATGAAAACTGCGACTTAAATAACGAAATGCTAAAAACAGAAAAAGTAAAATTTAGCTGTGATGAGCAAATTCAACCGGGTAAGTACACCCTAAAAATAGATTTTTCTGCGCCGTATAATCGCCAAAGTGTAGGCTTATACAAAACAATTGATCAGGGCACACCTTATTTATTTACTCAGTTTGAAATGAATGATGCACGCCGTGCATTTCCGGTATTTGATGAACCAAGTTATAAAATACCGTTTCAGTTAACAATTACAGCGCCAACGTCTCAAAAGGTTTATGCCAATACGCCAGAGCTTAAAACCGCAGTTAACGGCGAGATGACAACGCATTACTTTGATAAAACGCCACCTATTCCTTCTTATTTAGTGGCTATGGCCGTGGGCCCTTTTGAAGAGCTTGAAATAAAAGACATGCCAATTCCAGGGCGTGTTATTACCCCGCAGGGTAAAATTCATTTAGCTGATTACGCAAAAGAGAACATGCCAAAAGTACTTGCTGCACTTGAGGCGTATTTTGGTATTCCTTATATTTATAAAAAGCTCGATTCGGTAGCTGTACCCGAGTTTCCTTTTGGCGCAATGGAAAACTCAGGCCTAGTAACCTACCGCGAAGATATATTACTGGTTGATTTAGCAGCCGCTACACGCAGTAAAAAACAGCGTAATGTGTCGATTATTGCTCACGAGCTTGCCCATCAATGGTACGGTAACTTAGTTACCATGAAGTGGTGGAACGACTTATGGTTAAACGAAGCTTTTGCCAGCTGGATGGCGGCAAAGATTACTAAGCAGCTTAATCCAGAATTTGAATCTCACCTTGATTTACCACAAAACAACGTAATGGCATTAGATGCTCGCTTAAGCACTAAGCCGATTCGTAAACCGATTAAAACCGAAGCCGATATTATGGATGGTTTAGGGCTTGCCTACAGTAAAGGCAGCGCAGTACTGGCTATGGTTGAAAACTGGATTGGTGAAGAGGCATTCCAAAAAGGGATTCAAAGTTACTTAAAAAAATTCTCGTATAAAAACGCCGAAGCAGCTGATTTATGGGAAGCACTAGGTAAAGCTTCTAATAAAGATGTTGCGAGTGTTTTAAAATCATTTATTGAACAGTCTTCTTTTCCGCTTGTAGATGTAAAACAAGACGGTAAAAAAATTACTATATCGCAAAGTCGCTTTGCTAATGCTGGTGTAGATGCACCCGCACAGCTTTGGAATGTCCCTGTTGGGATAAAATATGGCGCTGGCGATAAAGTAAAAACAGCCAGTATTTTACTCAATAAGCAAAGCCAAACCTTAACACTTGATTTTGAGCCACAGTGGATTTATCCCGATGAAGGGGCGCTAGGTTATTACCGTTGGGTAATGGACGATGCGCAGTTTGATTCACTAATAAAACATGCTCCGCAAGCACTTAATGACCGTGAGCGCTTAGCGCTGCTCTCTGCCACTGATGCACTACTTGATGCGGGTGTAATATCGGCGGCTAAGTTAATGCAAACCTTAGAAGTATTTGTGAGCGATGATCACCCTCGTGTTGCAAATACAGCGCTGGGCTACTTGGTATCGCAAAAAAATACCTTTAAAGATGAAAGCAACGAAGCGTTATGGCCTGAGTTTATTCGCAGTGCAGTAATGCCTGCAGCTAAAAAATACTCACTAGAAGCACAAGCTGGCGAAGACGGTGCAGTATCGCAACTACGTGCGGGTGTTGTTTCCTTGCTTGGTTTTGATGGCGAAGATCAACGTGTGATCAGCAAAGCAAAAGAGCAAACGCAAGTGTACTTAAACGATCCGCAAAAAGTGGATCCGTATTTAGCAGCTACCTACTTAAAACTTGCCGCCTATAATGGGGATAAAGCCTTACTTGATCAATTTATGGCAACCTTTAAAACCACTAAAGATCCACAAGTACGCACAAACATGCTGGCTGCAATGGGCTTTATGGGTAAAGCGCAGTTACAAAAGCAAGTATTAGCGTACACCCTAACCGACGAAGTAACCGCGTCTGATATGCGTACTATTTTAGCGGGTCAAAGTTATAGCGAGCCACGCCAAGCACTATTTATTGAGTGGATATACAACAATTACGACAAGGTAACACAAAGCTTACCGCCGTTTTTTGTGCCTAACTTACCGTACTTTACAACCGCGCGTTGTGATGAACAAAGTTTAGCAACCACGCAAGCATTCTTTAAAGATAAAATTGAAGAAACACCGGGCTACGCGCGTACGCTAAGCAAGCTTGAAGAAAGTACCCATGACTGTATTGCGCTTAAAGAGCGTGAACTGGCATCAGTTAATGACTTTTTAAAAAGCAAATAAGCTTAATTAAAAGTAAATAAGTATAATTAAAAAAGCCGCTGAGTTATTCACTCAGCGGCTTTTATTTACCCGTTAATAATCTGTGTTAGCTTGGCAATAAAGTCTTTTGCTGCTTGCTCTGAGTTAATTTTAAAGGCCACACCATAGTGAATCGGCTGCGCACTTTTGTGAATACGTGTAGGAAAGCGTGTCATCTCACTACTATGAAAATAACCTTGTACTCGTGTTACCTCATCAATTGTTGCAAAATCATCGCTAAACACTTCAAAGGCTGGGCGAATAATTATTTTGCCTTTACCCGCTTCGCTGTGGGTATAAATTGCTTCTTTAGAATTTGCTAACATGTACTCAGCAATGTTTTTAATTTTAAAGTTGCTTCTGCACTTTAACTGAATGAGCTGCTCTGTTAACTCATCTGCACTATAAGCCACGTGGTGATCCCTTTAATGTTTAATTGTGCATTACATTAGCCTATACGCGCTGCAAAGTCCGAATTATTTTACATCGCATACAAAGGCAAGTTTGTGGTTTTTATAACTCATTCGCGTTATGTTTGTCTCGCAATATGGGCTTAAGTTAAGCCATTGAGAAACCTCATCGCTGCCACTTAAATTACGCATATATACACGGTTTTTAACCGCATAAGCCACTGTATTAGCATCTTTTAAAATAAAGTCTTGTACTTGCTCTGGCAATCTAAGTAAATCTTCTACCTGTTTAGATTGCGGGTTAAAGCTTGCTAAAATATGCTGATCATTTTTCGTGTAACTAAATAAAAATGTTGCGGTTTTACTGTTATAAATAAGCGTACGCCCTATGTTACTTGCTACCACCTCGCCTTTTGCCGCAGCAGCCGAAGTATATTGCAAAGTATGTGGCTCACCCAAAATAAACATCACTAAGTCGCTTTGAGCGCCCCATGCGTGGTAACCAACAGGTTCAATCCAATCAAAAATACGGCTCGGTGCTTGCTCATTATCGAGTGGGTATTGCCACAACTTTTGTTTGCTATCTTGCTCTACCACAATGGCCGATAAACTTTGTTTTGAGGGCATAACAGTGGGCGAATATTCGCTCACTGGCGTATTTGTTATGTTGCTTACTTGCTTGGTTGCTAAATCATAATAGGCAATATCGGTTTGACTTTGCTCGCTTGAAATAACTTCATGGGTGAAATAAATACCCTGGTTTGTTAAATAAGGTTGGTTGTTATAGCTGTTTTTGTCGCTCACTATACTCACTTGCATACCGTAGGGTGTATTTAAATCAGCAAGTAATATTTGGCTTTTAGGCATGCTAGCCTGCGCTGTAGCAAGGCTTAGCGCCGCTAAAGAGACTAGCCCAAGCCATGGTTTAATAAGTTTCATGCTTTCTCTCGTTTTATTTTTAAGCACCTCATGATAACGTTATTTGCCGATGGCGTCACTTGACCTAAGTCAGTCAACTCTTTATAACTAACTTGGTCCTAAAAAAGAGAAAATACATGTCAGCTAAACATCCTATCATTGCTATTACAGGTTCGTCGGGTGCGGGAACTACCACTACCACCAATGCAATTAAACATATTTTTCGTAGCCTCAACATTGATGCGGCTTTTATCGAAGGAGATAGCTTTCATCGTTACACGCGCCCAGAAATGGATAAAAAAGTACGCGAAGCACAACAAGAAGGTAAACACATAAGTTATTTTGGCCGTGAAGCCAATGACTTTGGCGCATTAGAAACCTTATTTGGTACCTACGGCGAAACAGGCCAAGGCAAATTGCGCCGATACTTACATACCTTTGACGAAGCAGTGCCTTATAATCAATTACCGGGGACGTTTACCCCTTGGCAAGATCTTGAAACAAACACTGATTTAATGTTTTACGAAGGCTTGCACGGTGGCGTGGTTGATCAGGATCATGATGTAGCTAAGCACGTGGATCTGCTTATAGGCATGGTGCCTATTATTAACCTTGAATGGATCCAAAAATTGATCCGCGATACGCAAGACCGCGGCCACTCTCGCGAAAAAGTAATGGACTCCATTGTACGCAGTATGGATGACTACATTAACCACATCACACCGCAGTTTTCGCGCACCCATATTAACTTTCAACGTGTGCCAACGGTTGATACGTCAAACCCATTTAGCGCAAAAGATATACCTTCGCTAGATGAAAGCTTTGTGGTTATTCGCTTTAGAGGAATTGATGACGTTGATTTTCCGTATTATTTACAGATGATTGAAGGCAGCTTTATGTCACGTATAAATACCCTTGTGGTGCCAGGCGGTAAAATGGGTTTAGCAATGGAGCTGGTGCTTACTCCGCTTATTAAAGACATTATTGTTAAAAAGCGAGCTCTTGAAAACCTAGCCCCTTTAGATATACCCATTTAGCCCCTCTTTTATGATTTACACTTCTGACGTACACTGCTGCTTTTGCTAACAGTGAGGGAAAACGTGTCGCACTCATTAAAAATTATTGTGGGTTCTAAAAACCCAGTAAAAATTAACGCTGCAAAACATATTTTTGCAATGTACTTTCCTAGTTATGAAATTGATTGCCAAGGCGTTGATGCTCCCTCAAATGTTCCCGATCAACCAATTGGCGAGGAACAAACCCGTATCGGCGCACAAAACCGAGTTACTTACTGTAAAAGCATGTACCAAGCAGATTACTACTGTGCAATGGAAGGCGGTGCAGAGCAATTTAGCTATGGTGCTGCAACCTTTGCCTATGTTGTTATTAATAATGGCTCTGAGCAAGCGATAGGGCGCAGCAGTAACCTGCCGCTACCGCAAGTGTTATATAACGCGCTGCTAAGCGGAGAAGAGCTTGGCGATGTGATGGATAAAGCATTTAACACCCATAATGTTAAGCAAAAAGGCGGCGCGATAGGGCTTCTCACAAACAATCATGCCACTCGTCAAAGCACCTACACCCAAGCGCTTACCTTAGCTATGGCTCCTTTTTTACACCCTAGCCTTTATCAGGAAAATTAATGAAATACAGTTATGTACTGTTTGATGCAGACGAAACACTATTCAGGTTTGATATTTTAGCGGGGATGACCCGCATGTTTAAAGCGTACAACATTGAGTTTACTCAAGCTGATTACATCCATTACCAAAAAACTAATAAGCAGCTGTGGATAGATTATCAAGATGGAAAAATTAGCGCCGATTACTTACAAGTAACCCGCTTTAACGAGTGGGCTGTAAAATTAGGGGTACCCGCTAAAGAGCTAAACGATGCATTTTTAGATGCTATGGCACAAATTTGTGAACCACTCCCTGGCGCAATCGATTTACTAAATGCACTCAAACCGCATGCACAATTGGGTATTATTACTAATGGCTTTGCACGTTTGCAAGCCCTGCGCCTAGCGCATACCGGCCTTGAAAACATGTTTGATTGGTTGGTTATTTCGGAACTGGTAGGCATTGTTAAGCCTAACAAGGCTATTTTTGAGCACACATTTGAGCTTATGGGTAACCCAGACAAAAGCAAAATATTAATGGTGGGCGACACTGCCTCTAGCGATATTTTAGGAGGCAATAATGCCGGTATTGATACCTGTTGGCTACAGCACCCAGGCGAGCAGTTACCAGCAGGCATAAGCCCAACCTACACCATAAATGAACTGGCACAGTTACCAACAATTTTAGCGCTTTAAGCTGCGCGTTAATTATTAAAAATTAATAGTAATTAGCTGCAATTCGCTAATTTAAGGCAAAAAAAATGACGCTATTAAGCGTCATTTTTTATAACTGTTTGTGAGCGTGTATTTTTAAAAAATACTAAATTAGGCCGTCGCTAATTCAAGGCCGGGTGCAGGCATCGTAACAGGCGTTTCAAATGTTGCCCACTCCCATGCTGACTCTGTTGCCATAATTTTGCGAAGTAACTTATTATTTAAATCGTGACCCGATTTATAAGCCGTTACTTTACCTAGTAGGTTATGACCTGTCATAAACATGTCGCCCACACAGTCTAATATTTTGTGTTTTACAAATTCATCGCTGTAGCGCAAACCATTTGGGTTTAGTACTTTAAAGTCATCAAGTACTACTGCGCTGTCCATGCTGCCACCAAGTGCTAGGTTATTAGCATGCATGTATTCAATGTCTTTCATAAAACCAAACGTACGTGCACGGCTAATTTCTTCAGTAAAGCTTTGCGCAGTAATATCTAAACCAATGCGCTGGCGGCTTTCATTAATGGCCGGGTGATCAAAGGCAATTTCAAAGTCGATATGAAAACCATCATATGGTTCTACTTCGGCCCATTTATCGCCTTCTTCAATACGTACTTTTTCTTTTATACGAATAAAGCGTTTCGCAACATTTTGCTCTTCAATGCCGCCTTTTTGTAACAAATAAATGAACGGTAATGCACTACCATCCATAATCGGCACTTCTGAGCTGTCTAATTCAACAATTAAATTATCGATACCCATTGCAGCAACCGCTGCAATTAGGTGCTCAGTCGTTGATAAGCGAACGCCATCTTTGTTAATTAAACAGGTACACAGCTGCGTATCACCAACGGCTTCAGGTGTTGTTTCAAAATCAACAACCGGATCAAGGTCGACACGACGAAATACAATCCCGGTATTTGCGCTCGCAGGTCGGAGAGTTATTGTGACCTTCTCACCTTTATGAAGTCCAATTCCTATGGCTTTGACTACTTGTGCAATCGTACGCTGTTTAATCATAGGTTCGCTCACTTTTAAATCAGTTACAGTTAGACGGCGGAGTTTAACATAAATCCTTTTGCCTTTCAATATTTGTACATATTTCAAACAAAAGCATTAGCAGATGTTAATCAGCCTGCTTACGTAAAAAAGCCGGAATATCAAAATAATCTCCGCCTTCTGATTTATCCGCTTTTTTACTGTTTTGCGCTGATGAACTTGCCGTGTTGCTTGAGCTTGTAGATGGCGCTTGTTCTTTGCTTTCTACTTGCGTGCTTGGCGTCGTTTCTTCAGTGCTTGTGCCTTGGCTTGCAAAGCTTGGTACGTACATGCTGCTAGATTGGTTTGATGAACTTGCTACATCAGAACCTGATGCCTTTTTAAAGCCGTTATCAACAATACCAAACTGCGGACGACGATCGCCGCCTAAACCCGTAGCAACAACAGTTACACGTAACTCGTCGCTCATTTCTGGGTCAATAACCGCACCTACAACTACGGTTGCATTTTCAGACGCTAGTGCTTTAACGTGGTTACCCACAATTTCAAATTCTTCAATCGCAATGTCCATACCCGCGGTAATATTAACCAAAATACCTTTAGCACCGGTTAAATCAACGTCTTCTAATAATGGGCTTGAGATAGCCGCTTCTGCAGCTTCTTGAGCACGATCTGGGCCTGATGCAGAGGCTGTGCCCATCATGGCAGTACCCATTGCTGACATTACGGTACGTACGTCGGCGAAATCCACGTTAATTAAACCAGAACGTGTAATTAGCTCAGCAATACCTTGAACCGCACCAAAAAGTACATCGTTTGCTTTAGCGAAGGCATCTAGCAGTGTAGTCCCTTTACCTAAAACTTTAAGCAATTTATTGTTCGGAATTGTAATAAGTGAGTCTACAATTTCTGACAATTCGTTAATGCCTTGTTCAGCAGCTGCTGCGCGCTTTTTGCCTTCAAAGTCAAAAGGACGCGTTACTACAGCAACCGTTAAAATACCTAATTCTTTGGCAATTTTAGCAACCACTGGTGCAGCACCAGTACCTGTACCACCACCCATGCCGGCAGCAATAAATACCATATCTGCGCCTTCAAGGCTGGCACGGATTGTTTCTGCATCTTCTTCAGCCGATTCGCGGCCTACTTCTGGGTTTGCACCTGCACCTAACCCTGAGGTTATTTGCGTGCCTAGTTGTACGGTAATATCGGCAGCGGAATTACGTAATGCTTGTGCATCCGTATTTGCGGCTATAAAGCGCACGCCTTCTATTTGTTGTTTTACCATGTGCTCAACAGCGTTACCGCCGCCACCGCCCACGCCAATTACCTTAATTACAGCTTCTTCGCTGTGTTGTTCCATCATATCAAACATGTTTACTCTCCGACTTGAGTACTTTAAAACTCGCCTTGGAACCATTTAGTAATGCGGTTCCACCAATTATTATTATCCTCTGCTTTCGACTTTTGTGCATTCATCGATTGCATAGTGCGCCCGTATTGTAACAAACCTACAGCGGTTGCGTACGAAGGATCGTCTACGTAGTCTGTCAAACCAACTATCCCGATTGGTTTGCCTATCCTCACTGGCATTTGGAAAATGTCTTCAGCCACTTCCATTGCGCCAGTCATTTTAGCAGTCCCGCCTGTAATAACGAGGCCTGCCGCAATTTGGTCTTCTAAACCTGAGCGACGAATTTCTTCCATCGCTAATTCAAATAATTCTCTAAAACGAGGCTCTACCACTTCAGATAAAGTATGGCGCGACATTAATCGTGCTGGTCGCCCGCCTACACTTGGTACTTCTATGGTGTCTTCGTTACTGGCCATTTGGCTACTTGCACATGCATATTGTACTTTGAGTGACTCAGCATGTGATATAGGTGTACGAAATATTTTTGCAATATCACCGGTTACTTGATTACCCGCCACTGGTATAACCGAAGAATGACGTAATGCCCCGTTAATATAAATAGTGATATCCATTGTACCACCACCAATATCAAGTACCGCTACACCAAGCTCTTTTTCGTCATCGGTTAAAACCGAGTAACACGATGCAAGTGCGGTAAATATAAGCTGATCAACCTCTAAACCACAGCGCTCAACACATTTTTCAATGTTTTTAGCCATGTCGTTTGAGCAGGTAATAATGTGTGCACGTGCTTCCATACGTACGCCGCTCATACCAAGGGGGTTTTTAATGCCCTCTTGCATATCAATGCTGTATTCTTGCGGTAATGCATGCAGCATTTTACGCTCGGCCGAAATGGGCACAGAGCGCGCTATATGAATTACATTTTCAATGTCTTCATCGGTTACTTCTGTATTATTAATAGCAACCACGCCGCTTTCGTTTTGACATTGTATGTGCTTGCCAGAAATCCCTAAGTACACTGAGCTAATACGACAATCGGCCATTAACTCGGCTTCATCTATTGCTCGGCGAATCGACTCAGACACTAAGTTTAAATCGTTAACGCCGCCTTTATCCATACCATGAGATACTTGGCTGCCCACACCAACAATGCTGAGCTTGTTATCTGCGGTGATTTCACCTACCGTGGCCACCACTTTTGAGGTACCAACGTCTAATCCAATCACTAGGTTTCTTTCTGCTGACTTAGTCATGCCTTACTCTTATTTTGTAATTGCTGTTCTTGCACAGGCTTATAGCTAACTGCAAGGCCGGTATCATAGCGTAAATCTATTGCATCTATTTGTGCATCTGCACGCTTTTCCATGCGCGGGTACACATCTATAAACCGCTGTACTCGCTTTGCTTTGTCTTTGCGCCCTAAATTTAAGCGCACACCATTATCTAACCATAACTGCCACGAAAAACGCTCCGAAAGGGCTAAGCTTTTTAACGTTAACGCATTTACCTTTAGCATTTCGTCAAACTGCTTAAAGGCAATCCACGCTTCTTTTTCGCTGCCTTCTGGGCCGTAAAGTTGCGGTAAATCATTGGCGAGTTTATCGCTACTTGCTTCAAAGGCATCGCCACTTTGGTTTAGCAGTAAATCGCTATTCCAATGGGCTACGGCTTCGTGTTCAACTACGTACACTTGTATTGTATCGGGCCATTGCTTGCGTACCGATACGGTTGCAACCCAAGGTAAATCTTTTACCAGTTGCTGTACGCGTTTTACATCTAGCTCAAAAAAACTGCTTAAATCGGCCTTTTTTATTGCTTTTATTATGGCCTTTTCGTCAGTGTATTTGGGCTTTCCTAGCACTGTTAAGTGCTTTATTTGTGCATCTTTGTTCTCTACTAACCAATCAGATACACCGGTAGTTATTTGCACGAGCCCAATCACTACCACCAGAAAAAAGCTCACACCAAAAATTAGCGACCAATTAAAGTTAAGTTGCTGTTTTAACTGTTGAGCTTTTTCTAAAAGGGGATGCATATTAAAGCGTTTGCCCCAAAATGCGAACAACTAATTGCTCAAATGTTGCCCCATTTGCTTTTGCCGCCATGGGCACCAGCGATTTTTCGGTCATGCCAGGGACTGTATTTACTTCTAATAAATAAAAATTCCCCTGCTCATCTTGCATGGCATCTACACGGCCCCAGCCGCTTGCACCCACTAAATCAAACGCCTCTAACGAGATAGCCTGTAAGTGCTGTGTATCTTGCGCCGATAAATCTGCAGGGCAATGATACTGTGTTGTATTTGATTGATACTTAGCTTGGTAATCGTAAAAACCATTTGGGGTCGTCATTTCAATCACAGGCTGTACTTCATCGCCTAATACCGTCACGGTAAATTCGCGCCCAGTTATCCACTGCTCTACTAATACTTGGCTATCAAACTTAAAAGCGTGTGTAAGGGCATCTTCAAGCTCTTGAGCGGTACTTGCTTGCGCCATACCTATGCTTGAGCCTTCGTGCGATGGCTTAACCATTACTTTTTTAAACTCATCCATAATGGCTTTTGCATCAAAGCCTTTTTTAGCATCAACAACTGCATAAGGCGCTGTGCTTAGCCCTGCAGATTTAAATAAATGCTTACAACGTACTTTATCCATTGCCAAGGCTGAGCCTAATACAGTGCTGCCCGTGTATGGCAAGTTCATAAATTCAAGTGCGCCTTGCACTGTACCATCTTCGCCACCACGGCCATGCAAAGCAATAAAAACACGATCTACCTGTAATTCTTTTAGCTCCCACAAAGAGCAATTTTGCGGGTCAAAAGCAATGGCATCAACGCCGGCATTTTGTAGTGCATTAAGCACCGCTTGCCCTGAACGTAGTGACACTTCGCGCTCTGCTGAGTTACCCCCAAGCAGTACTGCTACTTTACCAAATTGCGCGTTTTCTTGCGTCATACTTCACCTTGCTTTAATTTTTCCACCGACATACCTGTTGCCGCTAATGTTTTAACCAATTTTCCTATATTACCAGCGCCTTGCGTTAAAACTAAGTCGTTATTTTGTAAGTTATCTGCCAGCACACCCGCAAGCTCTGCGCTCGTTGCTACATGTAGAGGCTCTTTTCCGCGCTGACGTAAGCTGCGGCACAGGCTTTTACTGTCTGCGCCAACAATAGGCTCTTCGCCGGCACTGTACACATCAAGTAATAAAAGTTGATCTACATCTGCTAATACTTTTACAAAGTCTTCGTATAAATCGCGTGTACGGGTAAACCTGTGTGGTTGATAAACCATAACTAAACGCTTTTCTGGCCAGCCTTCGCGTACCGCTGCAATGGTGGCAGCAACTTCTGATGGGTGATGTCCGTAATCATCCACCAGCATGACATTGCCGCGCTCATTTTCAAAATTGCCATAATGCTGGAAGCGTCGTCCTATGCCTTCAAATTTTTGCAGCGCCTCTAAAATTGCGTGGTTAGCAATGTTTTGATCTTTAGCCACTGCAATTGCCGCCGTGGCATTCAGTGCGTTGTGCTTACCTGGCATATTAAGCGTTGCACTTAAGCTTTCACCGCTTTTATGTGTCACTGTAAAAGTACAAGTACTTGCTGATTGGCTAAAATCGCTCATGCGGTAGTCGGCATCTTTTGACTCGCCATACGTGATCACAGGGCGACCAAAACGCGGGATCAGCTCACTTGCTACCTGCGAGTCTATGCACACTACGGCTAAGCCATAAAATGGCAGGTTATGAATAAAGTCCACATAAGTGTCTTTCATTTTCTCAAGGCTGCCGCCATAGGTTTCCATGTGATCTTCTTCAATATTGGTGATCACCGATACCATAGGCTGTAAATGTAAAAACGATGCATCGCTTTCATCTGCCTCAGCAATTAAAAAGTCGCTCTTGCCCACTTTTGCGTTACTGCCCGCGCTATTTAATAAGCCACCAATAATAAAAGTAGGATCAAGCCCTGCCTGAGCATAAATGCTGGCAATTAAACTGGTTGTTGTGGTTTTACCATGTGTGCCCGCAATGGCAATGCCATGGCGAAAACGCATTAATTCGGCAAGCATTTCTGCACGGCGAACTACCGGTATACGCGCTGCTTTTGCAGCAATAATCTCAGGGTTTGTTTCGTCAATAGCACTTGAAACAACAACTACATTGGCATCTTTTACGTTGTTTTCGTGATGGCCTATAAATACTTCAGCACCGGCTTTAATTAAGCGTTCAGTCATTGCGCTGTGCGCTATATCTGAGCCTGTAATGCGGTAGCCTTCAAAAGCCAGTACTTCAGCAATACCGCCCATACCCGCACCACCAATACCAATAAAATGGATGGTTTCTATTCGACGCATAGCAGGTCGAGTTTGTTGTTCTTGTATTGACTTATCTTTCACTTATTTTCTCTTATTTGTTACTTGCTCACAGTGCGAGGCAACGCTTGCTGTGGCATCTAAAATGGCTTGCTGCTTAGCATTGCTGGCCATTTGTTTAATTAATATAGGCTTTGCCAAATACGGGTTTAATAGCTCAACTATTGAATCTTTATTAAACTGCGGCTGAGGCATTAAAAGCGCGCCATTTGCGGTTACTAAATATTTTGCGTTGGCGGTTTGATGATCGTCTACCGCATGTGGAAACGGTACAAATACAGCCATTTTACCCGCGGCGGCAATTTCACTAACAGTCAGTGCACCAGCACGGCAAATAACAATATCGGCCCACGCGTAGGCGGCGTCCATATCATCTATAAATTCAGCAACTTTTAGCTCTTCATCTGCAATGTTGTTTTTCGCATACGCGCTTTTCACGCCCTCAATATGGCCTTTACCTGTTTGGTGCCACACTTTAATTGGCGCTGTTTTAGCAAGTAAATTAAACGCCTCTGGCAGTGTTTGGTTAAGCACTTGTGCGCCTAGCGAGCCACCTACCACTAAAATATTAATAGGGCTTGAAACATCACGTTTAGCTACATTAGCAACGCTTGCACGTACTGGGTTACCGACTAATTCGGCTTGCCCTGGTGCAAAGGCGCTTGGAAACGCAGCAAGTACTCTGTTAGCAAATTTTGCCAACCACTTGTTGCTCATTCCTGCCACTGCATTTTGCTCATGAATCACCAGTGGAATGCCTAAACTTTTAGCGGCAATGCCGGTTGGCCCGGTTACATAGCCGCCCATAGCAAGCACTACATCTGGTTGCTGAGATTTCAATACCTTACGCGCCTGCAATATTGCATTAAGTACCATGAATGGGGCTTTAATAAGACGCTTTAAGCCATTACCGCGTACGCCCTTTACATTAATAAAATCAATTTCAATGTTGTGCTTTGGTACAACATCCGCTTCCATTCTGTCTGGCGTGCCTATCCAGCTTACTTGCCAGCCTTGCTCTTTTAAATAATCGGCTACAGCAATACCTGGGAATATATGCCCACCTGTACCACCGGCCACAACTACTAATTTTTTACTCATCGCTTACCTCCGCGTGAGGTGGCTTGTTTGGTTGCCATTTTGGTTTCAAAATCAACACGCAATAAAATACCGGTGGCAATCGTCATTATTAATAAACTTGAACCACCATACGAAATAAACGGCAAGGTTAACCCTTTAGTCGGTAATAACCCTGCACTGGCGCCTACATTAACCATGGTTTGAAACGCAAACCAAATGCCAATAGCAAACGCAAAATAGCCTTCGTATTCTTTGCCACATTTTAAAGCTTGTTGGCCTATTAAAAGCGCCCTAAATACAAACACAGCCAACACACATAAAATACTTGCTACACCTACAAGGCCTAGCTCTTCACCTATAACGGCAAAAATAAAATCGTTATGCGCCTCGGGTAAATACTGTAACTTTTGCACGCTGTTACCTAACCCTTGGCCAAACCAGCCACCTTGGCTGTAGGCCATAAGCGACTGCACTAACTGATACCCTTTACCAAATGGGTCTTCCCAAGGGTCTAAAAAGCCCACCACTCGCGCCATTCTGTATGGCTCTACAATAATCAGTAATACAACAAGCCCTACGCCCGTTAAAATAAGTACAAAAAACTGCCATAACTTTGCGCCGGCCAAAAATAATAGCCCCACAGTTGTTACAAACATAACCACCACGGTTCCTAAATCGGGCTGCAGTAAAATAAGTAAGGCATATACCGCAAATACAGCGATAGGCTTAGCAAAGCCTTTAATATTTTCTTGTACTTCTTCGCGCTTTCTTACCAAGTAGCCGGCTATATAACTGAAAAAGTATAATTTAGCGGCCTCGGCTACCTGAAAACCAACAGGTCCAATGGGTATCCAACGCTTAGCGCCGTTGACTTCGCGGCCTATTATTAACACGGCAATAAGTAGCACCATACCAAGCAGCAACAAATACGGGTTTGAGCGTTTCCACCAATCCATAGGCACGCTGGCTGCAATCCAAAATAAAACAAATGCCATCGCTAAAAACATGCTGTGGCGAATGGTAATATGGTATGAGTTATCAAACAGCCTTTCGGCTGTGGGCATTGAGGCGCTGGTCACCATTATAAAACCCACCCCTATAAGCATTAACATGCAATAAAGCAGTGGCACATCGTAAAGCTGTGCTGAAGGTTTTGGGGTGAGTGTTTCTTTTAAATCGGCAAAGGCAATCATAATTGCCCTTCCATTACACATTGCACAAAGTCATCACCGCGTTGCATGTAGTTGTTATACATATCAATGCTGGCACAGGCAGGGGCAAGTAATACAATGTCACCGCGCTTGCTAAGTACTTTAGCGAGCGATACCGCCTCTTGCATTGTGTTTACTAAGTGCGATTTACTCGTTAAAGCAGCAAGCTCTGCTGCATCTTTACCAAAGCATACAAGCGCTTTTACATGACTTTTTATATATGGCTTTAACGCACTTAAATCAGCGCCTTTAGCATCACCACCGGCTATTACAATCAGGTTTTCGTGATCTGAGGCCAAACTATCTATTGCCGCTATAGTGGCGCCAACATTGGTGGCTTTAGAGTCGTTAAAGTATTGAACACCATATTGCTCATCAACAAACTGGCAACGGTGCGCTAAACAATTAAATTGACAAAGCGCCGCTGCGTACTGCTCTTTACTAATATCAAACGGGCTTAATAACGCCATAACCGCAAGTGTATTTAAGTAATTGTGCTTACCAACGACCGCAAGCGTACTAACAGGTAAGTACGCCTCGCCTTTTACTATAAAGTGCAGCTCATTATTGCGCTCAGCTAAGTGGTAATCACCTTGGTCGCTGCCAAAGCTCATTTGCGGCGCTAAAGCGCGACTAATAGGCTTAGTTTGAATATCATCTGCGTTGCTTACTAAAAGCTCAGCATTGTTATAAATACTTAATTTAGAGTCGATATAGGCTTGGTAGCTGTCGTAACGATCTAAATGATCTTCAGATATATTTAATACCGCTGCGCTTATTGGTTTTAAGCTTGAGCAGGTATCTAGCTGAAAACTCGAAAGCTCCAGCACATACACGTCAAAATCATCACTTAGTAAATCCAATACCGCAGTGCCAATATTGCCACCTAATGCCACCTTATAACCTGCAGCTTTTAATACCTCGTAGGCTAAGGTAACAACGGTTGATTTACCATTAGAACCAGTAACAGCAACAACCGGTTTTGTATTTATACGAGCAAATAGCTCTACATCACCAATTACTTCAATGCCTGACTCTATTGCTTGAGCAATTGCGGGAATTTTTAAGCTAAGCCCGGGGCTTATGATGATCATATCGGTTTTACAAAGCGCGGCGCTAGCTAAATCACCAAAATGCGTATTAAGCTCAGGAGCGTGCTCGCTTAGCCAATCCATACCTGGTGGCGCAACCCGGCTATCAACGACCTTTGGTGCAAAACCATGAGATAATAAAAAACGCACAATGCCCAGGCCGGTTACACCGAGTCCGAGCACTGTTATATGTTTGTTTTTTATCTCGTTTAAATACTGCATTTATCGAATCTTTAATGTCGCAAGGCCAGCAAGTACTAGCACAATTGAAATTATCCAAAAGCGCACAATAACACGTGGCTCTGGCCAACCTTTTAGCTCGTAATGATGATGAATCGGCGCCATTCTAAAAATGCGCTGTCCGCGTAATTTGTATGAGCCCACTTGTAAAATTACCGATAAAGCTTCCATTACAAACACGCCGCCCATAATAATAAGCAGTAGCTCTTGGCGTACTAAAATAGCAATAATGCCCAGCGCGCCGCCAAGTGCCAACGACCCTACATCACCCATAAACACTTGTGCTGGGTAAGTGTTAAACCATAAAAAGCCTAACCCAGCGCCAACAATAGCGGTACATACAACCACCAGCTCACTAGCAAGCGGTAAATGCGGGATATGTAAGTAAGCCGAAAAGTTAATATTACCGGTTAAATAAGCAATTATCGCCAGTGCAGCAGCCACTAAAATAGTCGGCACAATCGCCAGGCCATCTAAGCCATCAGTCAGATTTACCGCGTTTGAAGTGCCTACTAATGCAAAGTAAGTAATTACAATGTAAAACAAGCCTAATTGTGGCAATACATCTTTAAAAAATGGCACAACAAGTGAGGTTTCTGACGCTTGTGTACTCGTAGCATACAGTGCAGTTGCCACCACTAGAGCAATAACCGATTGCCAAAAATACTTCCATTTAGCAATTAACCCTTTAGGGTCTTTGCGTATTACTTTGCGGTAGTCATCTATAAAGCCCACTAAACCTAATGAGCCAATTACAAATAAGGTTGCCCATACGTATTTGTTTGATAAGTCAGCCCATAATAAGGTGCTGGTAAATATGGCGCCTAAAATAAGTAAGCCTCCCATAGTAGGAGTACCTTTTTTAGATAAGTGAGATTCGGGGCCATCATCACGCACTACTTGGCCAATTTGCATTTTTTGTAACGAACGAATGAGCTTAGGGCCAAAATAAAGCGACATCATTAACGCTGTTAATATGCCTAAAATGGCACGTAAGGTTAAATACGAAAAAACATTAAAGCCACTGTAATATTGGGTTAAATACTCTGCCAGCCAAACTAACATTATGATACTCCATTGATGGCTTGTTGCTGGCCATTTACTAAATCGGTTACTAATAATTCCATGCGAGAACTGCGCGATCCTTTCACCACAAGCGTGGTTTTATTGTTTGTGTTATTAAGACTGGTTTGAATTTGCTTGAGCATCTCTTCGCGGTTAGAAAAATGACGGTTTGGCTTATCAAATACATCGCTTGCGTATTTACTTAACACACCCAGCGTATACAGCTCATCAATGCCTTGTTGTTTTGCGTATTCGCCTACTTCTTGATGATAAGTTCTGGCTTGCTCACCAAGCTCTCCCATATCGCCCAGTGCTAAAATACGGTGCCCTTGAATATCACTTAATAAATCAATTGCTGCTTTTACCGACTTAACATTTGCATTGTAGGTATCATCAATAACGGTCAGTGAATCAGTTACTTTTATTAAGTTTACACGCCCCTTAACATCGCCCATGGTGGCAAGTGCGGTGGCTATCTCTTCAAGTGATACATCAAACTCGCTGGTTAAAGCCGCGGCAATAAGGGCATTGCTCACGTTGTGCTTACCAGGAAGAGCAAGCGTTACAGGTACTTTTTGCTCTTGTGTACACAATAAAAAGCTCGCGCGAGCGTTTTCATCTAGGCTGATATTTTCAGCCCAAATATCAAGTTTTTCAGTACTTGAAAAACACTTAACAGTGCGCCCTTTTAATTTATCAAGCCAGTATTGGCTAAATTCGCTATCGCAGTTAACAATGGCAACGCCATCGTCTTTTAGGCCATCAAAAATCTCACCTTTTGCCTTAGCAACTCCCATTAGACTACCAAAGCCTTCTAAATGCGCAGCGGCCACATTACACACCACAGCTACATCGGGTTTTGCCATGGCGGTAGTGTAAGCAATTTCGCCTAAATGATTAGCGCCAAGCTCTATAACAGCAAAACGGTGCTGCGGCTCTAAACGTAATAGCGTTAGCGGTACGCCAATATCGTTATTAAAATTACCTTTTGTAGCAAGCACATCTCCGTGCACCGATAAAATAGCGGCGCACATTTCTTTTACCGTTGTTTTACCCACGCTGCCTGTAATAGCAATGGTTTTAGGGTTAACCTGCGCCATAACTGCCGCACCTATATTACCTAGTGCAATACGGGTATCGCTAACAACAAACTGCACAATATCTACATCTACTTTATGCTGAACAATAACGCCAATAGCGCCTTTTTGTTTAGCGTCAGCAATAAATTTATGGCCATCAAAATTAGGCCCTTTTAAAGCTAAAAACACCTCACCATCGCAAATGCTGCGGGTATCGGTATTAATATTTACTACATTGAGATTATCACCTTGATAATCGGTTGCTAGCACATTTGCCAGCCAATCAAAGTCCATTGGGATCATTGAGTTATCCCTCTTACTGCTTTTTTTAGTTGTTCTTTTACATAACTGCGATCGCAAAAGTCGATACGTTGATCGCCAATAATTTGGTAATCCTCGTGGCCTTTGCCGGCAATTAAAATAACGTCATCCGCATTTGCATTTTCTATTGCATAGCGAATGGCTTTTGCTCTGTCAGCCTCTAAATGGGCTTTTTCAGGCTGCGATAAACCCGCTGCCACATCTGCTAAAATAGCATCTGGGTTTTCTGAACGCGGATTGTCGCTGGTAACAATAACCTTATCTGCATTTTGCTCTGCCGCTTGCGCCATTAAGGCACGCTTACCTTTATCTCTGTCGCCACCACAACCAAAAACACAACTAACCCCACCAGGCACATGCTTTTGCAATGCTTGTAAAGCCAGAGCAAGTGCATCAGGCGTATGGGCGTAATCAACAACGCACGTGGGTAAATTAACTTCGCTAAACGCTTGCATACGCCCAGCAACGGGGTGCAAATGCGCGCATCCGGCGGCTAACTGCTCAAGCGGATAACCTAGCCCCAACAATGTTGCCAGTGCCGCAGTTAAATTATATAAGTTAAACTCACCAAATAGAGGCGATGTTACGCTAATATCGCCCCAACTTGTGCTCAATTGCGCCGAAATACCATTTTTAGAATATTCAACATCAGAAAAATACACATACTGTGCATTTTTAGGTGCTAAATTTTTACGGCCATAACAAATAAGATTATTAAAACTGTATTTTTCAAGCCATTGCTCTGCTTGCCCATCGTCTTGATTTAGCACCACTAACTGTGGGTCAAAATCGCGAAACAGCATAAGCTTGGCGTCGCCATAACTTGCCATATCGCCATGGTAATCAAGGTGATCGCGCGATAAATTAGTAAATACCGCCGCTTTAAATTGGCATTGTGCCACACGCTGTTGCACTAACCCGTGCGATGAAACCTCCATCGCCACAAGCTTTTTATGCTGCTGTTTTAAGTCATGCAATATGTGCTGCAAGTCAACAGCCGAAGGCGTGGTATTAATAAGTGGCGTAAGTGTATCGGGGTGGCCATAACCTAATGTGCCTATAATGGCCGAAGGGGTACTACAAAACTGCGCTAAATGCGCCATCATAGCCGTTGTTGTAGATTTGCCATTAGTGCCCGTTACACCAATTAAATCGAGAGATTGGCTTGGGTTTTCATAAAATTGACTCGCTAGCTCTGGGAGTTTTTTATCAAGCTCAGTTACTAAATACAGTGGCTCAAAAGTGACATCAAATTCGCACAGTCTATCGGCAATAATGGCTGTAGCGCCGTTTTCAATTGCTTTGGCAATAAACTGTCCGCCATCAAGCGCATGGCCTTTTATAGCCACAAATACATCGCCAGGGGTTACATCACGGCTATCAAGGCGTAAATCTTTAACTAGCTGCGAAGGTGCATCTATGTCGATGTATTTTAAAATAGCCTTTAAATCACGCATCGTTATCTTTACCTTTTACGTAAGCCACTTCTTCCTTATCAGGGGCTACGTTTAATATTCTTAATGCGTTAGAGACGATTTCTGCAAATGCAGGGCCTGCGGTGGCACCTCCATAGTACACATCGCCACCGGGCTCATTTATCATCACTACCACAGCCAAGCGTGGATTACTTGCTGGTGCTACACCTGCAAAATAACCTACATATTCATCACCGTAACCACCAGCAACCGCCTTTTTAGAAGTACCGGTTTTGCCTGCCGCACGGTAGCCATCTACTTTTATGTTTCGGGCTGTACCGTCTTTTTCAAACACGCTTTCCATCATGTGAACAACGGCTTCTACGTCTTTTTGTTTAAAAATACGCTCGCCTTCTGGCACACCGTCTTGCTTTAAAATCGTTAACGGACGATTAATCCCACCGGCACCTAACATGGTGTAAAAGCGGGCCATTTGCGCCGTACTTACCGAAATAGCATAACCAAACGATAACGTGGCAATTTCAAAGTCAGACCAGCGGCGGTTTGGATAAAATAAACCACTACTTTCGCCAACCATGCCTGTGCCGGTATCGCTACCAAAGCCCACTTTTTGATATAAGCCAACTAAGTAATCTTTAGGTACTTGCTGCGTTACCTTTGCCACGCCCATGTTTGATGAATACTTTAAAATTTCGCGAAGCGTCATTTCACCGTGGTTACGGGTATCTTTTACTAAACTGCCGCCTAAACGCATCCAACCTGGGTAGGTATCAATGGTGTCGTCGGCTTTAATTGCGCCGTAGTCTAGCCCAGCTAAAATGGCTAGTGGCTTAACGGTTGAGCCTGGTTCAAACAAATCGGTAATTGCGCGGTTACGGCGTTTATGTGGTTGTGCATCGTTCAAATTATTTGGATTAAATGATGGGCTATTTACCATGGCCAAAACTTCACCGGTTTTAACATCAACTACCATGGCCGACCCCGATGTCGCTTTATACGTGAGTACAGCAGATTTTACTGCCTTATAAGCAATTGCTTGAATACGTTGATCAATACTCAGCTGAATATTTTCAGGCTCTACACGCTCACGCTCATCTAATACTTCAACTTCGCGGCCTTGGGCATCTTTACGAATAGTGCGACGGCCCTCTTCGCCTGTTAAGGCATTTTCGTAGAGTTTTTCAATGCCTTCTATACCTTTTCCATCAATGTTTGTAAAACCAATAATGTGGGCCGTTACCTCTCCCGCGGGGTAATAACGTTTAGACTCATCTAACAAATGAATACCAGGTAAGCGTAATTGGCTAATATAGTTGGCAACAGCCGGTGTAACTTGGCGCTTTAAATACACAAAACGACGGGTGGGATCATTTAATAAACGCGAATTTATTTTTTTAGGCTCGATACGTAATACATCTGCCAGCTCACGCCAACGCAGATCATTTTCATAATAAACAGAAGTACGCTTATCAAGCTCAGCGGCATTTTCTGCAAGCGTTTTAAGATCTTCACCGTTTTTACGTGCTTGTTTTATAACTTTAGCAACAAGTGACTTATGCAATGCTTTAGGATCGGCATATACACTGACTACAGGCACACTTACAGCAAGCTCTTTGCCTTGACGATCGAAGATCATACCGCGTTGTACATGTAGTTTTTCTACACGAACGGTGCGTTTATCGCTTTCTGAACGGGCTTTATCTGGCTCAATAACTTGTAAATAGGCAGCACGCGACACCAGTGTTACAAACACTAAAAACACCACAGTGCACACCAACATAAAGCGCCATGTGATTAAGTTATTGACCTGTTTTTTGCCGCGATTTCTCATTGTATTATTATTACCTGTTCATCCTGACTGGTAGGGCGCTTCATTTGAAGCTGCGTGGTAGCAACTTCTTCAATGCGCGCATGCTGCGAATAAAACTCTTCTTCTACAAGTAAATAACGCCATTCAAGGTCGAGCTCATCTCGCTCTTGTAGCAGCGTATCTTGCTTAATTAGCTGCGCGCGAGCCGAGTGCGTAACCTGCACTACTGCAAAGCTTGAAGCGAATATCACAACCAACAAGGCCGAGGTTAGCTTGTTAGCTCCTAGGCCTTTTAATATTTCTAAAAATAAATTGGGTTGGCGATGATTCGCTTTAGTGTTCATCCAAGCCTCTGTGCAATCCTAAGTACTGAGCTGCGAGAGCGTGGATTACGCTCAATTTCTTCAGCACTTGGTTTAATAGCTTTACCCACTGCTTTTAACGTCAGGTTTTTATTTATTTGTGCGTCGGTTAAAGGCAGACCTCTGGGTATCGCTTCTCCCTTACTCTGTTTTCTAATAAATTGCTTCACTATTCTGTCTTCAAGTGAATGAAACGAAATAACCACTAAACGCCCACCTGGCTTTAATACTTTTACAGCGGCTTGCAGTGCGGTTTGAATTTCTTCCAGTTCACTGTTTATGTAAATTCTGATTGCCTGAAATGTACGTGTGGCTGGGTGTTTAAATTTATCTTTAACGGGCACCGCTTCATCGACTAAATCGGCAAGTTGCTTGGTTGTGGTAATTGGCGTGTGCTCTCTTACCTCAAGTACTTTGTGGGCAATACGCTTACCGAATTTTTCTTCACCGTAGGTTTTAATTACATGGGTAATGTCTTCAAGCTCAGCTTCGGCTAGCCACTGCGCTGCACTGCGCCCACTAGTTGGGTCCATGCGCATATCAAGAGGGCCGTCCTTCATAAAGCTAAAGCCACGCTCTGCGTCATCAAGCTGGGGTGAGGACACGCCAATATCTAATAAAATGCCATCAACTTTACCTAACAGATCGTTTTGCTCTGCAACATCGTATAAGTTAGAAAAGCGGGTGTGAGCTATAGCAAAGCGTGCGTCATCGGCAAATTTTTCAGCCGACTTTATTGCTTGTGGGTCTTGATCAATGGCCTGTAAACGCCCTTGCTCACCAAGTCGAGCAAGTATTTGACCTGAGTGTCCGCCACGTCCAAAAGTACCATCCATGTATATGCCGTCTGGCTTAATTGCAAGAGCATCGATGGTTTCGTCCATTAATACGGATACGTGTTCAAATTGCGCAGTCATTAGCTTGTGTTTGCCTTTTTTAGTGCCGTTAGAGTGTGAAATTATCTAAATCTTGGTTTGCTTCAAAATCGCCGAGCCTTTCCAGCTCAGTGTCTTGGCGCATTTGTTCGTGCCAACGCGCTTCATCCCAAATTTCAAATTTATTCATTAAACCAACTAGCATGATCTTTTTGCCAAGTTCTGCGTGGCTACGCAATGAAGGCGCCAGCAAAATTCGACCATTTTTATCAAGTTGATACTCTGTGGCATTACCTAACAACATACGTTGCATTCGGCGAGCGCGTGGATTCATATTAGAGATTTTAGATAAGCGGCTTTCTATTTCTTGCCACTGTGCAAGAGGATACAACCATAAACACGGTTCGTTTAGCGCAATGGTACATATTACCGTTCCTTGATCTTCAGACAGCAAAGCGTCTCGGTACTTAGTCGGTACCGCAAAACGTCCTTTATCATCCAAGCTCAGTGAACTAGCGCCACGAAACATAAAAAGCCTACTTTTAAATTGTGTAATCGAGTTTCGATTAATTTGATCCAGTTAGATCCACTAAAAACCACTTTTTACCACAGTGCTCCAGTTTAGGGCTTGACAAGCCTTTTTGTCAAGTAAGCTGACCAGCTTTAACGTCTCGCTAAGCTAGAAAAAATAAGGCTTTACGCAAAGCGATTGAATTACGTGGGAAAAAGTGGAGGTAGTAGATAAAATTTTTTTAAAGCGATACTAATAACGTTTGGTTTACATAATTTGCTTACTGAATAATCAATGAATAATTACAAAAAAATGAATCTAGGGCCTGTTGACCTTTAAGGATTATAATTTGTTCAATCTAGGGGGTATTTAATCGCGGCGTGAGGTTTGTAACCTAGTGGGCTAAGTAAAAACCGAGTAACAAAGAGTAAATGCCCCCTAGGCAGAACCCTTCGGGCAGCGCCTGTTTGACATTTATACATCGTTATCGCCTATTTATGGGGAATAACCACACTACATAGGCTCTACCTTGCCTAAATCCCAAACAGACTGCTGCAAATTAAATCTCGAAAGGTAAACAGGCCCTAGGTTTATAGGCATGTAAAATTTACTTAGCACAGCAGCAATACTTACTTCATGCTGCTTTTTATTTAATCTACCGCACCCTACCTTAAATATATAAAAACAATAAAATCAAGTGGTTAAATTATTTTTAATGGTTGGTTTAATCGTTGCATCTGCTATAGCACCAGTTAAATTTTTTTATTTTATTTATTAAGGATTGATTATGGCTACTGCAACAAATACAAAACCGAATACTGAAACAAACATGAAACCTGATCTTAAACAAAAAGAGAGTGAGGCACCGTTGACTGAAAAAGCAACGTCTGTAGCACACGATGCAGTAGATGCACTTTCAAGCAAGGCATCAGTTGCTGAGTCAAGCGTACGTAAAGGCGCTTCAAGCTCTGCAGAAGCACTAAGCGAAAAACAACTTATTGCTCGTGAAAAACTAACTGAGTGCAGCGCAAAAACGCGTGCTTTTGCCTCAGAAAATCCGCTAGCAACAGCGGGTATTGCTTTTGCGGCGGGTATGCTTGTAACGTCACTATTTCGTCGTAAGTAATAAATAATGAGTAGCTCACAAACAACAGCAACCACGGACGGTAATGCTCAAAATCAAACAACTGATGACCCTAGCCAAAAGGATGATTGGCAGGATCATATAGCAAAGATCATTGAATACTCTGACCAGCTCAAGGAGGATTATAAAACGCAAGGAAAGCTTACCCACCAACTTGCAAAAGCTGAGTGGAAGCTGTCGTTACGATCAATGGCGTTGATCACTATATTTTTAGGATGTTTTGCCAGTGGTTTGATTTTGTTGTGGGCCGGCTTACTAGGTGCAATTGGCTACGGTGTATATGATTTATTTGGCTCGGTTTGGCTTAGCTTTGCTACTGCTGCACTCGCGCAAATAATTTGTTTAATTTGGCTTTGGCGAAATACCGTATACCTAAGCAATAAAATTGGCTTTAGTAAAACGATTAAAAGTGTGAAGCAACTTTTAAATCTATAAGGAAATAACCATGCTCGTTAATTTTCTAATTAAAGAACCCAATGAGAACGTTGACACGTTAAATAAGCAAATGGATTTACAGCATGCATTAAAACGCCAGCACCATGCAGCAATAAAGTATCGCTTTAAGCGCTTTGCAGCCACCAAGGTAGGACTGGCATCAGCCTTTTTAGCCGGAGCAACAGTTCAAGCAGGCAAAAGCGAAACGAGCTTTGTGCGAAAATACGGCTGGCTGGTAAAGTTATTTGCATAGCAGCAATTGCATTTATAAAAGCTTTTTTAAAAGTGCAATTGCCGCTTACTTTAATACCTCTTAGTCCAACTCGTCTCTATTATGGTTTTGGCTAAAGTTTAACGCCGGCCCTTTTGGAATAATTTGCGTTGGGTTGATCATTGTGTGGCTAAAATAGTAATGTCGCTTAATATGCTCAAGGTTAACCGTACTGGCTACTCCCTCTATTTGGTATAACTCACGTACATAGTTACTCAGCGCTGGGTAGCTTTCAATGGTGCGTAAATTACACTTAAAATGCCCTACATACACGCTATCGAACCGAATGAGTGTGGTAAATAAACGCCAATCCGCTTCAGTTAATGTGCTCCCCATCAGGTAACGATTTTTACTTAGTATGCCCTCTACTTTATCAAGTGCTTTAAATAACGCAGTAAATGCATCTTCGTATGCTGTTTGTGTGGTTGCAAAACCCGCTTTATATACCCCATTATTAATATTGGTATAAACAAGGTCGTTAATTTCATCAATATCAGCTTGTAGTGATTGTGGGTAATAGTCATCCGTATTATTCGTAATTTCATTAAATGCGGTATTAAACATACGAATAATATCTGCAGATTCATTACTAACAATTTTATTTTGATGCTTATCCCAAAGTGCAGGCACAGTTACTCGCCCACTGTAATTTTCATCGTGCTTAGTATAAATTTGATGTAAGTATTCACTATTAAATAAATCATCGCCGCTACTGAGGTTATCTTTATCAAAGCTCCACCCCTTATCTAACATATCTGGGCTGACTACCGATACGCTAATAATATCGCTTAGGCCTTTTAGCTGTCTGAATATAAGTGTGCGATGCGCCCACGGGCACGCTAAGGCAACATATAAGTGGTAGCGATTTGCTTGCGCTTTAAACCCACCACTTCCTGTAGGTCCTGGGCTGCCATCTTTTGTGATCCAATTACGAAGCTGCGCTGCTTCGCGTTTAAATTTACCATTATTCGAGTCGGTGTCGTACCATTTGTCTTGCCATTGGCCATCAACTAATAAACCCATAATAACCTCCTCAATTAACTATTAAATGTTGCCAAATTCGCCGTTTTGATAATCACGCACCGCTTGTTTAATTTCCTCTTGCGTGGTCATTACAAATGGGCCCATATGTGCAATAGGTTGCTCAAGTGGGTTACCCGCCAAAATAAGTATCCCCGCCCCCTTTTGTGAAGATATATCAATGTCACTGTTTTCACTTAATATAAGCAACTTGCCAGCATTAAATGTTTGCTCGTCACCTGTAATAAGCTCACCTGTATGAACATAAATCATCACTTTACGTTGTTTAAGCCCTGCTAACTGCATGCGTGTATTAACGGGGAGAGTAACATTGGCCAGTGCAGCATTGGCCGCTAAGCTTTGCAAACTCGACGTTAACGTAGAATCTTCAAACTGCCAATTACCCGCAAGTGCGCTAAAGCTCACGCCGTGCTTGTTAGTGACTTCAGGCGCTGGATTTTGTGTAGTATCTTGATAACGTGGCGCACGCATTTTTTCGCCACTGGGCATATTGATCCAAATTTGAAAGCCATGCAGCCCCTCTTTTGCATCTGTCAGTGGCATTTCACTGTGCATTACGCCTCTACCTGTACTCATCCATTGTACATCGCCAGATCGGATCGCTTTTTTGTTGCCCATTTGATCTTGGTGTTCAAAGCCACCTTTAATAATGTACGTAAAGGTTTCAATGCCGCGATGAGGGTGCGGTGGAAAGCCACCAATATAGTCACTTTCATTGTTAGACTTTAGCTCATCAATCATTAAAAAAGGGTCGAGATATTTGCCATCAAAACCAGGTATTCGACTTATGTTTACACCATCACTATCTTGGGTGGCGTAAGCAGTTAACACTTTTGCTATGTTCATATTTAAAATACTGTAGTAGATTAATTAATGAGCTTATTAAAGCATTCATAAAACAATACGACTATGTCTTTAAATCGAGCAAAACATTCTATTTTTTAGAAAGTTTAGTGCTTATTTTGATAATTCGTTTATTTGGCATAATAAGCTTCATGATTAAAAACACAGACTTAAGCTGATTTCTAATAACTTTTTAGTGCAACCCTATATTTTGTATGGTTATTTTTGGCTTTTATGTCTACAATCACTTTTTAGGGACGCAGAGCTTAAGGAAAACTTATTTTTACTTCATCGCTTAAAAGTCAGCTGTATAGGCTACTCATCCTACTTAGCATTCCCGGTGCCGCTGTGACGGTATTTACGCTATGGTATGAGCGTGATGCTGCCATTGAAAAAAGTGAAGAAAGAATAGTAAATATAGCTAAGCAATTGACACAACATCAAAAAACAATGGTTGATGATGTTAAACGTATTACTATTTATTTAGCCGATAAAACAGCAAAAAATGAAACACTCCCCACAACCTGCCCTAATTACTTTTACGAAATAAAAGCCCTTTATAAGAATATTGCAAATATAGGTATTGTTGATAAAAATGGCGACCTACAGTGCGTGACAAATGGTCGTAGTAAAAATATTAATATTAGCGATCGTACTTATTTTCAAAATGCCATTAGTAATAAAAGTTTTTCGGTAGGGTATTTTCAATACGACCGAAGTATTCAAGCGCAAAGTGTCAATTTTGCCTACCCAATTATAGGTAGTAATAACCAACTAAAAGGCACACTGGTTACCGTTATTGCATTGAATTGGTGGAATATCGCCTTAAGCGAAGCAAAATTACCTAACAATGCCAAGGCCGTTATTGCCGACTCTAATGGCTTAATACTGGCCAACTACCCTAATCAACCACGTAATTTAGGCCAAAAAATTACCGACATAGATTTACTTCACGATAAAAGCTCGTTAACCGTGTTTAAAAATGCAGAAGGCGAAAACCAGGTTTTTCATCGCTCAGTTATATACAAAGACGGCCATGATAATAATTTAGATATTTATATAGCCGTTTCGGTTGAAGATTTTATTAATAAAGTGAATGAAAGCTTTGCTAAAACCATTTTTGCGTTTTTATCGGCTATTGCCCTGTTGGTGTTGCTAGCTAGGCGCTTAATTAAACAAAGTATATTTAAGCCTATCGCTAATTTAACCAAAGCCACAGATGAACTGGCAAATGGCACTATGCCCAAACATATTAAAAAGCCCAATAGCCCAGAGCTGCGCGCGCTTTATGACCGTTTTGCTGTGATGGCACAAACCCGGTTATCTGCAGAGGCTAAATTAAAAAATAAGCACAACGAGTTAATGAGCTTATTAAATGCTTTACCCGATACCTACATACGTATAAATGCCCAAGGAAAAATCCTTTATATTGGCGGCTATATTAGCCCTGTGCTAAATGTTGAGACAGGCAAAGCTTTAAAATTAGTTGATGTACTCTCTGAGGCCAACGCAGAGTTACTGCTTTCTCATTTAGGTACTTTAGAGGGTTCACAAACCATTGAGTTTACATTGTTTAAAAAATCTAAAGAGCACTTTTTTGAGGCAAGAATCAATGCACTCACTAATAATGAATACATTATTGTTCTTAGAGATATAAGCCAGAAAAAGGTCAACGAAAAAGCTCTTCATTTAGCGTCGCTTGTTTACAGTAATAGTAGTGAAGGGATGATGATTACAGACCCCGACGGCATTATTTATGACGTAAACCCTGCGTTTTGCGAAACAACCCAATACAGCAAAGAAGAAGCGATAGGTAAAACCAGTCGGATTTTAGCATCTGGCAAACACTCAAAAGCTTTTTATGAAAAAATGTGGGCAGAGCTCAGAGAAACTGGCCGTTGGCAGGGTGAGATAATTAATCGTAAAAAAAATGGCGACACCTATACCGAGTTTCTGATCATAGATACCGTTTACGATGATAAAAACATGCCTACTCGCCGGGTGGCCATTTTTACCGACCTAACAGAAAAAAAACAAGCCGATGAAACCATATGGCGAAAAACTCACTTCGACCACTTAACTGATTTACCAAATAGGCTTGAGCTTAAAGAGCGTTTAAATAAGCGTTTTGAAGAAGTAACAGGCGACAAATGCGAACTTGTTGTGATGCTGCTCGATATTGATCACTTTAAAGATATTAATGACACGTTAGGCCATCATTATGGCGATAATCTACTTAAGTTAGTTTCTCAACGGATAATTCAAGCTGCAATAAACGCCAGTTTTGTCGCGCGTATTGGCGGTGATGAGTTTGTGATTGTATACGACCATGTTAAAAGCAGTCGCCATATAAACCAAATTGCCAGCAATATATTGCAAAGCCTTTCATCAAGTATACAGCTTGAAGACGAGGAGCTATTTATTAGCGCTAGTATGGGCATTGCATGCGCACCTAGCGATGGCCAAAGTACAGAGCTGCTATTAAAAGCTGCCGACCAAGCCATGTATAAAGCTAAAAATAACGGCCGTAATGGGTTTGAGTTTTTTTCAAAAGATATGCGTATTCATGCGCAAGCGCGTATGCAGCTATTAAAAGATTTACGCTCCGCCATAGAGCTTGAACAATTTGAGCTATTTTATCAGCCTATTGTGGCATTAAACGATTTGCACATTCATAAAGCCGAAGGGCTTATTCGCTGGCACCACCCTAAAAAGGGGTTAGTCTCGCCGGCGACGTTTATACCGCTTGCTGAGGAAACTAGGCAAATAAATGCGCTGGGCCAATTTGTATTTACGCAAGCAATACACACCCTAAAAGAAATAAATACCACCATGGGGGAGCAATTTCAAATTAGTATAAATGTCTCTCCTGTGCAGTTATCAACAATCGATAGCGGAATTGACGATTGGTGTGAGATTTTAAAAGCAGCCAAACTACCCGCCTCCTCTATTGTGGCCGAGATCACAGAAGGCCTTATGGTTAACCCAGAGCCACTAACCCAAAGTCGCTTAAAAACATTAGTCCAGTCAGGTGTGCAATTAGCGCTAGATGACTTTGGCACCGGCTATTCATCGCTCGCGTACCTGCAAGAAATGGATACCGATTATCTAAAAATAGATAAACGCTTTATTGATAATATTAAAGCTGGGAGCCAGGAGCTTGCTTTATGTGAAGCCATTATTGTAATGGCCCACCAGCTTGGCCTAAAAGTTATTGCCGAAGGGATTGAAACGCAGCAACAAATGCAACTACTACTAAAAGCAGGATGCGACTACGGGCAAGGTTATTTGTTTTCAAGGCCAGTGCCTAAAAAAGAGTTTATGACGCTGCTGAGCAGCAAAAAAATGGTTATTACCAATAATAAATAAGTAGTTACGCAATAAATAGAGTGTCTACACGGTCAGGTAGTTTAATCAATAGTAAGTAGTAACAAGGTTTAAAATGGCAAAGGCAACACTCGAGCAATGGAGAATGTTTAAAGCTGTTGTAGAGCATGGTGGATTTGCCGGTGCTAGCAGCGCGGTATTTAAAAGCCAATCAACCGTGCACCATGCAGTGCAAAAGTTAGAGTCGGCACTGCAAGTAAAATTGCTTGAAGTAAAAGGCCGTAAAGCGTATTTAACCGAAAACGGTAAGCTTATATTGCGCCGCGCCGAATTTTTAATAGATGAAGCCAGCAAAATAGAATCGGTTGCTAATACGTTAAGCGAAGGTATTGAAAGCACATTAAAAATAGCGGTAGATGAAGTGTTTCCGCAGCATTTATTGTACCAAGCGCTAAGCCATATTAATGAGCAATACCCATTGGTAAAAATAGAACTGATAGAAAGCGTACTTAACGGCGCAAACGAATTACTTACCAATGCAGTGGTCGACTTAGCAATTACTTCTATTGCGCTTTATGGCATTAATTGCCATAGTTTGTGCGATATAGAATTTATTGCCGTTGCGCACCCTGATCACCCCTTACACCAGCGCACTGAACCACTGACCTACAGAGAGCTTAAATTACACAGGCAAATAGTTGTTCGCGATTCGGCCACCCACACCAGCCACGACGACGGCTGGCTTGGGGCTGATATGCGCTGGACAGTGAGTCACTTACGTAACTCTATTGATATGGTTAGCCAAAACTTTGGTTATGCATGGCTGCCTAGTGCACAAATTAAACCTTATCTTAAAAACAACACTCTTAAACCCCTTAATTTAGAGCAAGGTACAACCCGCTCCTTAAAGCTTTATTTAATGTGCACCGACAATGACCGTTTAGGCCCCGTTGGCCAAGCATTTACTCAGCATCTCATAAGCTTGTGCAATAACGAGCCCGGCTAAGAGTTTGTCGGCTCATCTACATCAAGGTGATCAGCAACATAGGCACCGCGTTTACCGCGTTCTTTAGCGGGGCCTTTAGTACTATCTTTCGCTGTTTGTTGTTCGGTTGCCGCATTTATTACCGCCCCAAGCGTAATAATATAGGCACTTATATAGAGCCACATTAGCATAATCACTACCCCGCCTAACGAACCATACGTTTCGTTGTAGCTTGCAAAGTGAGACACATAAAACGAAAAACCAATTGAGGCTAAAATCCATAATACAGTCGCAATACACGAGCCAAGTGTGATCCAGCGCCATTTAGCGGGTTTTCGGTGTGGTGCATAGCGATACAAAAGCACCAATGCAAAATTAAACATAAAGGCGAGTAATGGCCACGATATTAACTTTATTAGTAAGTCTATACTTTCTTTTAAGCCCACTAAATTAAGTACTATGGGTAAAATACCTATAATTAGCAAAGCAAAAATAGCCACTAAAATAGCCCCTACCGAAAATAAAAAACGTACTAACTGAGCATGAAAAAAAGAGCGTTTTTCGTATTCATGATAACTAATATTACAGGCAGTAATAAGCGCTTGGCTGCCTTTAGAGCTACTCCAAATAGTAAGAATAAGTGTACCAATTGCACTTAAGCTTAAACTGGCGTTAGAGGTTTGAGCCAAGCTCGAGACCTGAGATAAAATTAAATCGCTCGTGCTTTGCGGTAATAAGGTAACTATTTTACTTAAGTGTTCACTAATATCGGTGGGCGATGAAAAGTACGCATACACAGAAACCATTGCAGCAATAGCAGGAAAAATAGCAAGTAAGGCATAAAACGCAACGCCCGCTGCAACCAGCGATAAGTTATCTTGGCTCATTTGCTTAAAAATACGTTTGGCTATGTCCCACCAACCAATAACCGGAATGTGCACTGGCTGCTCGGCATGTTGTCCCCGTTTAGGTTTGCTCATTGTTTGCTCCTTTTTAGCCTATTATCGAGCAAAAAGTTTGCCAAGCTGTGCTTATGGCATTGGTATTAAACTTGCTGCTTGCTAGATTATTTAAAATACCAAGGTAATACACCATGAACAGCCTTATAACTATGCTAATTGCAGTGAACACCACGGCTGTGAATGCCTTAAACACCCCAGAAAGCGTGCTCAGTTGGCAGTATTTATACGCCCAAAGTTTGCAATTACTTCACGCAACAGCGCAAATATTACCCACTCTTTTATTAGGTTTTATACTTTTAACTATTAGCTACTTTGTCGCCAGTCCTTTGTCTAAGCTGTTAGTAAAACCGCTCATTTATATGACCGACAGTAAACTTGTGCACTTAGTGGCCAAACGCGGGATTAGCATTTTAATTTTATTGCTGGGCGTGTATTTATTTTTACGTTTAGCAGGACTTACCGAATTTGCTATTGCCATTATGAGCGGCACCGGATTAATAGGCTTAATATTGGGCTTTGCCTTTAGAGACATAGCAGAGAACTTTATTGCTAGTTTGCTGTTGAGCGTTCAACGGCCATTTAAAATAGACGATGTAATAGAAGTCGATGGCCGCTTAGGTGTGGTTAAAAAGGTCACCGCTCGCGCAACCACCTTAGTTGATTACGATGGCAACCATATACAAATACCTAACGCCACGGTTTATAAAAATACCATTAAAAACCTAACTGCAAATCCAAAAATGCGTGCCAAGGTGGTGATTGGCATAGGTTACGATAACGATATTCGTTACTGCCAAACACTCGCCCTTGAAATTGCAAACAAGCAAACGGGTGTAATTACTGAGCCACCAGCACAAGTGCTGATCAATAATTTAGGCAGCTCAACAATTAACTTTAATCTGTTTTTTTGGGTTAACAGCGAACAACATAGTCCGTTAAAAGTGGCCTCGCAGTTAATGCGTGAGCTAGTAACCGAATTTACAGCGCAAAACATCAGTATGCCAGATGATGCCCGCGAGCGTATTTTACTCAGTGCACCTGATGAGAGTGATACACAAAAGCCCACCAACAAAGCTGAGCAACCTTTAACTACTCAGCAAAGCTCTAAGCAGCTGCAGCAGCAAAATGAAACGGTTGATGATGTAAGTAGTGATACCGACGAAATTCGTGATCAAGCCGAGAAATCACGGGATCCTGAACAGGGTAAAAATATTATCTAAGTTAAACGCCTAAGAAAAAATAAAACCACATACAGCCAATTTACAGCTTAATAATGTTTTAAACCCTAAAAAATCAAAAAATATGATTAATTAATGCATTAAATATAACTTTTGTTATACCAATAATAAAAGTTATACACCTATCAACTAATTGATTTTAAATGAGTTATTTATAAACCATCATTTAAGCCGCCTTTAACCCGCCTTTCATTATTAATAATTATTCAAAAAGTTATATTAACAAACCGCCAACCAAAAACAATAAAACCAATAACATTCAATACGTTATTAACAAAACCGTGCTTGGCATTATTAATGCAATAACAATAATCTAACAACTTTAGAGCTTAATTATGCACGTGTACAAACAACCCCTATCTAAAAAGGCTAACGAAAGCTTGTCCATATCATTGCAAGCCCCTTGTGCGGCCTGTGCACGTGCCGGTGCAATATGCGCGTTAACGCCCTAAGCAAAAGTTAAATAGCTCCCACTAAATATTATAAATAATTGGAATAACACTATGACCAGTACAACAAGTATTAATAACAACGAGCCTAAAAAAATGGCGCTCTGGCTAAAAATACTCATAGGTATGATAGCGGGTATTATTGCCGGCATGCTGTTAGGCAATAATGCTGAATATATAAAACCAATTGGCCAGCTATTTATTAGCGCCATTAAAATGTTAATTGTACCGCTTATATTTTGCTCATTAATTGTTGGTGTTACCTCAATGAAAGACACCACTAAAATGGGTCGTATTGGTGTTAAATCAATCGTATTTTATTTAGCCACCACCGCAGTAGCTATTTCGATTGGTTTAGGTCTTGGGTTGTTGTTTGAACCTGGCGCAGGCTTAAATATGGTTGCAACCACAGTAGTCGATGCTAAACCAAGCCCTACCTTAGTAGACACCATTGTAGGTTTAGTACCAAAAAACCCAGTGGGCTCATTAGCCTCAGGTAATATTTTACAAATTATTGTGTTTGCGTTGAGCTTAGGCATTGCTTTAAACCTAATTGGTGAAAAAGGCGAACCCGCTAGCAAAATGTTTGAAAGCCTAGCCGATGCAATGTACAAATTAACTGAGCTTGTAATGAAGCTGGCGCCATACGGTGTATTTGCATTAATGGCTTGGGTATCTGGCAAGTACGGACTGGATGTTTTACTGCCACTTATAAAAGTAATTGGCTTAGTATACCTAGGCTGTATTATTCACGTTTTAGTGTTAGGTGGCGGCTTTGTAGGCTTACTAGGCAAGCTTAATCCACAACGTTTTTATAAAGGTATTATCGAAGCGCAAATTATTGCTTTTACCACCACAAGTAGCTCAGGTACTTTACCTGCCAGCATTAAATGCGCCACTCAAAACTTAGGTGTATCGCGTACTGTATCAAGCTTTGTACTGCCAGTAGGCGCCACTATTAACATGGATGGCACCGCTTTATACCAAGGCGTATTAGCACTGTTTATTGCCCAAGCCTTTGGTATTGACCTCACCACAACAGATTACTTAACCATTATAGCTACAGCTACTTTAGCCTCTGTAGGCACCGCTGGTGTACCCGGTGCAGGCCTTATTATGCTTTCGCTAGTACTGACCACCGTTGGCCTACCACTTGAAGGCATTGCAATAGTTGCCGGTATTGACCGAATTTTAGATATGGCGCGCACTACCATAAATGTAACTGGCGATTTAATGGTTACTTTATTAATTGGCAAAAGCGAAGGCGAGCTTGACGAAACCCTTTACAACCAAGACAACACAGCGGCTCAACCCGCTAAGCAATAACCCTCGATTTAGTAATTTTATAGAGAACAAACCATGACTAGTAAACTTATATATTTACCCGTTGCATTAGGTGTTATTGCCTTAGCTAAACCTGCCCACGCAGATATTACAATTGAAGGTTTAAATGGCCTTGAAGCCGTTAAGCTATTTGGCGATATGCGTATGCGCTTTGAGCGCACCGAAGGCGATACAGTTGACTCAACAAGCCGCGCCCGTTTGCGTGCCCGTTTTGGTATTAAATACGCGGCTACCGATAACTGGTCAGCGCAAATGCGCTTTAGAACAACCTCAAGCCAACACGATTCAACCCATCAAACTTTTGGTATCACCGATACCAGCGATAACGATGACTTTGGTTTAGACCGCGCCTTTATGAAGTACACAGGGCTTAGTAACACCCAAGTATATATTGGTAAAGCGGCACCCGTTTATATGCATTCATCAGAGCTGCTTTTTCGTGACGATATAGCGCTAGAAGGTGTACAAGCTAACTGGAGTAACAATACGCTTAGCGTTAATGCGGGGCATATTATTCTTGAAGAAAATGTCGATAATGGCGAAGGCAAGCGCGATGCTAGCTGGCAACAATTACAAGGTGTATATGCTACAAGTTTTAATAACATTAACGTTAAAGCCGGTATTGGCGGAATTTTTGTTAGCGCCTCAGATACGGCCTATGCCAGTGCTGAGTCGGGTCTTGATGATGACCAAGCAGGCAACGTAATGACCTACAACCTTGATGTACGTTATGGCGCAGTGCGCTTTGCAGCCGATTACTACACAAGTGAAGCCGACAGCGAAAATACAGCGTTTACTGTACATGCTCGTTATCAAATTAATAAACAGTTTGGCTTGCGTTTTTACGTGCTACGTACCGAAGCCTATGCATTGCCTATGAACGGCGCGTTTACGCAAACTAATACTCCGGGTTCTTATACCAATATTAAAGGCACACGCGTACAGCTAGATTACAAAATTGCAGAGAATCTTAATGCCGATTTAAGATGGTTTAGCGTGGATAATATTAATAACGATATACCCACTAACAACAATGGCCGCGATCGCATTCAAGTAAACCTAAACATGAAGTTTTAGTACTAAGGCATGTTGACCAATCGTGATTAAAATTACAGTAGTGAGTTTAGTATTTAGCAAGAGCGATTATTAAGCCTACTTGCTTAAAAGCCAGCGCCTTGCTTAAACTGCCCTAGCTTGAAAAACGTTAATCTACACAGGTCAACATCCTCTAAATAGGCCCAACCAATAAAAGCGATTTAATAGCCGATATTAAATCGCTTTTATTTTATTAAACAGCCTTAAAAAGACATAACTGCCTTACAAAAAACCTTAATTAACAATTAATTTATTCTTATTTAGTTTAAAGTATAAATAGATAAGACTTAAAACCATGATAAATTCGTTAGTACCTAATTTATATAAAATTAAAATACAGACTATAGTCCCCTGCTGCCAACTAAAAACAACCTTTTTGCGGCTGTAAAAGGAACATAAACGCCATTTTATTTGTACTGTTTAGACAATTTACTAACGCACTACCACAACTAAAAAATGCAGAGGTTTACTCACTTGTTTATTAAACAAAACGCTTGGTTTTATGTATTAAAAATAGCGCTACTAAGCCTACTGGGTTTCAATACCCTAAACTGCATTGCACAAGCTAATTTATCGCAGCCAAAACAAATTATAGTGGGCGGAGATTTTAACTACCCCCCTTATGAGTTTATTAACGAAGATGGCGAGCTTACAGGTTACAACGTAGAACTTAGCCAAGAAATAGCCGCTGTAATGGGGCTTAATATAAAAATAAAGCTAATGCCCTGGGCCGAAATAAGAGCCGAGTTTGACCGTGGAAATGTGGATATTTTACAAGGCATGGCCGCCACACCCGAGCGCACCGATCTGTATAACTTTAGCCCACACACGTTTGTTAACCACTCTATATTTGCGCGCGACAATAGCCCTAAAATAGCGCACTACAGCGAGCTTGAAAACTACCGCGTTATTGTACAAAGCAATGGCTCGGCATTTGATATGCTTAACCACTCAGGCTTAAACATTACCCTTATACCGGTTGAAACCCATGCCGATGCCCTGCGCTTGCTTGCCTCAGGCCGCTATGACTTTGCAGTGGTTTCAAACTTACCCGGCTTATATTTAAGTAAAAAATTGGGGCTATCAAACATCACTGCTATTTCTAGCCTAGAAAGAAACCGACTTTATGGCTATGCCACTAAAACCGCAGATGAAGCGCTGTTATCGCAATTTACTCAAGGCTTAGCTATTTTAAAAAACACCGGCCGCCAGCAAGAAATTTACGACAAATGGTTTGGCCCGTTAAACGTATCACCTTGGTCAAAAGCCGGTGTAATAGCGGGTATATGTGTAGTGGTGCTACTACTAATTAGTACCGTGGTGATAATTTGGAACAAAGCCCTGCGCAAAAAAGTAGAAAGCCGCACCAAAGAGCTACAAGCGCAGCAGTTACAGCTACTTCATGCAGATAAAATGGCCTCACTGGGGGTGTTGGTTTCGGGAGTAGCTCACGAAATAAATAACCCATGTAGCATTTTAACGTTAAATTTTCCGTTTATAAAAGAAGCCTTTGAAGATGCAACAGACATACTTGACGAGCATCAAGCACGCCAAGGCGACTTTCTTGTTGCCGGTGTAAGCTATCAGCGCTTTAAACATATGCTGCCAGAAATTTTAGACGATATGCACATTGCCAGTAACAAGGTAAAAGGCATAGTAGAGGATTTAAAAAGCTTTGCCGTAAAAGGTGAAGCATCGCATGAGAAAACTGAGCAGCTAGATTTAAACCTACTAACAAACCGCTCTATTCGCTTAGTCACAAATCAAATTAAAAACTCGACAAACCACTTAGAGGTTAACTTAGCCAACTCACTGCCTGCGTTTAAAGGCAGCGGCAGCCGCATCGAGCAAGTAATCGTTAATTTAATTTTAAATGCCTGCCAAGCGCTTGAAGACAAATCGCAAAAAATTATTATCACCAGCTATTTCCATACTAAACACAATCAGGTTGTGCTGAGCATTGAAGATCAAGGCGTAGGAATTGATCAACAGCACTTAATTAAGCTCACCGACCCGTTTTATACCACCAAACGACAATCTGGCGGCACCGGCTTAGGGCTTTCTGTATCAGCGGGGATCGTGGCAGATCACCAAGGCCAACTCACCTTTAAATCAACCCTCGGTAAAGGCACAAAAGTAAAGCTATCACTACCCTTATTACAACACGAGAGTGAACTATGAATACTAATTTATATCCTAGTTTTGAGGTCCTCATTTGTGATGACGACAACAGCTTTTTACGAAGCATATCGTTTGCAATAGAGCGCTACTGCGGCATTAACAACATTGTACAATGTAATGATAGCCGCGATGTAATTGCCAAACTAAACCAAGGGAATGTTCGCGTTGTATTGCTTGATTTAAACATGCCACATATCAGCGGCGATGAGCTTATAGCGCAAATTACAGAGCTTTTTCCGCACATTTCGGTGGTGATCATCAGCGGTATTAACCAAGTAGAAGCCGCTGTAAAATGCATAAAGTTAGGTGCTTATGGTTATCATGTAAAAACAGAAGATCCCGAACGCCTAAGCAATAGCATAATGCAGGTGGTGCGTTTTCAAGAGCTAAACCTAGAAAACCAAGCCATGCGCGGCTATCTGCTAGAAAACCAAACAAGCCTGCATCCTGCGTTTTCTAAAATTATCAGTGTAGATCACCAAATGCATTCGGTGTTTAATTACATTGAGTCTATATCAAATAGCCAACAACCTATTCTTATAACCGGAGAAAGCGGCGTAGGAAAGGAGCTTATAGCCAGAGCCATTCACGAAACCAGTAGCTGCAGTGGCGAACTTGTGTGTGTAAACGTAGCCGGCCTTGACGATAACTTATTTTCGGATACCTTATTTGGCCATAAAAAAGGCGCTTTTACAGGTGCTGAACAAGCCCGCAAAGGCATGATAGAACGCGCATCAGGCGGGATACTATTTCTTGATGAAATTGGCGATTTAAACCTGGCCTCGCAAGTAAAGTTATTAAGGCTTTTGCAAGAAGGCGAATATTACCCAGTAGGCAGCGATACCCCAAAGCGCATCAACGCGCGCATTATTGCAGCCACCCACCAAAATTTACTCACTAAAAAAGAAAATGGCGAATTTAGAAACGACTTATACTACCGTTTAAAAATTCATCATGTAAATATTCCGCCGCTTAGAGAGCGCAAGCAAGATATAGCCTTATTACTCGAGCACTTTTTAACGCTTGCCGCACAAGAATTTAATAAACCGGTGGCAAGTATTCCAAAAGAATTATTAATTTTACTCGAAAACTACGCTTTCCCAGGCAATATAAGAGAGCTGCGCGCCATGGCCTTTGATGCAATGAGCACCCACCAAAGTGGCGCCCTGTCTATGAAAGCGTTTGAAAGCGTACGCAGCGCCGTGCCCAAATTAGATATGCAAGCCCAGCTTGCCAAGCCGTTATTTGAGTCAACATCAACGCTACCCACTTTAAAACAAGCCGCAGAATTACTGGTGGCAGAAGCTATGAAACGTAGCAACTCAAATCAATCAATGGCAGCGCAACTACTCGGTATATCCCAGCCAGCACTCAGTAAGCGACTTAAAAAAACAGAGACAGAGTAATTTAAGGGTTCTTAGTTAGATAAACTGCTAAGCCAAGGCAGGCATAGTTAGCTCATTTGGTTAAGCGTTGAAAGCGTCTCAACGTTTAACTTGTAGAATGATAATGCGGTTGGATTAACATTCAATAACAAAGTGTTTTTAACACTTTTTATCAGTGAAATAACAGCCTTTAGTCCTGTTGGCGCTAAGTTATTTAAGTAGCATTCTGTAGGTGTGTAATTAGACATAATAGATACCTCTTATACATAAACGTATAGTCGGTATACATGACTAACTACTTAAAACCAGGGCTGTTTTTGACTAATATCTACGAGTGTTACTCGTTCCTCTCTAAGCCTTATTAAGTGAACTTATTCATTGATTAGAGTAGGATGTAGTCTTTAAAATCTCAAAAATTAACTTTCAAGGAATGAGCTATGGGCTTGAAGTCTATTAAAATAAATAACTTACTCTCATTTGACAACTTTGTTATTAATGACTTCAAAGATATCAACTGTATTATTGGAAAAAATAACTCAGGAAAATCTAACCTCCTTAAGTTAATTGACTACTTTTATAAAAAAATGGACGGTGAGCAAGCCATTCCACCTAAATTAAACTCTGAATACACTCCTACAGGCTCTATTAGCTTAGGTTTTGACATAACACGCTTAAAAAAAGTTGTTACATCCAATCGTAAAAAAAGTGACTATCAAAGACATATTTATAATACCTTGTTCACTGGTGAGTTTAATAAAGGTTTTGTATTTCCTTTCGCTGGCAGCAGCAACTTTACAGAAAAGCAGCCCTATATAGAGGTTACACTTACAATTAGAAAAGATGATTCAATCTTCTGGTCAATAAAAGACCATGAAATATTGAAAATAATAAGTAGGGTATACCCTTTCTTTTCGATCGACACTCGGAAAATAGAGTTATATGACTGGAGAAAATTATGGTCATTGATAAGTAAAGTGAAGTTTTTAAATACAAGGTCTCTAAAGAAAGAAGACGTTGTTAATTTCTTAAACGATAAAATATCTGCAAAAAGTGGGTCATATAAAGATTATATTGAAAAAATCGATGATATAACGGAAAGGAGTGACTATAGCTACCAAGAGCGAGTTTTAAATTATGTCAAGGTTGGCTTGGGAGGCCAAAATTTCAATATAGATGGTATGGATTTGGAATTTCACTCTGATGGGACTAACTCACATAAATATTTAGAACTATTTCTTAGTTTAATCATAGCACTAACTAGGCGAGAATTTGTTACTCCTTCAGTTTATATAGATGAACCAGAAATAGGTTTACATCCAAAAAGGAATGAAGAATTAATTTATAGACTTCATGAAATCTACTTTTTATATAAAAAAAATGAAGAAAGAAAACAAAAAAATAAATATGCTACCCCCTACCCTAAAATAATATTTTCTACCCACTCACCTAATATAGTCAAACAGTTAGTTAGACTATTCGAAGGAGAAGAAGAACACCAGCTATTGCATTTTTCTAAAAAAAAGAAAGCATCAACTAAAGTGACAACTTTAAATACACATTTCCCAGACAAGCGTTTTATTAATATTTTTTCAGATAATGAAGCTAGACTTTTTTTTAGTGACTACATCTTATTTGTTGAAGGTGAAACCGAATTAGAAATTTTTGGAAACCAAAAATTAATGGAGCTATTTCCACGGCTACGTCTTGTTGATACTTATAAAACTAATAAAGTAATGCTCAACTCTATTAACCCTCGCTCTGCAAATGTAGCAATACCTTACCTTGTTATCTATGATGCAGATAAATTACTAAAATATGATTTCCCTAAATCAACATTAACTTTCAGGAATGATACTGTCGATCTATATGAACTAGCCAAACCTTATAAATTTTCTATCTATGGGAGCAAAAAGTATACGCAAGGTGCAAACATCAAGTACTTAATTAGTCATGACAAAAACGAAAAAAACTCGAACGAAGATAAAACTGACTACGAAATTTTCAAATACAATGAATTCATTAAAAGAATCAACATTACGACTTTAAGAACATTAAACACCTACTTTTTTTCAACAACAATAGAAGGTGCGCTAATTAATAAGAAAACAATTAAAGTATTCTATAAGTGGTTATTTAATGAGTACTTATATACAGCATGTGTTGGTGGAAGTGGAGACGTAAATAAAACTATAGATACTCTATACCCTAAGCTCGGCTCACATATGAATATAAAACAGGTATTTAAAAGTATATTTAAGTTCCCTCCATTCAGAGGCAAACTAACAACTTCTAGTATCTCCAAGTCTAGAAAAGTAAGAGTATCTTATATAAAAGATTTAATCGTTCAGATAGAGGCTTTACAACTTACCGAAGACGAGTTGATTACTATATTTAGGCTTGTATTCAATGGGAAAACAAATCTTCTGGAGGGTCGTGATAATGAAAACTATCAATATGTATCTGATAAAATTTCTAATGCAGTCACTCTTATTTCTAATGAACTCAACTCAACATACCCACATAAAATTGCAAAAACAGGCGGCTGGGTTACTAGCTTTATAAATTTTAGTTTTAATTATTTAATAAAAATGACTAATAAAAATCAAACTAACCTTCAAGCAGAATTTGAGAATACATTTATGGAGCTATCTGTTATTCTTAAGAAAGTTTCCGCTTCGATAGAGTAGGGACTTACGCTAATATAGGTAAGTGAGTGCTAGACACTCCTAGCCCATTAATGGTTAATCGGGATACTTGTCGACTAGGGCTGCCTTTTAGTCCACTAAGTGAAAAGATGATCTTGTATCAAAGCGGAAACAATAATTTATGAGTGAAATTGACAACCCTACTTTTTTTGATCAACTTGTTGTAGGAAAATACTCTTTATTTAGAGTTACAGGTATACCACCCATAAGCTTCAATGAGGTCATTGAGTTTCAATCAGGGAAAAAGTTCTTTTATAAAGTTCAAGAAAGTTCAGATCTGAGTAAAAGCCATAATAGTATTGTTTCAAAATTCTTAAACAATATCCCTCTAAACAATTCAGCAAAAGCATTTAGACCTCAAACCTCTTATTTAAATTTCCTTGAGCCTCACCGTAAGAACTATAACTTTTTACGGTTAGATATTAAGAACTTCTTTCATTCAATATCTGAAGATTTACTTAAAGAATCCTTTGACTCTTACTTTAAGGCACAAATAGTAAATACTAAGACAAGATCGTTACTGGTTGATAGCTTTATAAATTTGGTAACAGTGAACTTACCTAGAGACTCTAAAAACAAAGAGTTTTTAGAGAAAAAAATATTACCTATTGGATTTAGCACCTCCCCAGTAATATCAAATATTATTTTTAGGAAGTTTGATATTTTAATCCAAATGTTATGTAGCAGATATAACATTGAATACACTAGATATGCCGATGACTTATTATTTTCTTCACCTAAAAACTTGAACACCATTCAATCGGCTTTTTTTCACAATGAAGTCTGTTTCTTATTATCTAGTGGAGGTTTTAAAATAAACAATAGCAAAATATTATCTGCTAAGAAGCTAATATCTATAAAAGGATATACGATTGACGGAAGTGAAGATGAGAAAAGGTTAGGAACAATACGTATTTCTAATAAGAAACTGAAAATTATAGAAAAATTATTGCATGAAAAAAATAAAGGCACTGATAATGTGACAATAATGAAAAAGGTTTTCAAAAAGAACATACAAAAAATTAAATTTAAGTTTGAACCTAAAAAATCCTTCCTAGAAAAGTACTGTTATGATCAAATAATAAATAAAGCATTAGGCTATAGATCATTTTTAATATCATTAATAAAGTTTCATAACCTTTATGAATGTATAGATGAAGACTCTATTAAAAAATATAACTCATTAATAAAGGAGCTTGAAAAGCTCACCCAAACTATCTCAATTACCAACTAACGTTAATATGTATTAACGTTAGTTGGTTTAAATAAGTGAGTCTATGAAAGATAAAATCTAGCCTCTTCAAAGTCATTGCACCATAGTTCACTCTTAATATTGATAATCGACTCTTGAGCATTTTTTATTTTATTTAAAAACTTTTCTTAATTTTTAGGCACAAAAAAGCCCGCAGCGTTAACTGCGGGCTTTTTTGTTGAATGAGTGAGTTAGCCATATAAGCCGGGTTCTGTCCTTTCCGAAGAAAGTGATAATCATTCGTCTAGGCCATAAATCGCTCTATGGCTCAAGCAACCTACCCGGTTCCAACGTGGGCCACGCCATAAGGAACCCTATTTGGTCTTGCTCCGAGTGGAGTTTACCTTGCAACCAACTGTTACCAGTGGCCCGGTGCGCTCTTACCGCACCCTTTCACCCTTACCAACCCGAGGGTTGGCGGTCTCCTCTCTGCTGCACTTGTCGTGGGCTCACGCCCCCCAGCCGTTAGCTGGCACTCTGCCCTGTGGAGCCCGGACTTTCCTCCCCCTGATCATTTTCGTCACAGGCAGCGATTATCTTGGCTAACTCGGCGCGCAGTATACATGAGCTGTGCCTTGTACGCAGTAAAGATTTACTCTTTTTCGTCAATAATTGTTTTATACAGGGCGTTTTTCTTCATTCCAAAGTATTCAGCAACAATACCACAGGCTTTTTTCATCGGCATTTCGCTTTCAAGTAGCGCCAGCATTTTACGCGCCTCTGGCGGTATATCATCTACTTGCTTGGGTTTACCAGGCAACATGAGCACTATTTCGCCGCGTTGCTTGGTTGGGTCATCAGTTAAAAACTGCTTTAACTCACTTACGCTACCATTAAAAAAGGTTTCAAAGGTTTTGGTAAGCTCTTTTGCAAATACCACTTGTTGCTCACTACCTAAGGCCGCTTCTAAATCATCTAGGCTTGCCATAATACGGTGGGTGCTTTCGTACATTATGCTGGTAATGCTTGAGTTTACAGCTTCTATGAAAAAGTCTTGGCGGGCTTTACTTTTAGCCGGTGTAAAGCCAATAAACTGAAAACGATCTGTTGGCAGGCCTGAGCAACACACTGCAGTAATAGCAGCACACGCGCCGGGCACGGGTGTTACATGCGCGCCTTGCTCGCGGCACAGGTTTACCACGGCATAACCTGGGTCGCTTATCAGTGGCGTGCCGGCATCTGAAACTAGCGCGATATTTTTGCCTTCGTTTAGCCAATCAATAATCTGCTGCGCTTTTTGTTTTTCGTTATGGTCATGTAATGCAAAGGTTTTAGCCTTTATACCAAAGTGGCTTAGTAGCTTACCGGTGTGGCGCGTGTCTTCAGCAGCGATTAAGTCAACTTGCGATAATGTCGCGATGGCACGCTGGCTTAAGTCGTCAAAATTGCCAATTGGGGTGGCAACAATGTAAAGAGTGCCAATTTTCTGTGAATTCTCCTCATTTAACATTGAGGTCTCCTGCGTCAGTCAGTAATATAAGCAAATCGCGTTAACGTATTGGGAAATCATTGTGCGACTTAAACTTGTTAGTCTATTAATTATATTGTCAGGGTTATCGGCCTGTAGCACAACCGAAAAACCAACTAAAAATAGCGATAGCATTAACACCAGTGCGAATGCGCTGCAAAATCAAGCAACCAGTGCCGATGCTATTTATAAATTAGCGCTTAATCGTACCGGTGCCGACAAAATTCAATTGCTTTATAGTGCGCGTGATGCGGCTATTTCGGAGCAAAGCTGGCCGTTACTTGAAAACATTTGTAATGAGCTTGAGCAAACCCCAAGTGTAGATAAAATTCAAAACCGCTTATACATTGCTTATGCACAAAAGCAGCAAAATAAAAACGACCAAGCGCTCGTTATTTTGCAATCGCTCGATGGCCAACTTAAACAGCCTGAACACTTTGCTTGGCATCAATATTTAACTGCTAGCATATATGCATCGCAAAACTTTCCTAAGCGCGCCGCTCCTTATTTTTTTAGAGCCTCAGAAACTGCGAATAAAAACAATATTGAGATCCCTGCTCTGCAAAGTGCGCTGTGGGATAACTTAACAAAGCTGTCTTCTTATGCGCTGGAGCGCTTTAATCGTGGCTCTGTTATTCAACAAGGTTGGACTAACTTAGCTTTGTACCACCAGGTATATGCAAATAGCGGTGTAGAGCTTGACCAAGCCATCAATAATTGGCGCCGTCGCTACCCTGGGCACCCAGCCGTAGCTATTTTACCCGAGCAAGATGAAGCCCTAGCCGACCTAGCACCAGTTAATATAGAGCGATTAGCTGTACTTTTACCGCAATCAGGCGCAAATGAGCGTTTAGGTGACGCCCTAAAAGCCGGCATTTTGGCAGGGCTTGATAAGCAAAGTATTAGCGACACTGTTTTTATAGATGAGAACCTTGCAACCCAAGTGCTAAGCGAGCAGCTGAGTAAATTTAATCCAGACTTTGTGATTGGGCCATTATTAAAAGCGAATATAGATAAACTTGCGCAAGCTAAAACACTTATTGATACCCCAACATTACACTTAAATACATTTGATGGTGAGCGACTCTCGCTGCAACATTACTTTTTTGCTTTAAACCCTGAGCATGAAGTGCAGCAAGCGCTGGAGCACTTTTTAGCTAAAGGTTATCAAAAGCCTATGTTATTAGCGCCTAATAATGCCAATGGTCAGCGTTTGGTTGATTACTTTAATATTCAGTGGCAGCGCTATAGCGAAACAAAACCGCAAATTGGGTTTTATAACGATAACAAAGACATGCCAAACACAATTACAAGCTTGTTAGAGGTTGATAAATCTAAGCAGCGTATTAAAACGGTGAAGTCTTTATTTAAACAAGAAGTAGAAAGTGAAACCCGCTCTCGTAGCGATATTGATGCGATTTACATTTTAGGCGACGCTATAGAAACACGCCTGATAAAACCTTATTTAGATGTAAATGTAAGTACTTTTGCACAGCGGATCCCGCTTTATGCCAGCTCTAAAAGCCATAGTAAACAAATAGATCGCACCGATAAAGGCGATTTAGAAGGGCTTTACTTTACAGAGCTTCCGTGGATGCTTAATACGACAGTTAAACAACATAACTTACGCAATCAATACAACACGCTGTGGCCTGAAAATGCCGATATAAGCCAACGCCTATTTGCCATGGCTTACGATGCCGTGTCGGTGCTAAGCGACATTAGGCAATTGAGTGTAATGCCCGGTAATAAGTTTACAGGTTTAAGTGGAAAGCTTTCGGTAAATACAAGCGGACACATAGAGCGTACGCTTGATTGGGCACAATACACAAATAGACGCATAAAAGCCGTACAGCTAGAAACAAAGCAGCCCGTGCCTTTATTTATGCAATCAGCCAACGAAAGCACTACGCTTACGTTTGATTAATCTGGAGCGGCTATGTCGTGGTTTAAAGAGCTGTGGCAAAATAGCCGAGAAAAAGGCCAGTACTATGAACGCCAAGCAGAAAAATACTTAACCCGTGAAGGGCTTACGCCTATTGAGCGTAATTATTACTGCCCCTTTGGTGAGCTTGATGTGATTATGAAACACGGCGATACGCTTGTATTTGTAGAAGTCAAGTTTCGTAAAAACAATGCGAGAGGCGGTGCAAATTATGCCCTTGGCGCACAAAAACAAGCACGACTAAAACGCACTATTTATCACTACTTGGCAGCAAAAAACTTAACTAATCAGCCTATAAGAGTCGACTATGTTGCCATTACAGGTGAAGGCTCTGGCAATATAAATTGGATCAAAAGCGTACTTTAACACCACGCAAACAGATTAGTAAAACGCCCAGCAACAAACAAAAATGACGAATAAATTATTGGTAGTCTATGCAAGATACAATTAAAGAAATTTTTACAGAAAGCATTCAAGTACAAATAGCAGCAGGCGAAGTACTGCCAAGCGCACTAGAGTCTGCGGCATTTACCATTGCACAAAGTTTAATTAATGGTAACAAACTCCTTTGCTGTGGCACGGCAAACTGCCATATGCTAGCGCAGCACATGGCCGGCGTATTAGTTAATCACTACGAAACAGAGCGCCCCTGTTTACCTGCTATTGCGCTATCTCAAGAAAACATCAATTTAGGGCAAAGTAGCCAAGTAGATGAGCATGATACCTTTGCTCGCCAAGTACGTGCCTTTGCACAGCAAGGCGATTTACTGCTTGCGTTAGCAATTAATGGCAACGAAAAACATATTATTTCTGCTGTAGAAGCGGCACTTACTAAAGATATGAAGGTCATAGTGATGGTAGGTGACGATGGTGGAGAACTCGTTGGCTTATTAGGCCCTAATGATGTAGAAATTCGTACGCCTTCTAAGCGCCCTAGCCGCATTATTGAATCTCACTTAGTTAACTTACATTGCTTAAGTGAACTGGTTGATTTAACTCTTTTCCCGCAGGATGAAAATTATGTTTAAACGCTCTCTTATTGTTTTAGGTACTGTTGTTTTGCTGCAAGGCTGTGCAGCCGCAGTGGTTGCAGGAACAGCTGGTGCAGTAACAGCAGCAAATGATCGCCGCACCATTGGCTCGCAAATAGACGACAATAATATAGAAATTAAAGCCAGTATTGCGCTTAGTGAAGTTGAACGACTAGAAAAGTTCGCCAATGTAGACGCTATAAGCGTTAATGGCATTGTTTTACTGGTAGGTCAGGTTGCCAATCAAGAAATGAAAGACCAAGCTCAGCAGAGCATTGAGGGGCTCTCAGGTATACGTAAAATACATAACCAAATTAGAATTGGCTCAAATATTGGAATTACCACACAAACGCACGACTCGTGGCTAACCTCTAAAGTAAAAGCGCAGCTTTTAACAGCTAAAAATATACCGAGTAATAATATTAAAGTAGTGACCGAAAACGCTGAAGTATTTTTAATGGGATTAGTATCTGAATCTGAGTCTAACCAAGCGGTTAACATTGCACGCAATGTATCGGGTGTAGAGCGCGTTATTAAAGTGTTTGAATATTTATAAAATACATAAAAAGCCCTTTATGAGGCACATAAAAAAACCGCTTAATTAGCGGTTTTTTTGTATTTAAGCGTTACTTGATGACGCGTAAATGTGAGCCTTTTTTCTTTTCTGGCTTTTCTGGCGGGGTTTCATCAATAATCTCATCTGATGTTTCCACACTTTCAAGGTCAGGTGCAAAATCGTCTTCGTCCTCTAAAAACTCATCTGCAGTAAAGACTGTTCCTTCGCCATTTTCACGCGCATAAATAGCAAGCACCGCACCTAAAGGCACATATACTTGCATTGGCTGTCCGCCAAAGCGCGCATTAAAGCTTAGTTGTTCCATATCTAACGAAAACCCAGTAACGGCAGAAGGGCTAATATTAAGCACTATTTGGCCATCTTGTACAAACTGCGTAGGCACTTGTACTGCTGGGTACTGCGCATCAACCACTAAATGTGGTGTGCAGTCGTTATCTACGATCCAATCAAAAAAAGCACGTAGTAAATAAGGACGATTAGGCGTCATTATAAACGGATCTCACGCTCTGCTTCAGTTAAAGAAGCTTGGAATGACTCACGCTCAAATAAGCGGATCATGTACTCTTTTAGCTCTTTAGCGCCAGAGCCATTAAGCTCAATACCAAACTCTGGTAAACGCCATAATAGTGGTGCTAAATAACAATCTACTAAGCTAAACTCTTCACTCATAAAGTATGGAGCTTCGTTAAAGATTGGTGCAATTGCAAGTAACGCTTCAGTTAACTCTTTACGAGCTTGTGCAGCACCTGCTGTATTGTTAATGATTTTTTCAGCAAGGCTGTACCAATCAGTATCAATACGGTGCATCATTAAACGGCTACGACCACGCATTACCGGATACACAGGCATTAGTGGAGGGTGAGGGAAACGTTCATCAAGGTATTCCATGATGATGTTTGCCTGATATAAGCCAAGCTCACGGTCAATCAGTGTGGGTACTGTACCGTAAGGGTTAATTTCGTGAAGTGCCTCTGGCAAGTTATCCTTTTCAGCCAAATGAATATCTACACTTACACCTTTTTCTGCAAGTACAATACGTACTTGGTGGCTATACATACAGTTAGCACCAGAAAAAAGGGTCATTACAGGGCGCTTATTGGCAGCTACGGCCATGCCTATACCTCCATTAAATAACTAAAACAGCAATAGGGGCTTAAGCCCCTATTGCAAAATTACCTTGTAAAATGCTCAAATTAATGAACATCTCTCCAGTATTCTTTCTTAAGCATAAATGCCAAGATAAACAGGATAACTAAAAATCCAATTACCTTAATACCTAACGCTTCTGACTCAAGGCGTGTAGGTTCACCTACATACTCTAAGAAATTCGTTAAATCACGAACCGCTTGATCGTATTCATCAACGCTTAATTCGCCCTTACCATCTGTTTCAGTACCAACAACTTTAGTCACTGTTTGACCATGTTGTTCAACTTCTTCAATGATAGGTGTTGGTAAACCTTGTAGTTCTTGAAGAACATGCGGCATACCCACCGATGGGAATAACGTATTATTTACGCCAAACGGACGAGATTCATCTTTATAAAACGATTTTAAGTAAGTGTAAATCCAATCACTGCCACGCACACGCGCCACATTGGTTAGATCCGGCGGAGCCGCACCAAACCATTTAGCAGCATCTTCTTTTGCGATAGCGTTAAGAATATGGCCACCTACTTTTGAACCATCAAAAATCAATTGCTCTTTACCAAGCTCGGTTGGAATACCAATATCACGGAAAGTACGTTCATAACGTTGATACTGCATTTGGTGACAACCAAGACAGTAGTTCATGAACAACTTTGCGCCGCGCTGCAAAGAAGGCTGATCAGATATATCGTTACCCGCTTCCATAAGAGGAACCGAAGGACCCGCAGCCATAACCATGTTAGGCAGCAAGTTTACTGATAAAGCAAATACACCAATAAGTAGCTTTTTCATCATTTCGTTAACCTCTCAGGCAATGGCTTAGTTTTTTCATTCTTACTGTATATAAATAACAGTACGAAGAACATAAAGTAAGTCACAGTACAGATTTGAGAAATTATCGTTTTCATATCAGTTTGTGGCGTTGCACCCACCCAACCTAAAAGAACGAAAGTTACAACGAAACCTGCAATGTTCCATTTGTGGAAACCACAACGGTAACGAACCGATTTAACACGACCACGGTCAATCCACGGTAACAATGCGAGTACCACAATTGACGCACCCATTGCCGCAACACCGATAAGCTTATCAGGGATTGCACGTAAGATTGCATAGAATGGCGTAAAGTACCAAACTGGGAAAATGTGCTCTGGCGTTTTAAGTGGGTTTGCTGCTTCAAAGTTTGGCGCTTCTAGGAAGAAACCATTCATCGCAGGCATAAAGAATACAACCCAACAGAACAAGATTAAGAAGCCAACCACGCCCACAATATCTTTTACTGTGTAGTACGGGTGGAACGGTATCGCATCAACAATGTCTTTTTTGTCGGTGTAATACTCATGGAATTTAAATTTAGACTTATCTTCTTCAGCCACAGTGCCTTTTTTGCGTTTTATTTCAACACCGTCAGGGTTGTTAGAGCCCACTTCGTGCAGCGCAACAATGTGTAAGAACACTAAAATTACAATAACCAGTGGTAGTGCAATAACGTGTAATGCAAAGAAGCGGTTAAGCGTTGCACCCGATATTACGTAGTCACCACGGATCCAAAGTGTTAAGTCATCACCAATTACCGGAATAGCCCCGAATAACGAAATGATTACCTGCGCACCCCAGAACGACATTTGACCCCATGGTAGTAAGTAACCCATGAAGGCTTCAGCCATTAATGCTAAGAAAATAAACATACCGAACAACCACAGTAATTCACGTGGTTTTTGGTAAGAGCCGTAGATCATGCCACGGAACATATGCATATAAACAACGATGAAAAACGCAGATGCACCCGTTGAGTGTAAATAACGTAATAACCAACCGTATTCAACATCACGCATGATGTACTCTACTGATGCGAAAGCGCCTTCAGAAGAGGGAACAAAGTTCATCGTTAACCAAATACCAGTAAGTATTTGGTTTACTAGTACTAACATGGCTAGCGAGCCAAAAAAGTACCAGAAGTTAAAGTTTTTAGGTGCTGGATACTGTGCAATGTGCATGTTCCAAACACGTGTCATTGGGATACGGTCGTCAATCCAACTAACAATTTTACCAAACATTAGGCTACCCCTTTTTCTTCGCCCACTAAAATAGTGGTTTCATCAAGAAAAGTATAAGGTGGTACTTCTAAGTTCAATGGTGCAGGAACTGATTGAAATACTCGCCCAGCCATATCAAATTTAGAACCGTGACATGGACAGTAAAAACCATCATCTGTCCCTTCAACTTTTTCACTAAAGTTACCTTGGAAAAAGCCTGGAGAACACCCTAAATGCGTACAAATACCAACAGCGACAAAAATCTCTGGGCGTAATGAACGGTAATCATTTGTTGATGATTCTAGTTGTTGTGGCTCTTGCGATTGCGGATCACGAAGTTGACCTTCATGTTCTTTCATCTGCTCAAGCATTTTAGGGGTACGTGATACAACCCATACAGGTTTACCACGCCACTCGACACGTATTAATTGTCCTGGCTCAAGTTTGCTGATATCTACTTCTACAGGCGCACCCGCAGATTTAGCTCGCTCACTTGGATTCCAAGACGCAATAAAAGGAACAGCAGCCCCAGCCGCACCAACACCACCTACAACAGAGGTAGCTATGGTTAAAAAGCGACGTCGGCCATTGTCTACAGGCGCATTGCTCATCCACTTATCTCCACTATGATTCTCAACACTTGCTATATTGAGAACATCAGTTACAGCAGGTTAATTTTTCGAAATTTTTAAAATAGAAGCGATCATAATTAAAACCCTTGATTAAAACAAGGTTATTCACAGCCTCACGCTCGAATAACCCGACTTGATCAATAGTTTGATAAAGTAAGATCGAGAATAAAGCCGAATGACTATAATAGCGCTTCTGTAAAAACAATATACTGACCAAGATCAACCCCACTACGAGGAAACAGATAAACTGTACATGGTGATGTTGAACTTGCTCATACTACTTGCCAGCCAATTGTAGCAAAAAATTCCACCAATTAACTGATGGATTTACACTAATTGCGATAATTATTTAACTTTTTTGCAGCGAAATGGGTATTTTAAAGCTTTCGTACATTAAATACGCAGTATTTATAAAATATGATCAGCGCCTAGCCTTAAAAAAGCGGGCTTGAGGCAGGTAAGTACTTAAATTTTAATGCCAAAAACAAAAAACCCAGCATAAGCTGGGTTTTTGAATTCTTGATAACGTAAAAATTAACGTTTTGAGAACTGTGGACGCTTACGCGCTTTCTTAAGACCCACTTTCTTACGTTCAACTTTACGTGCATCACGTGTAACAAAACCTGCTTTACGAAGTTGTGGACGTAATGACTCGTCAAACTCCATAAGTGCACGAGTGATACCGTGACGGATAGCACCAGCTTGACCAGTTGTACCACCACCGGCAACGGTGATGTGAAGGTCAAATTTTTCAGTCATGTCAACAAGCTCAAGAGCTTGACGAACAACCATGCGTGCTGTTTCGCGACCAAAGTACTCTTCTAAAGAGCGCTTGTTGATTACGATGTTACCAGTGCCTGGGCGTAAGAATACGCGAGCACTTGAACTTTTACGACGACCTGTACCGTAGTATTGATTTGCCATGATAGTGCTCCTTAAATGTCTAGAACCTGAGGCTGTTGTGCAGCATGGTTGTGCTCAGTACCTGCGTAAACTTTAAGTTTACGGTACATAGCGCGGCCTAAAGGACCACGTGGCAACATGCCTTTAACAGCTTTTTCGATGATCATTTCAGGCTTTGCAGCTTGAAGTTTATCAAAAGTAGTAGACTTAAGACCACCTGGGAAACCAGTATGAGCGTAGTACACTTTATCTTTGAATTTGTTACCAGTTACAGTAACTTTCTCAGCGTTGATAACGATGATGTAATCACCAGTATCTACGTGTGGAGTGTATTCAGCTTTGTGCTTACCGCGTAGGCGATGAGCGATTTCAGTAGCGATGCGACCTAAAGTTTTACCTTCAGCGTCAACTACGTACCAGTCACGTTTTACTGTTTCTGGTTTAGCAACAAACGTTTTCATTTATAAAAATCCAATGTTTTTCAATTAAAACCACAGGCAGTTATTATTAACTACCGCTCTAAGTATGCTATAACCCCTTCGAGTTTTAGACTTTAGCGCCGCTCACAAGTGGCTAAACTATATGAGGACATAGAACGCAACGTGGCAGACGCGGGAGTATACCAGCACTTAAAACACATTGCTACCGAGCGGTTGTTTTTTCCACAAGAAAATTACAAAAATTTATGCATTTATATAAAAACAACAATAAGGGCACTTTAAAGAGTCGATACAGTCGTATTAGCGCTATGCTAAATGCTCTTTTGCTAAATACTCTAAAGACTGCATTTCCTGCAGGCGGCTAATGCAGCGCTTAAATTCAAAGTTAAGATTGCCTTGGGTATAAAGTTGCGTGATCGGTTTTTCAGCCGAAATAATTAATGTTACATGTCGCTCGTAAAACTCATCCACTAAAGCGATAAAGCGCCTAGCTGCATCATCATTATTTTGTCCAAGCTGTTTAACATTAGAAATAATAACAGTGTTATATAAACGGCTAATTTCCATGTAGTCGACTTGGCTACGTGCGGTTTCGCACAATTCGCTAAATTCAAACATCACTACACACTTGGCCACTTTGCGTGTGTTGATTAAGCGCCCTTCTATTTCTATGGGTTGATCAAGCTCCCCCGCCTCTGGCGATAGCTTATCAAAATATTCAAATAAGTTTTTATCGGCTTGCTCATCTAACGGGCTGTGAAATATTTCGGCTTGCTCAAGTGTACGCAAGCGATAATCAATACCAGAGTCTACATTCACTATTTCTGTGTTCGCTTTTACCAGCTCAATGGCCGGAATAAAACGCGCACGCTGTAAGCCGTTTTTATATAAATCATCAGGTACTATATTAGAGGTAGCGACTAATACTATATTGCGTGCAAATAATGCCTGCATTAAGCCGCCTAATAACATGGCATCTGTAATATCTTGAACAAAGAATTCATCAAAACAAATAATATCGGTTTCGGCTTTAAATATGTCGGCAACAATTTCCAGTGGATTGCTTTTATTATTTAGCTTTTTTAGTTCATCGTGAACTCGGTGCATAAAGCGATGAAAATGCACGCGCATTTTACGCTCACCTGGCAGCGCTTCGTAAAAGGTATCTACTAAATAGGTTTTACCACGCCCTACACCACCCCAAAAATAAAGCCCTTTGATAGGCTCAGGTTCGCTTTTATTAAACAACTTTGCAAAAAAGCCTTGTTGCTGTGGTTTTTTACTTGTGAGGTCATCGTATAAACGTTGTAAATGGCGCACTGCATTTTCTTGTGCTTGGTCATGTACAAAGTCATCGCGCTTAAGATCTTGCTGGTAAGTTTGCCAAGGAGTCATATCTAATTACATTTTAAACACAGTTTAATTTGCACAACATATTAACACGCATCTTAACTCGGGGTATATTACCCACAGGATGATTTATATTTGAATCAAGCATTATTAGATATTTTTTCCCAAAGGGGTGAAGTTATGGGCACAGTTACGTGGGTAGGTTTAATTATTATTACTGCTGTAGTGGCATTTTTTGTTGGTGCATTCGTTACTAAAAAGCAATTTAAGCAAGATGAATTAAAAGAGCAAGCCGAGCAAGCACAAAACGCGCTTGAGCAGTATCGCCAAGATGTGGCCGATCATTTAGCAAGCACAGGTAAGCTTGTGAATAAAATGAAAGAAAACTACGACCAACTACTCAGCCATGTTGAAGAAACCAATCAACTCTTACTTGATGATAAAAACAAAGCACCTAGCGAGCCGTTTTTCTCTAAAGAAACAACAGAGCAATTACAAGCGTCTTTAAAAGAGCGCGAGGTTGACCGTTCATCGGCACAAGCACAACCTGCCGATTACGTCTCGGGTGAGTCTGGTTTATTTGCAGGGCAAAATGGCGATACAAAACCTGCAAAAGCCTCTTAACATACTGAGCACGCTAAAATGTTAGTGCTATCTTGAGGAACTTTTTTTTGACCCCATAGTCTTTAAATGTAACAGCTTTATATTTAAATTCGAAAAGGCTGCTTATGCAGCCTTTTTGCTTTTCCTGTGATGTGGAGTACACCCTGACTATGAAAATGAAATTATCACTTATTAGTGCTGCAATCTTATCTACAAGCTTATTACTAAGCCCAATGGCCTCTTATGCAAAACTGCCTATTGCAGTTAACGGCCAACAATTACCCACACTTGCGCCTATGCTTGAGCAAATTACCCCTGGCGTTGTGAGCATTCAGGTTTCTGGCTCAAAAGAAGTGCGCCGCCGTGCAGACCCGCTTGAATACTTTTTTGGTAACCCTCAACCACGTAGTCAAAAGCGCCAATTTAGCGGTTTAGGCTCAGGGGTTATTATTGATGCCGACGAAGGCTATGTAGTAACAAATAACCACGTAATTCAAGATGCCGAAAAAATGGTGGTAACGCTAGAAGACGGCCGTGAATTTGAAGCCACCAAAATTGGTACCGATAAAGAGTCTGATATTGCGCTATTACAAATAGATGCAGATGACTTAACCGAAGTTAAACTGGCAAATTCAGATAAATTGCGTGTCGGCGACTTTGCAGTAGCAATTGGTAATCCATTTGGTTTAAGCCATACAGTAACCTCGGGCATTGTAAGTGCATTAGGGCGTAGTGGTTTAAATATTGAAGGCTACGAAGACTTTATTCAAACCGATGCAGCTATTAACCAAGGTAACTCAGGAGGCGCTTTAGTTAACCTAAATGGCGAACTAATTGGTATTAATACTGCTATTTTAGGTGCCTCGGGTGGAAATGTTGGTATTGGCTTTGCCATTCCATCAAATATGATGAAAAACTTAGTCGACCAAATTATTGAACATGGCGAAGTACGCCGTGGCTCACTGGGTATTTCTGGCCGCCCACTTGATGCAGGCCTTGCAAAAGCACAGCAACTTGACGTTAAACAAGGTGCTTACGTTATGCAAGTAATGGATGATACCGCAGCAAGCAAAGCAGGTATTAAAGCCGGCGATGTTATTATTAGTATTAATGGCAGCGATATTAGTGGCTTCCACGAGCTGCGAAGTAAAATAGCAACATTAGGTGAAGGACGCGAAGTTAAATTAGGTATTTACCGCGATGGCAAAGTAAAAACCATTAAAGTAACGCTTGATGGTGCTTCGGGTGTAACCGCCGCAGGCGATGAACTGCATCCTGCATTCCAAGGTGCAACGCTTGAAAACGTGCAAAAAAATGGCACTAAAGGTATTGAAGTCGCCACAGTAGATCCGCGCTCTCCTTCTGCACGTGTTGGTCTTGAAGAAGGTGATGTGATTGTACAAGTTAACCGCCAACGTGTAGAAAACATTCGTCAAATGAACAAAATTATCGAAGATACCCAAGGTAATATTGTACTTGGCGTTAAACGTGGCAGAGAGTCTATCTTTGTACTTATCCAATAAGTAACACGTTATAAATAAGCAATAAAAATAACAGCAGCACTTGCCGCTGTTATTTTTTTTGTGCCATCATAAAGAATTGCTCACTAACAATAAGAATCACGTGCTGAAATTACTAAAATTTGTACTTCCCCCTTTGTTTGTCGGTTTAGGTATCGCTTTTTTAGTGGTTTTTTTCAGCCCTAATATGCGCGCCTCTTTACTCCCTAATGTTCCCTTGCCCAGTGCTATGAGCTCAAATCACCTTAGTTTTGCTGACGCGGTTAAGCGTGCTGCACCATCGGTAGTAACTATTTTTTCAGAAAGCATTTCTAAAGAGCCTCGCTATAAGCAACAAAACACCGTTCAAGAGCTTGGCTCTGGCGTAATTATGGCGCAAGACGGCTACATATTAACTAACTACCACGTTATAAATAATGCAGATCAAATCTTGGTTATATTAACCGATGGCCGACGCTTTTTTGATGTGCAGTTAATTGGCTTTGACACCATTACCGATTTAGCCTTATTAAAAATTAACGCCGACCACCTGCCGGTGATCCCCGTAAACGATAATTACACCACCAGTGTAGGTGATGTAGTGCTGGCCATTGGTAACCCACTCAATTTAGGGCAAACCATCACCCAAGGTATAATTAGTGCCACCGGTAAACAAAAAATTACCGATAGCCCTTATAACAACTTACTGCAAATGGATGCTGCTATAAATGTAGGTAACTCTGGCGGTGCTTTGGTTAATTCAAATGGTGATTTAGTAGGGATCACGTCTGCGCAATTTAAAACCCGTGAAAACCTAAATATCCAAGGAATATTTTTTGCTGTTCCCTATTCGCTCGCTAAAGAAGTAATGGCAAAGCTAATACGCCATGGCCGTGTAGTACGTGGCTATTTAGGCTTTGAAGGCACCGCTGTAGATAGCACGGGCAAAGAGGTAAACGACAGCCTTACTGAGGTTGCTGGTATGCGCATCACCAATTTAGACCCATTAGGCCCTGCATGGCAAGCTGGCATTGAAGAGCAAGACATCGTTATTAAAATTGCAGGGTTAAGTGTCGCCAACCCGCAAAAAGTACTCGAAAAAATAGGCAATACACAGCCCGGTAAAGAAATAGAATTTGAGCTGTACCGAAACGGTAAAGTAGAAAAAATAATGGTTAGAGTTGCAGAGCTCGAAACTAAACTCTAACCCAAATGGCAATAAAAAGGTCGGATAGCAATACGCGTATCCGACCTTTTTTTATGTCTAAAGTAAACTGTGTTTAACTCAGCGCGCTTAATTTAGGAGCAAGTGTGCTCTCACCTCAAAGCGAATAAATATTATTGCGAATGGGTATTAGCTACTTCTGCGCTTAATATTGGCACCTAAGCCACTGAGTTTATCTTCAATGCGTTGATAGCCTCGGTCTACGTGGTAAATACGATCGACTACCGTTTCACCTTGCGCCACAATACCGGTTAAAATTAAGCTTGCAGAGGCGCGTAAATCGGTTGCCATTACTTGTGCGCCACTTAAACTTTGCGTTTCACCACAAATAGCGGTGTGCCCTTCTAAACGAATATTAGCGCCCATGCGTTGTAACTCTGGTACGTGCATAAAGCGGTTTTCAAAAATGGTTTCGGTAATTGTTGCACTACCATTAGCCACTACATTTAACGCGGTGAACTGCGCTTGCATGTCGGTTGGAAAACCAGGGTGTGGCATGGTTTTAATATTAACGGCTTTGAGCTCACGATTACGCATATCTAAATAAATGCTGTCATCGTTTACTTCAACTAATGCATTTGCGGCACGTAATTTTTCAATAACAGGCTCAAGTGAATGAAAATCTGTTTTTTTACAAAGTACTTCGCCTGCAGCCATCGCTGCTGCAACTAAAAAAGTGCCCGTTTCAATGCGGTCAGGTAAAATGCGGTGCTCACAGCCGCCTAAACGCTCTACGCCATCAATTTCTATACGGCTTGTACCTGCACCAGTAATTTTTGCACCCATAGCAATTAGGCAATTGGCCAGGTCAATAATTTCGGGCTCGCGAGCTGCGTTTTCAAGCACCGTTTTACCATCAGCAAGTGCTGCGGCCATTAGTAAGTTTTCGGTTGCGCCAACACTGACCATTTCCATGAAAATTTCAGCGCCTTTAAGGCGGCCTTCGACCTTTGCATTGATATAACCGTTTTCAACGTTTATTTGTGCGCCCATGCGCTCTAAACCTTGAATATGTATATCAACCGGGCGTGCGCCTATAGCACAGCCACCAGGTAGCGATACCTGCGCCTCACCAAAACGCGCCACTAAAGGCCCAAGTGCCAAAACAGAGGCACGCATTTGCTTAACTAAATCATAAGGAGCAAGCGTTTTATTAACGGTCGCGCCATCAATATACAGTGTATCGCCTTGCCAATTTACAGTTGCGCCTAAGGTGCTTAAAAGCGCCTCAGTGGTCACAATATCGCGAAGGCGAGGAACATTCGTAAATGTACTTTTACCATCGGCAAGGAGTGCGGCAAACAAAATTGGTAATGCGGCATTTTTAGCGCCAGAAATAGTTACTTCACCCGCAAGTGAAGTGCCACCTTGAATTACAAACTGATCCATTAAGAGGCCTTAACTATTGAGGTAAAATAAATTTTTGTTCACGCTTCCACTCAGTTGGCGTAAATGCACGAATTGATACAGCGTGAATTGTACCGTCTGAAATAGTATTCATTAATGGGCCATAAACTAGCTGTTGCTTTTTAACGCGGCTTAAACCGTCAAAGCACTCACCTACTGCAATTACTTCATAATGGCTACCATTGGCTTTTACTTTTACTTCAGATAATTGAAGTTCGTCGCGTAATAATGTTTCGACTTGGCTAGTTTCCATAACTCTCACTCAAATAAAGTTGTTACCTGACCCAACTGCATTAAATTTTGCAATTGCTCAGGTGGATTTTGCAATTCAAGGCGTGTGCCCTGTTGCTTAAATTCAGCAAAAGAGTGAATTAACCAAGCTAAGCCCGCTGTGTCAACCCTCATTACCTCACAAAGGTCAAAATAGATGGTTTTATGCTTACTTAATGACTTGGCGTTCAGAAGCTGTTCATTGCCAATTGAGCTGCGGGTAAGTTCACCACTTACCCTATAGTGCTGCTCATCTACTTGGCTAATTGCCAATTTAGTCATTGCTGTTGTTGCCTCTAAATTGCACAGGTAACTGGCTCTTTTGCTCTAGTAATTTGCTTACGTGTGCAATACCTTGCTGGCGTAAAATACCTTGTAGCTCACTTTGTTTTGCATCGAGTAAGCTAATTCCTTCTGCAATCATATCGTATGCGCGCCACTCGCCGCTGCGATCTTCACGCACTTTAAAATCAATTTTTATGTCAGGCTTGCCATCTTCTGTAATTTTAGTTTTTACTACAACTACATCTTTGCCTTTAAATGGTTGCTCTGCGCCAAATTCTACATGTTGGTCAGTGTATTGAGTAAATACCCCCGCGTAAGTAGCAACTAAATAGCCTCTAAACGCGCCAATAAATTCTTGGATGTCTTTAATTGCTTCGGCTTTTTCGGCTTCATCGGTAATTGCACGCACTTTAGACACTTCACTACCCAACACACGAAGTGCTGCATATTTGTAGTCTATGTAAGGCATCAGCTCTTCTTCTACAATAACACGAAGGTGCTCTTTATCTTTAGTGATAAGCAGTTGATCTTTTTTAATGCGCTCAAATGTATGCTCTGCTACCTGACGCACCATTTTGTTAGGATCTGTCAGTTTAACTTCGGCTGCGCTAACACTTTGCACAGCTAGGGTTGCACCAAGTGCAATAACGGCTAAAAACTGTTTCAACATAATAATTACTCACTACCTTGGTTGAATAAAAACTGCCCTATTAACTCTTCTAAAACAAGTGCAGACTTAGTATCTGTGATTGAATCACCATCACCTAACGCTTTACTCTCTACGCCAAATAACTCATCGATTGCTTGATCTTGTGCGTTTTCGGTCACTGTCTCACCTAAACAGCGCTGCTCTGCTGCATTAGGAGAAATAACAGGGTGAATACCTAAGTACTGCTCCCCTAAAATACCCGATGTTAAAATTGAGATTGAGCTAGTGTCTGAAAAACGACATAAATACTGTGCATCTATCGTCATATTTACCACAGGCAAAAACTCCTGTGGGTGTACATAAATAGATTCAACACGGCCTATCACTACACCGCCTACTTTTACCGGTGCACGCGCTTTAAGTGAACCGATATTTTCAAACTTTGCATTTAGCGTGTAGGTTTCGCCCGACCCGCTAATACCCGAATTAGCCACTTTAAGTGCTAACATTGCAAACGCTAAAATGCCTAATGCGACAAAAAAGCCAACTAAAATCTCTAATTTCCGTGAATTCATTATCTATACCCTATTAGCTGGTAAACATTACCGCTGTCAAAATAAAGTCAAACCCTAATACTGCCAGTGATGAGTGAACGACTGTTTCTGTTGTTGCTTTACTGATCCCTTCTGAGGTTGGGATACAGTCGTAGCCCTTATAAAGCGCAATCCAGGTCACTACCATGGCAAATACAAAACTTTTGATCATGCCGTTTAATACATCTTCTTGAAACGATACTTGCGATTGCATTATCGACCAAAAGCTGCCGGTATCTACGCCTAACCAATCAACCCCAACTAAATGAGCACCGATAATGGCAACCGCAGAAAAAATAAGTGCAAGCAATGGCATACTAATAAAACCTGCCCAAAAGCGCGGTGCAATAATGCGCTTGAGAGGGTCAATGGCCATCATTTCTAGTGAAGAGAGTTGCTCGGTGGCTTTCATTAAGCCTATTTCTGCCGTTAGCGCACTTCCAGCGCGCCCAGCAAATAATAACGCTGTAACCACAGGGCCTAGTTCGCGTAATAAACTAAGCGCAACTAATGGGCCTAGGCTGTCTTCGGCGCCATAGCCAACCAATACAGTGTAACCTTGCAGCGCAAGCACCATACCAATAAACAAACCCGACACCATAATAATTAATAATGATTGCGAACCAACCATATAAAGTTGGCGCACTAACAGCGGTGTGCCTTTTTTAAAGTTAGGTACATTCCACAATGCATTAAAAAGCATGTTGGCAGAGCGCCCTAATGCAGCAAAACGCCCCAGCGTTTTATGACCTAACTTTTGAAATAAATCCAACATTAAGCGTTTTCTCCTAACAGCTCATCAGCATACGTTTGTGCAGGATAATGAAATGGCACAGGTCCATCCGATAACCCTTTTAAAAACTGCTGTACTAATGGAGATTCATGATTACGCATTTCATCCGGTGTCCCAGCCCCTATTACGCCTTGATCGGCAATAATAATAACGTGATCGGCAATACTCATTACCTCCGTCACATCGTGGGTTACAATAAGGGATGATAAACCTAGCACTTCATTTAACGACTTAATAAGCTTTACCAATACGCCCATAGATATTGGGTCTTGGCCGGCAAAAGGCTCATCATACATAATAAGTTCTGGATCCAGTGCAATAGCACGTGCAAGTGCTGCTCGTCTAGCCATACCGCCAGAAAGCTCAGAAGGCATTAAATCTTTAGCACCGCGTAAACCCACCGCTTGCAGTTTCATTAATACGACTAGTTTAATTAACGCTTCACTTAACTTGGTGTGCTCTCGCAGAGGAAATGCAATGTTGTCAAATACCGACATATCAGTAAATAACGCACCGCTTTGAAACAGCATGCTCATTTTGGTTCGTGCCGCATATAACTCTTTGCGCGACATACTAGGAATACTGCCACCTTCGAATAAAATATCGCCGGCGTCAGGCTTAAGCTGCCCACCAATTAAGCGTAGCATTGTGGTTTTGCCAATTCCGCTTGGCCCCATAATCGCTGTTATCTTACCTTTAGGAACACTAAAACTCATATTTTTATATATGGTTCTATCGCCTCGCGAAAAGCTAACATCCTTGACTTCTACTATTGATTGCGACAAGTCGCTCTCCGTAACAATGTTCACTCGTGCTCCTATTTTAAGGGTTTTTTAGCCAAGATGGAAAAAACAATTCGTAAGATTTTGTAATACGCCTACAAAAAGCGCTCTAAGGCTGAAGTAAATTGCCTTAACCTTTGCTTAAGCGCATAAAATTCACGCACTGCAATAGTAGACCCTGCTCTTTTGCTTATACTTTCATGTTGGCTTTTGTTACTATTCGCGCCATCTGTATTTTGAACATCTGGCTTAACATAATGGTTACCTCGTTTGTTATTTTAATTCTTGGTTTTGCTGCACTTGTATGGAGCGCCGACCGATTTGTATACGGTGCGGCAGCGCTTGCTAAAAACTTTGGAGTCCCTACTTTAATTGTTGGCTTAACGGTTGTTGCTATGGGTTCTTCGGCCCCTGAAATGATGGTATCGGCCTCGGCTGCTTTGGCAAATAAAACCGACACAGCGGTTGGTAACGCGGTAGGTTCAAATATAACAAACATATTACTTGTGTTAGGTATTACTGCGCTGCTACGCCCTTTGAGTGTGTCATCAAGCACTTTAAAACGCGAAATGCCGCTTGTTATGCTGGTATCCTTGGCTACGTGGTATGTATTTTCAGACAACTACTTCTCACTTACCGAAGGGGTGGCGTTGCTAGTCGCATTTGCTGTGTTTATTGGCGGCTTGATTGTGGTTTCTTTGCGCGCCAAAAATCAAGATGACCCTTTTGTTTCAGAAGCCTGCGATGAGGTTCCTAACGATGTACCAACTAAAAAAGCCGTTTTATGGCTAATTGTCGGCATGGTTTTATTGCCTGTTAGCTCACACTTTTTAGTTGGTTCAGCAGTCGATATTGCTAAATACTTTGGTTTAAGCGACTTAGTTATTGGCTTAACCATTATCGCCATTGGCACAAGTTTACCTGAACTTGCAGCTTCTGTAGCGGGTGTACTTAAAAACGAAGATGATTTAGCCCTAGGTAATATTGTGGGCTCAAATATATTTAATATTTTAGCGGTATTACCACTTGCAGGTATTATTAACCCATCAGTGGTTGACCCGTCACTTGCAAACCGCGACATACTTATTATGTTAGGTGCTACGCTTGCGCTTATTATTATGTCATTGAACTTTAGAGGTTCTCAGCGTATCAATAGAGTAGAAGGTGGCCTATTACTCATCGCATTTTTGGCGTACCAAGGTTATATTTTTAGTCAAGTAGGGTAACAATGGCACAACTAAATTTTATAGAGCAAGGTTTACGCGTATTAAACATTGAACGCCAAGCGCTTGCTGATATTACACAATACGTTGACGAAAACTTTCATAGTGCGTGTCAGCTCATGTTTGATTGCCAAGGCCGCATTATTGTTATTGGCATGGGTAAATCAGGCCATATTGGTAATAAAATTGCTGCTACCCTTGCAAGTACAGGCAGCCCTGCTTTTTTTGTTCACCCAGGCGAAGCAAGCCATGGTGATTTAGGCATGATAACCAAAAATGACGTGGTTATGCTTATATCAAACTCGGGCGAAACCAGCGAAGTACTTAATATTATTCCGGTGCTTAAACGCCTTGGTGCAAAAATAATATCGATGACGGGCAATCCGCTCTCTACTATGGCAACACTTGCCGATGTGCACGTATGCATAAAAGTAGAACAAGAAGCCTGTTTATTAGGTTTAGCGCCTACAGCAAGCACCACAGCTACTTTAGCAATGGGTGATGCAATGGCGGTTGCACTTTTAGAAGCACGCGGCTTTACCGCCGATGACTTTGCACTCTCTCACCCTGGCGGCAGTTTAGGTAAGCGATTGTTGCTCACTTTAAAAGATGTAATGCACAGCGGCACAAACACCCCTATTATAGGTGTAACGCAAACAATTAAAGACGCGTTAATAGAAATGTCAGCCAAAGGCCTGGGCATGACCGCTATTGTAGATAACAATCAACAGCTTGCTGGCCTTTTTACCGACGGTGACTTACGCCGTATTTTAGAGCAAAGAGTGGATATACATAGCACCGCTATTAGCCAGGTTATGACCAAATCATGCACAACTGCCACGGCCGATATACTTGCAGCTGAAGCCCTAAACATAATGGAAAACAAACGTATTAATGGTTTAATTGTGGTCAATGATAAAAACCAGCCAATAGGCGCCTTAAATATGCAAGACCTCTTAAAAGCAGGAGTATTATAAATGCAATTTGAAGATCTCTATCAACCGCTAAGCGATGATGCCAAAGCACGCGCCAAAAAAGTAAAACTACTCATATGCGATATTGATGGTGTATTTTCTGATGGCCGAATTTACCTCGGTAACCAAGGCGAAGAATTAAAAGCATTTAATACAAAAGATGGTTTTGGCATTAAAGCGCTGATCAATAGCGGTTTTGAAGTTGCGGTCATTACGGGGCGTCACTCAGAAATAGTGCAAACTCGCATGAGCAGCTTAACCGTGCAGCACATTTATCAAGGCCAAGAAGACAAACTTATTGCTTATCAAGAACTCAAAAACACTTTAAAGTTAACTGATGAACAAATAGCCTACATTGGCGACGATGGCCCTGACATGCCAGTAATGGAGCGCGTTGGCTTTGCCGTTGCAGTAAACGATGCGCACCCGCTTATTAAGCGCTTATCGCATTACACTACGCAAATGCCTGGCGGCTTTGGCGCCGTTAGAGAGCTCACAGACTTACTTATGCTAGAGAATGGCATAGCGCTGACAACACAAGGCACCAGTTCATGAATGCAGCACGCGTTATACTCAGTGCGTTATTCATCGGCTGTATGGTTTGGCTTTGGTACCCTTATTTTACCCAAACCAATGTAGCGCTAGAGCAAGAACCTGAAGTAATTGCAAAGCCCGATTACACCGCTATAGAGCTTAAGCAAACAGCCTATGACGAGCAAGGCAAAATAAGCCATAAAGTCACAGCGGCTAAAATGGAGCTGTACCAACAGCTTGGTTTTACATTTTTTGAAAAACCTATTTTTACTTTATATAACGAAAAACAAACATGGCGAATAAATGCAGACGAAGCAACGCTTTACGAAGATAAACAACTTATTTTAGAAGGCAATGTGGTTGCTAAAAATTTAGTTGATAACGCCATGATAGATAACATCAATGCCGATAACATCGAAGTCGACATTAAAGCGTTAACAATGCGCTCTGAGCAGCCAGTGGTTGTCACTGGGCCTAATTTAAAAATTGTCGGTAAAGGCCTTGAAGCCGATTTAAAAACCGAAGTAATAAAACTAATTAACCATACGCGAACAATATATTATGACCAATAAACTCACTAAAATACTTATTATCCCATCGCTAATGCTTGCATTTAGCGCCTCTGCTGCTGAGCCTGCCGCTCAACCGCCAGCAAATCAAATTTCTATTAGTGCAGACCGTCAAGAAGGCCAACTTAAAGAAAACGTAGGTATTTTTGAAAAGAACGTCGAAATTGTGCATGGTAATCGCAAAATTACAGCCGACCGACTCGAAGTACATAAACGTGAAGACTTAGGGGATAACAAACAACTCCTTATTGCCACTGGCAGCCCAGCCTACTTCGAAGAAAAACAAGACGACGGTACCGTAATGAGTGCCAGCGCAAACGAAGTACGTTACGACGTAGCAAAGCGCTTTTTAACGCTTGTTGGCGATGCTGAAGTCGCACAAGCCGGTCAAAAAATTAATGCTAAAAGTATTACCTACGACATGCAGCAGCAGCTTATTAGCGCAGAAAAAGACGAAAACTCTACGGATCGTGTCCACACAATTTTAGTGCCTGTTGAAGCAAAAATTAAAGAAAAAACAGGTAACGAAGGTCAACCATGAGCACCTTAAAAGCAAAACTATTAGCAAAAAGCTATAAAGGCCGCCAAGTTGTAAAAAATGTAGGCCTTGAGGTAGAAGCCGGCAGCATTGTTGGCTTATTGGGCCCTAATGGCGCAGGTAAAACCACCACCTTTTACATGATTGTAGGATTAGTACCTAGCGACAAAGGTAAAATTTCTATTGATGATAACGACATTACGTTATTACCTATGCACAGCCGCGCCCGTTTAGGCATTGGCTATTTGCCGCAAGAGTCATCAATATTTAGAAAGCTGACAGTTTATCAAAACTTAATGGCTATTTTAGAAACGCGTAAAGAGCTCAATAAAGCCGCGCGAGAAGAAACGCTTAACAACTTACTTGATGAATTCAGTATTCAGCATATTCGCGATAGCCAAGGTATGGCGCTTTCTGGTGGTGAACGCCGCCGTGTAGAAATTGCCAGAGCACTGGCAGCAAACCCTAAATTTATTTTATTGGATGAGCCTTTTGCTGGTGTTGATCCGATTTCAGTGTTAGATATAAAGAAAATAATAGAACATCTTAAAAACCGTGGCATTGGCGTATTAATTACCGATCACAATGTAAGAGAAACCCTTGATGTTTGTGAAAAAGCCTACATTGTTTCTCATGGGGAGCTAATTGCATCTGGCACCCCAGAACACGTATTAAATGACAAAACTGTACGCGATGTTTATTTAGGCGAGCAATTTAGGCTGTAACATTTAAGCCACACCTACAAGCATCTGCTAATATTAATTATAACAACATAAAAGGATTGTTAGAGATACATGAGGCAATCATTACAGCTGCGCATGGGCCAGCAACTTACAATGACTCCACAATTGCAACAAGCGATTCGCTTGCTGCAGCTCAGTACATTGGATCTCCAGCAAGAAATACAAGAAGCACTTGATAGCAACCCGCTATTAGAAGTAGAAGAGCAAGATTACACGGAAGAGTCGGCTGGAAAAAATGAACAAAAAGCAGATACGGATGATGTAACCGTAAGCGCATCGGCTGACGGTACAACCAGCGAGTACGAGCAAGACAGTGGCGAAGCTTTAAATAAAGACACCGTTAGCGATGATATGGCAATGGATGTAACCTGGGATGAGTACATGAGCGCAGCCCCTGCGGCATCCTCAGGCCCAATGCCGGAAGATGAGTCTATTTATCAAGGTGCCTCTACTGAAACGCTACATGAGTATTTAATGTGGCAGCTTCAGCTTACTCCTTTTAGCCCAACTGACGAAGCCATTGCTATTGCCATTGTAGAAGCTGTAGATGACTCGGGTATTTTAACGCTAAGTTGCGAAGAGATTTTAGAGAGCTTTAACCAAGAAAACGATGACGAAGTTGAAGTTGAACTTGATGAAATAGAAGCCGTTTTAAAGCGTATTCAGTTATTTGACCCTGTAGGTATAGCCGCGCGCAGTTTACAAGAGTGCTTGTGTATTCAGCTAAACCAGTTTGATAAAGACACCCCTTTTATAGAACAAACTAAAATGATCTTAACCGATCACATTGATCTATTAGCGGCACGCGACTATCGTACATTAATGAAAAAGACTAAGCTTAAAGAAGACGAGCTTAAAGAGGTCATGACCCTAATACATACCCTCAACCCAAAACCTGCAGATACAATAGTAAGGGAAGAGTCGGAGTATGTGATACCAGATGTGTCGGTTAAAAAAATAAAAGGCCGCTGGGTGGTAGAGCTAAACCCAGATAGCATGCCAAAAATACGCGTAAATAGTCAGTACGCGGCTATGTCACGTACCGTAAAATCAAGTGGTGATAGCCAGTTTATTCGCTCTCACTTACAAGAAGCTAAATGGTTTATAAAAAGCCTTGAAAGCAGAAACGACACGCTGCTTAAGGTAACAAACTGTATTGTAAAACAGCAACAGGCATTTTTTGAACATGGCCCCGAAGCCATGAAGCCAATGGTTTTAAACGATGTTGCTGAAATGGTAGAAATGCATGAATCGACAATTTCGCGTGTTACTACGCAAAAATATATGCATACACCACGTGGTATATTTGAGCTTAAGTATTTTTTCTCAAGCCACGTAAGCACTGAAAATGGCGGCGAGTGTTCATCAACCGCAATACGTGCCCTAATTAAAAAGCTAATTGCCGCGGAAAACTCAGCTAAACCATTGAGTGATAGTAAAATTGCGGATATATTGGCAGAGCAAGGAATTAAAGTAGCTAGACGCACAATAGCAAAATACCGTGAATCGCTAGCTATTCCACCGTCAAATCAGAGAAAGAGTTTGATATAAGACGTAAAAAACAAAGAGGAAATGCTTATGCAACTAAACCTAACTGGTCGTCACGTAGAAGTAACTGATTCACTTAGAGACTATGTAAATAATAAATTTGCAAAGCTAGAAAGGCACTCAGATCATATTAGCAATGTGCATGTCATTCTCGATGTAGAAAAACTCAACCAAAAAGCAGAAGCGACTATTCATGTAAGTGGCGCAGATTTATTTGCCTCAACAGAGCACCAAGATATGTATGCCGCTATAGACTCGTTGATTGACAAGCTCGATCGTCAAGTCATAAAACATAAAGAGAAGCTTGCTAGACACTAATATTATGAAATTAAGTACATTAGTATGCCAGGACTGCAGCAAAGCTGCGGTCCTTTTTAGTAGTAAAAAAAGAATTTTAGAGTTTATCAGTGAGCTTGCTCATGAAAAGCTCCCCTACTTACCACAACAAGATATTCTTAATGCGCTGGCAAGCAGAGAAAAGCTAGGCAGTACTGGTATTGGCCGGGGTATCGCCATTCCTCATGGCAGAATGGGTGGCGTAGAAGAGCCGCTGGCTTTAGTACTTGTTAGCGACACTCCTGTTAACTTTGATGCTATTGATAACTGCCCTGTTGATATTTTTGTTGCACTCATCGTACCAGATGGCGATAACCAACAGCACCTAAAGACTCTGGCAACCATAGCTGATAAACTGAGCAACAAAGAATTTTGTAAACAGCTGCGTAGTGCTAAAACCGATGCAGAGCTGTATCAAGTAATTGTTGATCAATCGTAGTAAATACTAAGGGCTATAAATGGAGTTAATTATCATAAGCGGCCGTTCTGGTTCAGGTAAGTCGGTTGCTTTACGCGTGGTTGAAGATTTAGGCTATTATTGCGTAGATAATATTCCGGTCAACCTACTGCCCTCTTTAGTGCGAAGTGTTTCAGATAACTATGACAAAATAGCCGTTAGCATAGATGTTCGTAATATTCCCAAAGAACAAGACGAATTTAACGATATTCTCGAGTACCTTCCTGACTTTGCTAAACCCACACTGTTTTATTTAGATAGTGATGATCAAACACTGATCAAACGTTTTTCAGAAACACGCAGATTACACCCTTTATCCATCGATTCACTGCCGCTTGATTTAGCAATAAAAAAAGAAAAAGAACTGCTTGATGTACTCGTAACGCGCGCTGACTTTATGCTAGATACCACCGATTTAAGTGTGCACCAATTAGCAGAGTCAATTCGCGAAAAAATACTGGGTAAAAAAGATAAGCAACTTATTGTAACGTTTGAATCGTTTGGCTTTAAACACGGCATACCTAAAGAAGCTGATTATGTTTTTGATGCTCGCTTTTTGCCAAACCCCCACTGGGAGCCTGAACTCAAACCGCTTACGGGCCTTGATCAACCAGTAAAAGATTTTTTGGCAAATCACAGCATAGTGCAAAAATTCACTTGGCAAATTCAAACCTTTGTACAAACTTGGTTGCCACACTTAGAGCGTAATAACCGTAGTTACCTCACTATTGCAATTGGCTGTACTGGTGGTCAACACCGCTCGGTTTATTTAGCGCAAGCCATTGGTGAGAGCTTTGCTATGACGCATCCGAATGTCAAAATTCGTCATCGTGAGCAAGAAAAGTAACCTTAAAATAATAACCTGTTCAGTTTAGGTATAGTAATTTATGCGCTGTGAAGACACATTTTTAATAAAAAATAAATTAGGCTTACACGCCAGAGCGGCAACGGTCCTTGCGCAATTAGCTGTACAGTTTGATGCTAAAATCACCTTACACCAAGATGATAAAGAAGCCGCAGGCGACAGCGTATTAGCTTTAATGTTACTTGAAAGCAGTAAAGGTAAAGAAGTTAAAGTAGTCTGTGAAGGCCCTGATTCAGAGCAAGCTTTGCATGCGGTTGGGCAATTAATCGCACAACGATTTAACGAACAAGAATAACTTAAAGCACCATAGCCTTATAAGTTAAAGACTTATCAGGCCAAACTATAAAGATTTAGTAAATTAAGGTATTCCGACTCGCCTAATTTAGTGCTTTAATTTAGGGTAATAAAGCCATGCCCCTGCTAAATTTGGTTACTTAATTTTAAACACTAATTTAGCCCCAGCATTGGGTTTAGCACAAAAAATAAAGAAAATAACAGTGGGCAAAACCACTTACTAAACACCTTTCCATTACACAAAAATATTTAGGATGCCAATGCCAGAAGCGTTTGAACAAGACTATCCACTACAGCAACTAAAACAAGTGACTAAATCACTTAATAGTGGGCAATTTGTTCAAGTAAGACGCATGCTAGCAAAAACAGCACCTTGTGATACAGCACTGCTGCTTGAATCCTCTCCGCATAAAATTAGACGCATGCTTTGGCAACTGGTTGACCCAGATGTGCAAGGGGATGTGCTAGAAGAGCTCTCTGAAGATGTACGTTTAGGTATCATTGCACAAATGGAACCTGAGCATATTGCCGCGGCCACTGAGGATATGGGCCACGATGATTTAGGTGAAGTCCTGCGTAGCCTTCCTGACACCGTGTACAAAGATGTGGTTAGCGCTATGGATACGCAAGACCGCGAACGCGCTACACAGGCTTTATCTTACCAAGAGCGCTCTGCAGGCGCGCTAATGAACACCGATACGGTGACCATTCGCCCAGACGTTACACTTGATGTTGTGCTGCGTTATATTAGGCTACGCGGCGAGCTTCCAGAGGGCACCGATGATTTATACGTTGTTGATAAACATAACTGTTTTTTAGGTGCATTATCACTTAGCACACTGTTAACTAACCCGCCTGAAAAAATTGTTCAAGATTTAATGGATGAAGACTGTGAGTCTATCCCTATTTCGATGGATGAAAGCGAAGTTGCTCAGTTATTTGAGCGCCATAACTGGATATCGGCCCCTGTAGTCGATGATAACGCCCACTTGCTTGGGCGTGTCACCATTGATGATATTGTTGATGTTATTCGTGAAGATGCAGAGCACAGCTTATTAAGCCTTGCCGGTCTTGATGATGAAGAAGACACCTTTGCACCTGTTTTAAAAAGCTCAAAAAAACGCTCAGTATGGCTTGGCGTTAACTTACTCACAGCCTTAGCTGCCGCCTTTGTGGCCAGCTTTTTTGAAAGCACCTTAGATATATTACCTATTTTAGCTGTACTCAATGGCATTGTGCCCTCAATGGGTGGTGTAGCAGGTAGCCAATCTTTAACTCTGGTTATTCGCGGTATTGCCGTGGGCCATATTAACCAAACTAACCAACGATTTTTAATGGCTAAAGAGCTGGCGATAGGCGCATTAAACGGGGTTATTTGGTCAATACTTATAGCCAGTGTAATTGCGCTTTGGCAATGGGATTTTATGCTTGGCGGCGTGCTCGCATTTGCAATGTTTATGAACCTTGTAGTGGCTGGTGTTGCTGGCGCATGTATTCCTATTTTATTGAAAAAAATGAATATAGACCCTGCACTTGCCGGTAGTGTTGTACTTACAACAGTAACTGATATTGTCGGTATTTTTGCCTTTTTAGGCACCGCAACGTGGCTACTTATTTAGCAACCTGAGCTCAGGTTAAGTAGCCACTACACACTAAAACATATAATTAAATTGGTGAGCCCGGTGGCATTGGTAAACCACTGAAGTTTTCAGGCCACTTACCTACTTTTAAAAACTGTTTTATTTGCTCTGCTAAATACTGTTTAAACGCGCTTTCTCCTACACTGGTATTACTTAACATTGAGTTTTGATTGTACTCTTTACTTAATTTTACCAAGTAGAAACGTAGCTGCGCCTGCACCTCTGGGCTTACCTTGTCACTAGTGACTAAATCAGCCATATTTTTTGCAGTTAAAAACTGCACCCGCTGGGTGATTTTGCCTTTCATTGTATTAGGTGATGACACATTAAACACTTGGCTGTAAAGCTGCTCTAACAACTCATCTAAGCTGTAAAAATTATAATTACGTACTTGTTGTTGAGCTAAACGATTTAAACGCTGTGGGTTTAATAATAACGATAAACTATGCTGCGCAGCTACTTCTGGCAAGGCCATCGCATCAAGTGTTATACCCGTACGCCCTGTTATGCTTTCACGCGATTTAGACTCGCCATATGCTTTTGGCGGAATAAGCGCTAACACCGACTCAGGCAAAATTAAATTAGCCGGTTTTAATGTTGTTAAAATAGCACTAAGCGCCGCTTGCTGCTGCGCTTTTGCAACCACTTGTGCGCCCTTAGCAGGTGAGTTGTTACGTGTTTCGTATTCGTAGTTAACCCCCGCAATTAGCTTAACTGCAGCCTCTACTTGATAGCGATGAAATAAATAAAGCGGCACGAGTTTTTCTTCTAACTGCGAGAGTGCATCGCCCGTTTTAATGTTGTTAATACCAAATTGCGAAAGCGCTTTTTTACGTACATCAAGCACTCTAAGTAACTCTTGCGTTGGGTTAGTACCGTTATCCCATAAGTGCGCTGTAGGGTGTGCCCCGCCCTTTGCGCGTGCGTCGCTATCAGATATAAACTCAAGGCCCATCGTTTTGTTCTCTTTTAATATTGCTGCAAGCTCAGCACTTTCATCTTGATTGGTAAAGTCGCTGTAACCATACTTAATAACTTGGGTATCCCATACGCCCATACCGCTTGCATAGCCGCGGGTTACATCAAGCTCGCCTTGCTCGTTAAAGCTAAGTAGTGGGTGCGGGTAATCCATAACCGACGCTCTATCCCCCACCGAGGCTGCAAAGTTATGTGCAATGCCCAGCGTATGGCCAATTTCGTGTGCACTTAACTGGCGAATCCTATCAAGTGCCATTGCCTGTAAATTTTTAGCCACCTCGTTACCTTTTAAATAAGGCGCACCAAGGGCTTCTGCAATTAAAATATCTTGGCGTACACGCAATGAGCCAAGTGTTACATGCCCTTTGAGTATTTCGCCGGTACGAGGGTCTATAACAGAGCTTCCGTAAGACCATCCGCGTGTAGCACGATGCACCCACTGAATAACGTTATAGCGAATATCCATAGGATCAGCATTGCTCGGCAATACTTTGACTATAAATGCGTTTTTATAGCCTGCTGCGCTAAAGGCATCATTCCACCACTTACCGCCTTCAAGTAACGCGCTTTTAACCGGCTCAGGCACGCCAGGGTCTAGGTAGTAAGTAATGGGCTCAACGGGTTCACTAATCGGTAAACTTGGATCTTTTTTAGCTAAGCGATGACGCGGTATATAGCGCACAAACATAGATTCACCAAGGGGGGCTGCATAGTCTTTATGCTCAATGCTCCAATATCCTGATTGCGGGTCAAATTTGCGTGGCGTGTATTTATCATCAGGTAATTTAATAAGTGAGTGGTGCATATGTACAGTAAGTGCGTATGCATCGGCGCTTACTTGGCGCACAAATTTACCTGGTTTAGTACCCTTAAACGTTAATACTGCTTCAAGCTCGGTATTTTTTACAAACGCTTTTGAGCGATTCATATATACAGCGCTGCGTGATTCATCAAGGCTAAAGCTGCCTTGCTTGCTCGCTGCAAGCGTACGGCTTACCCCGTGTACATCGCTTAATAAATAGGGTGTGTAATCAATCAGGAGCGTTTTTTCGCTTTGCGCTACCACTTTAAAGCCCGCTAAAATACTGGATGCAAAGGCCTCTTTAATACTTTGCTGCTCAGCTTTGTTAGTGGTATTAGCGCGATAATATGTATTTAGCGCGCGCAACATTACTTTATCGCCAAAACGCTCAAACTGAACTAAATGCGTGTTACCAAGCTGGCCTCTATCTAAGCCTATATCGTTAGAGCCAACACCATAGGGTAAGCTTTGCTGAAGCAAAAATTGCTGCTCTAATTTATCTACTTTTAAAAACACTTTGCCGTTTTGAGTATCGTAATAAAACGAAAAGTACCCAGGAAAGTGATTCATTTGCGCAGTAAATTCATCTATAGGCTTAATTGCTGCGTGCGCTTGGGTTATCATAGAGCACAGCACAGTAAAGAATATGTAACTTATTAGTGGTATTTTTTTCATAATCTTATCTTTGTTATTGGCGTTTTAAGTACGATTAGGTGGCACCATTATTACAGTGCTATTTAAACAATACAGGTATTTAAGACGAAATTCAGCGCACTAAGTTAATCTCTCTCACATTTAGATTAGCTAGTACACGTTATCAGGAAAATAGAATGCGTAGACTCCCACCTGTATTACTAGAAGACGGTTGTCCTAGAGAACTTTTATCGTTAATTAGAACCATTTTAGCAGCATGTAAAGAAATTTCGTTTCGTGTTGGCCAAGGTGCGCTTTCAGGCGTATTAGGCTCAACGCTTGATGAAAACATTCAAGGCGAAACCCAAAAAAAGCTCGATGTACTCTCTAATCAGCTTTTAAAAGATATTTTACTGGAGTCTGGGTCAGTTAAAGCCATCGCCTCAGAAGAAGAAGATTACACAGTAGCTGGCAACCAAGACGCTAAATACATTGTGGCGTTTGACCCGCTTGATGGCTCATCAAATACCGATATTAACTCGCTAGTGGGTACTATATTTTCAATTATGGAAGCCCCTGAAGGCTCAGATGCCGCCGATCAAAGTATATTTATGCAGCCAGGCCACAAACAAGTTGCTGCAGGTTACGTGCTTTACGGCCCATCAACTATGCTTGCACTTACTACAGGTAAAGGCACACGCATGTTTACGCTAGATAAAACCCAAGGTAGCTTTTTACTGACACAAGACTTTGCCACTATCCCTGCTGATACAAACGAATTTGCTATTAATGCGTCAAACCAGCGTCATTGGCAGCCAGCAATGCAAAACTATATTAATGACTTACTCGCTGGCGATACCGGCCCACGTGCTAAAAACTTTAACATGCGCTGGATTGCCGCTATGGTTGGCGATGTGCACCGTGTACTTAGCCGTGGTGGTTTATTTACCTACCCAACCGACACCAAAGATGCAAATAAACCTAATAAGCTACGTTTACTGTACGAAGCCAACCCCATGGCTATGCTAGTTGAGCAAGCAGGTGGTATCGCCTCTACGGGTACTGAGCGTATTATGGATATTCAACCCGATGCAATCCACCAGCGTGTGGCGGTAATATTAGGCTCTAAAAACGAAGTAGAAACGTGCTTGGGATATCATAAGTAAATAAGTTGTCTGTTGTAAAAAATACTAAGCCGCATTTAATTTAAATACGGCTTTTTTATTTATTCGTTACATATAACCGCAGTAAGTTGGCATCTAAAATAAGAGTCAGCCTAAATATCTAGTCCTTCAATAATGCCAGTAATTGTTCAAGCTTTTGGCTATCAAGCTCTCCCATTTGCTCACTATTACTGAGCGCAAAAATAACCCCTTCGTGTTCGGCGCAATTTATATCATCTCGCGATTCAACCACATTTGCCCATAGCTCTAAAGCATCTATTTCTATTTCGTGGTTTACACAACGTGTTAACACGTCAATCAATACCGGCTTTGTGAGTGTATAACCGGGAGCACTTTCCTCTGCTGGGGTAGAAATAATCACGCTAATAGCATCATCTCTTTGCTCACCAAAGGTAATAAATTCGGCCAATGCTTTTTGTATATTCATAATATTTGTTATTCTTGCTGCTCTACTGCTGATAAGACTTAAAATGACGAGATTAAACTGCTCACAATGCCACACTGCGCTTATTTGTAATGTAAACGATATAAACGCATGCTGGTGTAACCAATTACCTGCTATTTTACCGCTTGAAGAGTCAGCAACAAGCTGTTTATGCCCGCAATGTACGCTTAATAAAATAAACGCTTATTTAGCGCATATTTATACTCAGCCAATCAAAGCACAAATTGAGTTTGCTAAAAGATTTAGAGGTAATGAAAATTTAATTGAAGGGCTAGACTACACCATGCAAAATGGCTACATGGTGTTTAGTAAATGGTTTTTTTTAAAGCGAGGAACATGCTGTAAAAATGGCTGTAAAAATTGTCCTTACAGCTAAATCACAACATGTTGATATACAATACGCGGTTAAATAAGTTCGTTGGGCACATTGTTGCTGTATTGTGCAAATTTATCCGCCCCTTTAAAACGTAACTCAATTGCTTTGATATGCTCTTCTTCGGCGTGTTTCCAAACGCCCGGCACACTATACACATGCTTTAAATAGCAAAAAAACTTATCGCGTAGCTGCGGATTAAACTGCCATCCTTGAGCTACATCTGCTACTTGGGCAGCTAAGCCCTCACGAGTATCAGCATGCTTAACTAAGCCTTCTATATTATAACAAGCCTGCCCTACAGTAATTACGCGCTTATTTAGTAACAGTGCTTCTAAACCGACCGTAGAGTTGATAGTGATCACCGCTTCTGCGCATTCAATAAGTTCACAGGTTTTATTGCCGTTTGCAAATAGTGCAATTGGGTCTTTATCGTATAAATGGGTGTAATGCTTGTGCCACGACGGGTGTTCTTTAAAAACGACCTTTAAACTAGGGTCGTTCAATGCTTTCACTGCGCTAACAACTTCATCGTATAGCATTTCCATTGAGTCAATCCATGGCGAAAAGCTCGCTAATTGCGTATCGTGAGGCACTTGAAAAGGCACAAATATGTAGCGTTCAGGTATATTTTCAGCTGCAAAATCACAGCGTTTTTTATGGTTTTCTCGTGGGACAAGCGCCGGTGCATCAAAGTTTAAGGCATTATTTGCATTAAAATTTAAATAAAAATCAGGTTCTCGACTTAGCGACGCATTAAAGTTAATCCCTTGAGGGTCTAAACTGGTGGTACCCGGAAGCAAACCATTTTCATAATAAAATTGCTTAATACCCAGTGCCTTGGCAGCCATAGCAACGGTAGTATTAGGCAGTTTATTACCATTCCATATCACCATTACATCAGGGTTAACTTCAGTTAATAAAGCTAAATATTTTGCGTAACGCAAACGCTCAAAAAAGCGCAGCCCCACTTTGTAAACCGCCGATACTAAAGCATTGTTCCAAAGGTTATTACGGGCGCGCTTACGTTTTAGTTGTGCATTAATAACATCGTTAAAATCAACTTTAAACGCTTTACTTAAATAGTGTATAGCTGAAAGCTTTGGCGCCCCCATAACATGCAGTTGGCAATCCATACTCAGCTTTTTGATTATTTTTTTATAGTACTTTGCGTGTACATTTTTGCGGGATATAAATAGGTAAGACATACAAGCTGTGCGCGCCAATTATTGTTTATAGGAAATAATACTAAGTGGACACTATTACAAAAGTAAGGTTCACTGCTACGAGTAAATAATTTACAGATGTTACCTAAATTCTTATTATTTTACTACGCAGCGGTGCCATCCTAGATAGAATCTCATTTTGTATGCTATGGCTAATATTTTGCTCTTCCATCGCATTTACAAGTAAGTCCACCACATGGTTAAAATCTTTCTCAGTTATGTGCATCCCAGTATGAATATCTACCATAGAATCTCCTGTGTACTTGCATGGGCCATCAACTAGCATACACATATGCATAATAAAGCCTTCTCTAAAGTGGCTTATGTCGCTGTGTTCAAAATAATGCAGTACTTGTTCATCATTACCTATTTGGTAAATAAAACTGTCTACAATACGCGCAAGCCCCGCTCGGCCATCAAGCTCTTGATAAAGTGATAAATTTGTTGAGCTTGCGCACCCTGCCAGGGCACTTAAACACAACCATAAAATGACAACGTTTTTCATTACCAATACCCTGTTACCGATAAGTACCACCCTGTTTGATCGCTCGCACCTGCAATGCTACCTAAATCTAAGTATGCAGCGGTGACACTCACGTGTTTGTTTGGCATCCAAGCAACAAATAAATCTTTCCAGTCTTGTTCACCCAAATTAAGGTTATTAGACTTTTGCCTATACTCTATACCTACGGCAACACTTCGGCTCAAAAACACAGCCGTGCTGCCTTCAAATAAAATTTTTGCATCATCATTTGCCCCACCATAACCAAGCAAACCGAGTTGATTAGCCTCACTGTAGCGAGTTGTGACGTTCCAAAACCAGTTAAGCCCCCCTACAGCGCCTAAGTGGAGTTTACTAGCTGCTAGGTAGTAATCAGTGCCACTAGTATCTTGTGCACCTACGAGGGTCGCAACAGCGCCATCATCAAGGGATTTATGCTGTATACCCACACTCAATTGCGGCCAGTCACTGTAAACTATGTCGCCGTATAAACGAATTTTAGCGCCCGTGATAGATTGCTCTATTTCGGTATCAAGTGCAGGCACGTCAAAACGTTGTTGAGCGTAGCTAAGTTCTACACGATTAAATAGGTTAACTTGTACTCCACATACATCTAAAGTGTAGTCTGTTACATCTGCACGGCTACAAAAGCCATTCACAGAGAACTCGTCTTCGCTGGCGTAACCTGCAAGCTGTGCCCAAGGCACAATACCGCCGCCCCCGCCGCCTTCTATTTGCGAAACCCCGGGGGTCGCTAATAATTTACCATCGCTTGCTAAACCAGAAAAGCTCGAGCTAAGTAATAACCCAAGTAATAAACACTTAACTTTTTTCATAATATTCCTTTAGCCACTGTTCTAATAATTCTGCTTTTAAAGGCCTACTTAGATAATAACCCTGAGCATGGTCACAATGCATAAGTTTAAGTAAGTCTAACGAATCTCTGTTTTCAACGCCCTCAGCAACAACGCTAAAGCCTAGTTGATGCCCTAAGGTAATAGACGACTGCACTATGTGTTGATCCTTGCGCGACTCATCTAACTTTAAAATAAAGCACTTATCTAACTTTAGCTCATCAATAGGCAGCATTTTTAATCTCCCCAGTGATGTTTGCCCTACGCCATAATCATCCAATGAAATTTTTACACCGATCGCTTTTAAGTTTTGTAATGCTTTTATGCCTTTTTCTTCATTTTCAATCATGTCGCGCTCAGTTAATTCAACAGTAATGAGGGATGGATCAACATTGTATTTTTTTAGAGTACGCACTAACGCTGAATGAAAGCTCGGTGAGGCAATATCTTGTGCTGATACATTAATTGCTGCCTGCATTTCAATCCCTTTAGCCTGCCAATCAGCCACCTGAGAAACCACAGTGTTAACAACCCATGATGTAAGCTCAACAATAAGCCCCGATTGCTCAGCTAAATCAATAAACAGCTCTGGGTTTACCCAGCTGCCATCTTTACGTTGCCAGCGGATCAGTGATTCGACTTTATTTATTTTTTGTGTGTGTAAATGCAGTTTAGGCTGATAGGTCATAAATAATTGCCCATCATCATCGCTAATGGCTTGTTTAAGCTCATCTAACATTTTAAGACGATCTAAATGCGCTTCGTCTTCACCATTTTGGTAATAATGAATACTGTCTTGGCTATCTGTTGCATTGTCTACGGCAATAAGTACGCGGCGCATTAAATCGTCGCTGGCAAGACCTTGCATGGGATACTCGACAACCCCAGCGCTAAAGCGTAAGTTAATTTTTAACGTTTTAATGGTATAACACGCTAATAGCTGTGCCATTAAACCAACTATACCGCTTTTTTTCTCTCTGGCAGCGGCACTTGGAAACACAGTTAAAAACTCATCGCCACCAATACGCGCATGAAAGCCGCCAAGTTCGTCCGAAAAGCCACTAATTCGATTAGCAACCGCTTTTAAACATTCATCGCCTACGCGTGGGCCTAGCTTATCGTTTATATGCCGTAAACCTTTTATATCAATAGCAACTAGGGTGTATTGTGTAGAGGGAGTCAGCTCATCATCGAGCACTTCAAGCATAGCCGAGCGGTTATAAAAGCCTGTAAGCGAATCATGGCGTGCCTGAAAACTAATTTTTTGTTCACGCTCGTTAATATCGTTACCCATGTTATCAAAGGCGTTAGCAAGGGTTGCTATTTCGGTACTTTGTTTAGATGCATTAAATTCAAATGCGTAATTACCTTGTGCAAATTGCCTGGCAATAACTGCAAGCTGTGAGAGTGGGGTTGTTAAGTTATTTGCCAGTAAACTACTGGTAATAACCCCCACCAGCATCGTTAAAATGGCCATAATAATTAGCGTAAACAATAAGTTTTCAAAATCGTTATAGCTTTGCGTTAAATCAGCACTGAGCAAAATTGTTACCGCATCCCCTTGTAGGGAGGGCAACATAATATCTTGGTTTTTATATACAGGATAATCACCAAACAAACGCGTTGTTGTGGTGGTGTTAAAGTAGTTTTTAGGTGAAAAAAACTCTGGGCGATTAAGCAACGAGCTTCTTACGAGGTTGTCCTGCTCAGCAATAAAGCTGACATCCATTCCTGTTAGGTTTTTAAGTTCTAGGGCGACTTCGTCATCAATTTTAAAACCCACTAAGCTGTATGCAACGGTTCTAGGCGCCCTTACAGGTAGTAAAATAACTTGATATAACTGATTATTAAGAACAACAAAGCTCGATTGCTCTGGCGAAGTTAATAACTCATCCAGTAACGGCTTTAAATTTTGAGGGTACAAATCTGCATTAGTATTGGCTGAAATTAATTTACCTGATAAATCAATCAGTAGCATAAGCTCTGCATCAATACGCTGGCTGTGATTAAACAACACACTACTTATGGTGCCTGCATCGCGAGTGGCAACCGCTTGCTTAAAGCCAAAGTCGGCAGTGAGTACTTTAGCAGCAGTAAGCAGTAGGCTTTCTTTTGCGCTCAGATATTGCTTATATACATTTTGCGCTACGCTAATATCTTGATTTACTTTTTCTTCTTGAAATTTACTTGTAGACCACCAAAAGCTAACAATGCTCACCATAGTGGTCAGTAACACTAAGCCTACACATAAAACAATAATGCGGTTTTTTAAACTGTTAGTCATTACCGCCCTTAAACTTACTACCAAAAGTATTTCGCGGTGCTGGGGTGGAGGTATTAACCTTAATTAGTAACTCATTGTTATTGTTTATTGTTATCATTTTTTTATTTTCCAACGGTGCAGTTTGTAGCGCATGCCACACACTCAGCGTAGTCGGTAACGGCGTTATGTCTAAAGTTAACTTACCCGTATTATTAGTTTTATAAACGTGTTCACTATTGGCTACATAAATATAGCCAACCATAGAGTCATGAATATTACAGCCTAGTACAACAACACCTTGTTGATCAAAAATTACAGGCTCTTTAGGTTGGCCTGAATAGAGTTTTAGCTGAAAGGGCTTAGCCTGAGAAAAAGAGTAAACATGATGGCGGATATTATCGCTGTTAGGAAAGTTAACCTGCTGGCCTTTTTGCACCACCAGTAAATCAGGCAAAAACGCTTTATGTACTTGGTCCATTACCGCAACGGGTAACGTAGTGCGCTCTGACTTTGTCGCCTTATAAAGCTCAACGATTGCGTCTTTTAGTGGCTGACCATGCTGGTCTTGAATTACTAAATCAATATTTTCACCCAGTACGCCTTGGCTAAAAAATAAAGTAGCGGCGAGTAAATAACCTCTTTTATTAAAAACTTGCTGCACTTGCCTAAACATATCAATACCTAAAAGTTAATCTTAGGTTAAGTTAATTAGAGACCAGCACTAATTGCAAGGAATATAGCCCAGTAACTAAAAATAAAGACTGGGCTTTGTTTATTTTAATACTTTAGTTGTACTATTTTACAATAAGGTCGTAATCAGTATCTAAAATATTAATTACTTCTTGGCGAGGATCTTCTGGAATTACAATCTCTTTACCAATGATTTTACTGGCAATGCCTACATAAGTGTTAGACACCTCAAGCATGACCGATTCTGGTAAAATAAAGTCTTTAGCAAGCTGCTCTCGCTCATCCATGCGGTCTTTATTTAACAGCACGTCACTTTCTGGCACAGTAGAAATTAATAACTGGCGGAACCCTTCTTTAGAGTTTTCGATTATTTTACCATCTCGGTAAGCCGCGCCATCCCATATGCGCGAAGAGTCTGGGGTGCCTACTTCATCAATATAAATAAGCTGTTGGTTACCGTCTAAATCCTCTACATAACCAAACTCAAATTTTGTATCTACAAATATTTGATCAAGCTTTGCCAGCTCTTCACTAATTAGCTTAAAGCCCTCAACCAATAGCTTTTCGTATTTAGTCACATCCTCTGCCGATTTAAAATTAAATACGTCTAAATTATCAGTGATATTAGCGCGCGTAATATTCACATCATCAACAGGTGGAATATCAGCCACGCCTTCGATAATACCTTTTGTAGAAGGGGTTATTAGTACGTTTTCAAGCTTTTGGTTTGCCGTTAAGCCCTCAGGTAAATCTATGCCACAAAAGCTGCGAACCCCTTTACTGTAATCACGCCACATGCTGCCGGTTATATATTGACGCGCAATCGCTTCTACTTTTACGGTACTTGCTTTGCGCACAATCCATACATAAGGATGTGGAATATCAACAATGTGGTTACCCGCAAGGCCAGCTTTATCAAATAACTTAAACCAATGAGATGCAACAGAGTTAAGCGCAATACCTTTTCCCGGCACGCCGTTTAAGCCATTTTCGCCTTGCCAAATACAATCAAAAGCAGAAATACGGTCTGAAATAACCATAATTGCCAGCTCAGTTCCTTGCGGAACTTTATAGTTTTTTTCTTTAATGAGGCGTGCGCTGTCTTCATCTGTTAGCCAATAAACCGAACGAACTTTACCGCTGTGTACGGCACCTTTAGTGCGAATAGGTAAGTCATCGTTTACGTCTAAAACTTTATAGCTAGTCATGCTATCTCCGGGGTTAGGGATGCTCATAGAGCAAAGTATGGTATGGGGTTATAAGCACTATATAATAAATCAGCCTACCCTAAAGCTCAATCAGCACTGAAAACTAAATAACCTGAAGTCTGGTTAAGAGACTGACTAGGGCGTGTTGTATTATGGCGATATTTAAATTTATTTTCTCTAGCCAGAGATTTTCAATGAAAGTAAGGCGAATTTACGCGTCAATAGCTGGCCTATTGCAAGTAAACTCAACGCAGTTAGCGCTGAAATAGCTGCTAGAAATAGGTTTATTACCCAGAGCTCAGTTTAAATAACCACGCAATATTTATATGGCTGTAATAATGCGGTAAACTTAGCGTGCTAACTAGAGGAGTAACGCTTGGACTACCTAACTGCGACCGCAAATAAAAAATACTTAATGTATATTTCGCAAAATTATTCATACGCTATTTTAAGGCCGCTTCAGGCGCAAATTTTAGCTCATGGTGGAGAAGTTCGGTGGTTTTTAGCGGGTAATGAAGTAAACCCCGACTTTTTAGATGATGATGAAAAGCGTTTAAACTCGATTCCCGCTACCCAGAAATGGAATCCAGATTTAGTTTTTATTCCTGGTAATATTGTTCCAAGTTTTATTCCTGGTAAAAAAGTAGCTGTTTTTCATGGTTTTAATTCAGGAAAACTAAATAGAAGAGGGAAAGAAGATCACTTTAATATTCGTGGGTGTTTCGACTTATACTGTACGCAGGGTCCCAATACCACCACCAAGTTTAAAGAGTTGGCGCGACAATATGGTTTTTTTAAAGTAGTAGAAACAGGCTGGCCAACATTAGACCCTCTTTTTAGTAATACGCTAAACAACCCTTATGTAAATAATGATCCACGTCCTACACTACTAATTTGCTCTACTTTTTCACGAAACCTGTCACTAGCTCCCAAACTATATGAACAAATAAAGCAATTTAGCCTGCAAGGGAAGTGGCGTATTTTAATGCAATTTCATCCTAAAATGCCCCAAGAATGGGTAGATAAATATAAAGCATTAAATAATAAAAACTTAACCTTTATAGAAACCGATAATGTGATCCCTCTTCTCAAAGCGGCTGATATAATGCTGTGTGATACATCATCGGTGCTATTAATGTTTTTATTACTAAGAAAGCCCGTTGTTACATTTCGAAATCAAAAGCCTCAGCCTCATTTAATCAATGTGACAGAGGCTGATAAAATAGAAGCAGCAATAGAGCACGCATTAACGAGACCTAAAAATTTAATGCAGCATATTGAAAATTATTGTCTAGATATTCACCCTTATAGCGACGGTAAATCTAGTTTACGCGTGCTTAACGAAGCTAATGAGTTTTTACACAAAAGCGACAAACTTAAACCAAAGCCAATAAATATAATTAGAAGCTTTAAAATGCGTAAAGACCTCAAGTATTGGGGTTGGTAACACCACACTGTATGATTGAGCTTGATAATGTAACCTTTAAATGGCATAAAAATGATGCCAAGCCTACGCTAAATATCCCAACCCTTAGAATTGATAAAGGCGAGCATATTTTTTTACATGGTCCCAGCGGCGTCGGTAAATCAACCCTGCTTGCGCTATTGGCAGGTATAAACACACCAAGTAGTGGCAACATACGTATTTTAAATCGCGATTTAAATACACTTAGCAATACGCAAAGAGATGTATTTAGAGCGGAGAATATTGGCTATATTTTTCAAAACTTTAATTTATTACCGTATTTAACACCCATTGAGAATGTCACGCTTGGCTGTGAATTTTCAAAAAGCAGAAAACAAAAAGTCTTACAGCAAACAACAGCGCCCAAGCCAAGCTTACAAAAAGAAGCGATACGCTTATTAACAGCATTAGGCTTAAGTGAGTCTTATCATAGTAAAGATGTTGCCTCGCTCAGCATTGGTCAGCAACAGCGGGTTGCCGCCGCTCGCGCATTTATTGGCAGCCCAGAGCTTATAATTGCTGATGAGCCCACCTCGGCACTCGATACCGCAAATAGAGAAAGCTTTATAAAGCTGTTATTCGAACAGGCTAAGCGCGCCAACAGTACGTTAGTTTTTGTAAGCCATGACGAAACATTAAAACCGCTATTTAATCGTGCTATTAGCCTAGTTAGCTTACAGGAGCAGTTATGATCCTGACTAAGTTAGCTTATAAAAGTTTGCTAAATCGCCGAGCAAGTGTACTGCTCACATTGTTTACCATTGCCATTAGCGTGATGCTTTTACTAAGTATTGAGCGAATTCGCGTGGATGCAAAAACCAGCTTTAGTAATACCATCTCTGGGACAGACCTAATTGTAGGCGCCCGCACCGGCGATATTCAATTACTGCTTTCCTCTGTATTTAGAATAGGTTACGCAAATAATGGGGTGAGCTGGCAAAGTTATCAGTACATCGCAGCTCAGCGTGGTGTTAAATGGAGCATTCCTATTAGTTTAGGCGACAGCCACAAAGGCCAAGCTGTACTAGGTACAAGCCGCGATTACTTTACCCACTATCGCTTTGGTAAAAAGCAAACGTTAAGTTTTCAACAAGGCCACGCGTTTGAGCATTTAAACCAGGTGGTACTTGGCAGCGATGTAGCGAGCCGTTTAGGGTATACACTAGGTGATAACGTAGTAATCTCACACGGCATGGGTAATACGAGCTTTCATCATCATAAAGACAACCCGTTTACTGTTATCGGTATTTTAAACGCCACTGGCACGCCAGTAGATAAAACCTTACACATACCTCTAGCAGCTATTGATTTAATACATGGTGGTTCACATTCTGCGAATAATGAGCACGATGAGCACGATGAGCACGATGAGCACGATGAGCACGATGAGCACGATGAGCACGATGAGCACGATGAGCACGATGAGCACGATGAGCACGATGAGCATAACAACCTAATCGGTGAGCCAAGCCAAATTACTGCGTTTTTAATGGGATTCGACTCGCCTTTATACACATTGCAAATTAGGCGTAATATCAACCAATACAAAAAAGAGCCACTTCTGGCCATTATGCCCACAGTGACCTTAAAAGAGCTGTGGCAAATGCTCGCCATTGTCGAAAAAGTACTCTTACTGTTTTCAGGCGTTGTTATATTAGTCAGTTTATTGGGCATGTTGACCGCACTACTGGCCAATTTAAATCAACGCCGAAGAGAACTTGCTATATTGCGCTCAGTCGGCGCACGGCCATGGCAGCTATTTACACTAATAAGCATGGAGTCGTTATTTACAACGTTATTAGGCTGCCTAGTTGGCTGTGGTTTGTATTATGGCGTTATGCTTATCAGTAGCAGCTATTTGCAAAGCCATGCAGGAATAAGCGTTAATATTGCCATGCTCTCTTACTATGAACTCACTTTAATAGGCGTTATTATGGCCGCTGGGTTTATAATTGGCTTAATACCAGCTACCCGCGCTTACTTTTATTCGCTTAGCGATGGTATGAGTATAAAAACTTAACTTTAGGAATTTCATGATACTTTTTAAATCCGCGCTTTATTACTGCATGCTAGTAAGCTGCCTACTTATTAGCTTTGTCAGTAGTGCAAACCCGCCGAAAGAAATTTTTTGGGAAGACTTAATCCCACAAGGGCATGTACAAATAGATACCCAAGCACAGGCTAACCACGAAGGTAGTGAACAAAACTGGGTGCAGCCAGAGTTAGATGCTCCTGTGGTTGAAGCATTAAATGGCCAATCAGTAAGTTTACCGGGGTTTGTTGTCCCACTTGAGGGCGACAGTGAAGTTATTACTGAGTTTTTGCTTGTGCCATACTTTGGCGCGTGTATTCACGTACCGCCCCCGCCGCCAAATCAAATCGTTCATGTAACAGTAAAAGGCGGCGTACCCATAGAGAGCCTGTATGATGCGATTGTTGTTACCGGCGTTATCAGTACCGAAACCTGGTCTGGTGAAATAGCCCAAGTGGGCTATAAAATGAAAGCCGTCGGTGTGGCACCGTTTGAGCTATAACACGGCTATTTTTGGCAGTGCTTACAAAACACCGTACTGCGCTGCCCTAGTCTAATTTCTTCAAGTGGCGTTTTACACGTTACGCACGCCTCTCCTTTTCGTCCGTACACTAACAACTGCTGTGCAAAATAACCTGGTTTGCCATCACTTTGGGCAAAGTCTTTAAGGGTTGTACCGCCTTGTGTTATTGCCGCTGCTAGAGTGTCTTTAATAATAGGGATCAGGGTTTGATATCGCTTTAGCGATACTTTGCCTGCTTCGCGTTTTGGGTGTATTCCCGCCTTAAATAACGACTCATTGGCATAAATATTACCTACGCCCACTACCACCGCGTTATCCATAATAAATTGCTTCACGGGGACTTTTTTATTTCGCGATTGCTCGTATACACGCTTTGCAAAAAAATCATCCGTAAGCGGCTCAGGGCCAAGTTTTGAGAGTAACTTATGAACATCCCCCGGTGCTTGCCATAAACAGCAACCAAACCGGCGTGGGTCGTTTAATCGCAGCGCCTTGTCATTACTAAGAACAAACTCAACATGATCATGCTTTTTAAGCGGCTCGCGTTTATCCACAACGCGCAAATTACCCGACATTCCCAAATGTAAAATAGCACTCCCTAAGTCGCAGTGCAGCAATAAATACTTTGCACGGCGCTCAATTCGCTCTACCCTCAACCCTTCTAACTGATAAACATCATCAGGCACAGGCCATCGCATGCTGGCATTATAAATATTTACCTTCGTCACCACGTGGTTTTCTACATGCGGGGTGATCCCCAGTCTACTTACTTCTACCTCTGGTAATTCAGGCATTAATGCAACTCACTTTTTGAAAAATCAACACTTGGAAATAACTGCTTTGCAGTCGCTAAATCAAGCCCCATCACGCGCTGGCTATTTTTTTCCAACAAATAATACTTACCGTTACCTTTGTACAGTAAATAAACCCAAGGTAAGCGCTCGCCAGCCAACTCAAAGGTGGCCACGTACAATGGTGAGTTTGGATTAAATACAACAGACTCATTTACCTGCATCAACGCAGCCGTTTGCCAATGGTTAATTAGCTCAGCTAATTGCTGCTGTGATGCATCCCACCTCACGGGCGTATTTTCTTTTAATGCGGTTGTACGCCAACTTGTACCAATACGTTCAATTTTCTGATCAACAAAGCTCAGTGTTAACACAAAACTTTGCAATGGCAGTACCGGTTGTAATGTAGGCTCGTCTTCGCCCCCTAAAAACTGCTTATGCCAGCCATTTAAAAAGAAGATCATAATCAACATCGAAAAAATAATAACGTTGTTCCAACCTTTGCGGCCCAGTCGCATATTTATACACCCAGTAAATTCAAGATTTTAAAGTGTAACTAAAACTTAATTGCACTGTCTATATGTTAAAGGCCACAGACTTTGGTAGAATATCGGCAAATTTAAAGGAGTTCCGTCAATGTCTATGTATGTAGTGGGCCATAAAATCCCAGATTCAGATTCTATTTGTGGTGCAATTGCACTTGCTTATTTAAAAAACCAAATCGATGAGCCAGCAATTCCAACACGCCTTGGTGAAGTGTCACCAGAAACTCAATTTATCCTAGATAAATTTGGCTTCGAAGCACCTGAGCTTAAATTAAGCTACGCTGGCGAAGATGTATATATTGTTGACCACACAGAAAAAACACAAGCACCAGATGATATCGACCAAGCACGTGTTGTTGGCGTAGTCGATCACCATAAACTAGGCGATTTAACGTCATCTACACCGCTTGAGTGTTGGATCCGTCCGGTAGGCTGTTCAAACACCATTATTAAAATGATGTATGACTTCTACAACGTAGAAATCCCTAAAGATATTGCTGGCATCATGCTATGTGCAATTTTAAGCGATACCGTTATTTTTAAATCGCCGACCTGTACAACGGCTGATATTAAATGTGTAGAAGCACTAGCAGAAATTGCCGGCATTGAAGACTTTAAAGAACTAGGCATGGACATGTTCCGTGTTAAGTCAGCTGTTGAAGACACCCCTGTGCGTGACTTAGTAATGCGTGACTTTAAAGACTTCAACATGAACGGTCACCTAGTGGGCATTGGCCAGCTAGAGGTTATTGACCTTGCAGTGTTTGACGAAATTAAAGCAGACTTAGAAGCCGATATTGCTAAGCTAAAAATTGAAGGCAACCGCCACTCAGTATTTTTACTGCTTACCGACATCATGAAAGAAGGCTCACAAATGCTGATCGCTTCAGATGATGCAAACCTTGTAGAACAAGCTTACGGTGAAAAGCCGAGCGAAGATAAAGTATGGCTAGATGGCGTACTAAGCCGTAAAAAGCAAGTAGTACCACCACTACAAGACGTGTTTGCCAAGCTGTAAGCTGTAAGCTGTAAGCTGTAAGCTGTAAGCTGTAAGCTGTAAGCTGTAAAAATAATGACCTTGTGGGTTTTACCTGCAAGGTTTTTTTATGCCTAAATTATATCTGTAGATTTAATAAAATATTTTAGGGGCTGTTTAATATTGATAAGTGCTAAAAACAAAAAACCCAGCATAAGCTGGGTTTTTACAATTCTGAAAGAAAACTAAATTACTTGATTTTAGCTTCTTTGAAAATCACATGTTTACGAGCCTTAGGATCGAACTTTTTGATTTCCATCTTTTCAGGCATGTTACGCTTGTTTTTGTCGGTAGTGTAGAAAAAACCAGTACCAGCAGTTGAAACTAAACGGATTTTATCGCGCATGATTCAGTTCCTTAAACTTTTTCGCCGCGAGCACGGATATCTGTAAGTACCGCGTCGATGCCTTTTTTATCGATAATACGCATACCTTTAGTAGTAGTGCGTAGTGTTACAAAACGTTTTTCACTTTCAACCCAAAAACGGTGTGTTTGTAGGTTAGGTAGGAAACGACGTCTAGTCGCGTTTCTCGCGTGTGAACGGTGATTACCAACCGTTGGACGCTTACCTGTAACTTGACATACTTTAGACATGTCTATATATCTCCAATAACTTCGCTCGAGCTTAATTTAACCTAAGGCCATGTATTTGTGCCCTAGATAAATCGAAGGGCGCTCTTTATACAGCTTTTACAGGCAAAGATCAAATACTGATCTATCCAACCAGCTCATATGTAAATTTGATAGCGGCTAATTATAAAGATCGAATGCCCTTAGGGAAAGTAAAAACTGCATTTAAATTAAACTAATTTGCTAAAACCGTCCAAACCGCTCATTTTTAACACACTTATTCATCAAGCAACCTTAAATCAAGCCTCGCTGTGCAAAAGAAACACACGTTTCTCCTCCTACAATGATGTGATCAAGCACATTTATGTCTACTAATTGCAGTGCTTGTTGTAATTTATTAGTGATAAGTTTGTCTGCTTGGCTTGGTTCGGCAATCCCGCTTGGGTGATTGTGTGCCAAAATAATGGCCGCAGCATTATTTTTTAAGGCCGCTTTTAGAACTTCTCTGGGGTAAACGCTGGCTGAGTTTATCGTGCCATAAAACAAAATTTCGTCTTTTACTAAACGGTTTTGGCTATCAAGATAAAGCACCATAAACACTTCTTGCTGTAGCCCGCGCATTTGCAGCGTTAAATATTCATACACCGCATTTGGTGAATTAAACACCGCATCGCGCTGGCAACGCTCCTGCATGTAACGCTGACTCAGCTCAAGCACCGCTTGCAATTGCACATATTTTGCCATCCCTAACCCTTTTTGTGCGCAAAACTCATCTTGGCTGGCGTTAAATAAATTATGCAATGTTTTGTTTTCGTTAAGCAGGTGCTGTGCAAGCTCAATCACATTCATACCGGGTAAGCCCGTACGCAAAAATATCGCTAATAACTCAGCATCGGTCAATGCTTTAGGGCCTTTTGCAATGAGTTTTTCGCGTGGGCGAAGTGAGTTAGGTAACGATGTTAATTGCATTATTCATCCTTGATGATTAAAAAACAGTCTTATAACTGTAATGCAATTTTTAAAATTAGCCTGATTATTTAATCCTAAAAACTTAGCTCAAAGCACAAAGATTTGTTATTTTAGCCTGCATATACATTCAAGCAAAAAACACTCATGACTAACTTAACAAACAAAAAAATCGTACTTGGCATCACCGGCGGCATTGCGGCCTATAAATGTGCAGAGCTCGTTAGGCGCTTAAAAGAGGCAGGTTGCGAAGTAAAAGTAGTTATGAGCGAGTCAGCTAAGCATTTTATAACCCCATTAACCATGCAAGCGGTGAGTGGTGAAATGGTGTCTGATTCATTGCTTGACCCCTCAGCAGAGGCTGCAATGGGCCACATAGAATTTGCCAAATGGGCTGATTTAATTTTGGTCGCGCCTGCAACGAGTAATACCATTGCCAAAATGGCCGCCGGCATAGCCGATGATTTACTTACCACACTATTACTGGCAACCCCTGCTAAAGTGGCAATAGCCCCAGCAATGAACCAGCAAATGTATGCACACCCTGCAACACAAGCAAATTTAACCACTTTAAAAGCACGTGACGTACTTATTTGGGGCCCAGGCAAAGGTGAGCAAGCCTGTGGCGATGTAGGAGCTGGGCGCATGCTAGAGCCGCATGAGCTTGTGGCTTTGTGCACTGCTACAGAGCAGCCGCAATTATTAGCAGGTAAAACCATTACAATTACGGCAGGGCCAACCCGCGAGCCGCTTGACCCTGTACGTTTTATCTCTAATCACAGCTCTGGAAAAATGGGCTTTGCCCTGGCTGAGGCCGCTTTAAAGCTTGGTGCTCATGTCAATTTAATTTCAGGGCCTGTTACTATCAAGGCCCCTGTTGGCGTTAATTTAATAAACATTGAAAGCGCTGAGCAGCTATTAAATGAGTCATTAACCTATGCCCCACTCTCTGATGCTTTTATTGGTTGTGCAGCCGTAGCCGATTATAGAGCGGCTAATGTAGCGACTCAAAAAATGAAAAAACAAGGCGATGAGCTTACCCTCACCCTTGTTAAAAACCCCGATGTAATAGCCGCCGTGGCAAACTTAACGCAAAACCGCCCTTACACTGTGGGTTTTGCTGCTGAAACGCAAAATGTGGAGAGCTATGCAAAGGGTAAACTTAAAAATAAAAATCTCGATATGATCTGCGCTAACGATGTATCGCAAAGTGGTTTAGGGTTTAATTCCGATCACAATGCTTTAACACTTTACTGGCAAAATGAGCAGTTAGCACTTGCGGTAAATAGTAAAACACGCATTGCTCTTGAGGTAATTAAACAACTTGCCAAGCAACTATAAAGTGCTGGAAACAAACTGAATAAAACATTAACATAAGCCACTCATTTGAACAAAAAATGATTAGCAGCTAAAAATAACAAATAAAAAAGGAAGGTTCATGCCTGCGACAAAAAGAAGTAATCGCAAAGAGCAAATACTGCAAGCCCTCGCGCAAATGTTAGAAACCAGCCCAGGACAACGAATTACAACTGCAAAGCTTGCTGCTGAAGTGGGTGTGTCTGAAGCTGCGCTTTACCGTCACTTTCCAAGTAAAGCACGTATGTTTGAAGGCCTAATAGAGTTTATCGAAGACACGCTTTTATCGCGCATTAACCTTATTTTAGAAAACGAAAAAGAAAGCCAAACACGCGTTTATAATATTTTGTTGTTGCTACTAACGTTTGCAGAAAAAAACCCAGGTATTACACGCATACTTACCGGCGACGCCCTACAAGGCGAGCAAGAGCGTTTACGCGAACGTGTACAAGGGCTATTTGAAAAGCTAGAAACGCAATTTAAACAAGTACTGCGCGAGCGCAAACTTCGTGAAGGTAAAACCTTTCAAAGTGACGAACTCACCCTTGCTAACTTTTTACTGGCCTATGTTGAAGGTAAAATGAACCAGTTTGTGCGCAGCGACTTTAAAGTAAAACCAAGTTCGCAATTTGAAAAACAATGGCCTGAACTACAAAAAATTTGGTTATAACCTTACTTTATTATTTTACCGTTAGCGCTAGTTAATCGCGCTAACGTTTACCCTTTCGTCCCTTTTCTTATACCGCTTATCTGATCCGCTCGAAATATAAACCAAACTCGCTACAATACTTATTACATTAAAAGTACTGTGAAAAACGAGAATCAATAATGAAAACAACGCTCACCTTTTTAAGCTCTGCACTGCTTGCAAGCTTAGCGAGCCCGGCTGCTTGGGCTCAAAAGCCGTTAGAATTTAAAGACGTATTCGATTTTAAGTACGCAAAAAACACCCAACTTTCAGATGATGGTAAAATCCTCAGCTTTAGCGCTAAGCCTTACCGTGGCAATGCAAATGGGCAAGTTTATGACTTAACAACAAACACCCTCATTAGCACCGTGGAGCGCGGCACCAAGCCCGTTATTAACAAAGCGGCTAATTGGGTGGCATTTACACAAGTACCCACCCTGCTTGAGCAAGAGACCAGCGAGAAAAAGTCATCACTTAAAAACAACCTCATTTTAGTCAATACCCAAACCGGCGAAAAACAGCAATTTGCCGACGTAAAAGACTATGTTTTAGGTAACAATGGCCAGTGGCTTGCTTATCGAGTTGATAAAAAAGCAGAAAAAGACACACCCACTGAAGATAACAGCGAAGAAAAAAGCGCTATCACACCAGATAAAAAAGATAAAAGCTTTGAGCTAGTAATAATAAACTTAAAAAACAGCACCACCCACAGCTTAAATAATGTATTTAGTTATGCGCTAAGCCCAAGTGACACTCAGCTACTTGCCAGCCAAAGCTTTAGTGATGGCAACAACAATCAGCTTGTACTGCTTGAACTTAATAATAACTTTGCGCAAAGCGTATTAATTGATGAGCCAGGCGTGGTTGCACAATCAATTAGTTGGCACCCTGATAAAGAAATAGCCGCATTTAACCTCGGTAACTACGTAAACGATGATGAGCGTCGCAGACAATACTCTCTAAAGCTTTGGCAAAATAACACCCTTAGCACTATCGACTCCCCTAATAAAGAATGGGTTATAGGTAAAACAGCATCGATTAGCTGGTCTGAAAATGGCGAGCGCTTATATTTTGAAAACCACCCAAAGCTGGCCGCTAAAATAAAAGCAAAAGAGTACACCGACGAAGCATCACTGTATGACTTTGACACGATTCGTGAACATAAAGCGCTAAACGTGTGGCACAACAACGATGCCCAAATAAAACCACGAGAAGAGCAACAGTGGAACAAGGTTAATAAAAACCGCCATTACAGCGCCGTTTTTCATTTAAAAAGCCAAAAAGCAGTACAACTAAGCAATGAAAAAGTCAGCGATTTAGCGCTTAACATTAACCGTAGCCAAAGTGTATTAGGCTACTCTAACCAAGCCCACCTAGAAAAAATTATGTACGGTGGCTTTTTTGCCGACTACTACAGCATAAACATTAATACCGGTGAGCAAACTCCCATTATTAAAAATTCACCGTTTACACCAAGCCTTGCACCTAATGGGCGCTATGCGGTCTACTTTGCACAAAGCCAAGTACAACTTAAAGATTTAAAAACCAATAAAGTTACCGCCCTTAGCAAAGCTATTAATGCCACGTTTGCCGATGACAAACACGACTATCCATCACCGCAACCTGGCTATGGGTTTGCCGGTTGGTTAAATAACAGCAGCCAAGTATTGGTTTATAGCAAATACGATATTTGGGCGTTTGATGTCAACACTCAACGCGCTGAGCGTTTAACTAATGGTAAACCAAGCAATACACAATATCGCGTTATTAAGCTTGATAAAAACCAAGTAGGCTTTGCTCAAAACGATACATTACTTGTATCAGCCGTTAACTTACAATCAAAGCAACGTGAAGTAGCCAAGCTTGATTTAGCCTCACAAACGGTTACTAATGTACTGAGTGGCAAAAAACGTATTGATGTAGTTAAAAAGGCAAAACATGCCGATAAATACCTCTTTACCGAGCAAACATATCATCAGTTTCCTGATTACTACCAAAGCGACTTTAGCTTTACAGCGCCTAAAAAAGTTACCCACTTAAATCCACAAATGGCGGGTTTTTCCTGGGGCGAAAAGCCTGAGCTAATTCGCTACAAAGGCTTTGATGGCGAAGACCTACAAGGGGTATTAATTAAACCTGCAGGTTACAAAAAAGGCGATAAAGTGCCCGTTGTTGTGTATTTTTACCGCTACATGAGCCAGCGCATGTATGATTTTCCTAAAATGGAGCTAAATCATCGTCCTAACTTCCCTATGTTTACCTCAAATGGTTATGCAATCTTTTTACCTGACATTCGCTTTGAAATAGGCCACCCAGGTAAATCGACAACGCAAACCATGATCAACGCCACGCAAAGGCTTATAGACTTAGGCATAGCCGACCCAGCTAAAATAGGCCTACAAGGGCATTCATGGGCAGGTTATCAAAGTGCGTTTATGATCACCCAAACAGATATGTTTAAAGCGGTTGTATCGGGCGCGCCGGTATCAAACATGACCAGTGCATACAGCGGCATACGTTTAAAGTCGGGCCTTGCGCGTCAATTTCAGTACGAAACAGGGCAAAGTCGCATAGGTAAAAATTTATTTGAAGCACCCGAGCTATACATCGAAAACTCACCAGTGTTTTTTGCCGATAAAGTAAATACCCCTATTTTAATTATGTTTGGGGATAAAGACGACGCAGTGCCTTGGCACGAAGGCGTGCAATATTACTTAGCCCTGCGCCGTGCGGGTAAAGACGCCACCTTTTTACAATACGAAGGTGAACCACATCATTTGAAAAAGTTTCCTAATCAGGTCGATTTTTCAGTGCGTATGATGCAGTACTTTGACCATTACTTAAAAGGCAAGCCAGCCGCTAAGTGGATGACAGAAGGTGAACCGTTCGTTGAAGAGTAAAACCCATTCGCAATAACACTTAGTTAAGGAGTCGGTTTAAATACTAAAAAAGCCGATATTGTATAAATCAATATCGGCTTTTTGTTTTAACGTTTCTATTATTAAGCTACAAACACAGCTCTCTAAATGGCAAAGTGGCTGCACCAATCGAGACCGGAAAGTTATTAATGTTTGAGACCACCAGCTTAGGCATTGGGCGTTTAGCACCGCGTCTAAATTGTGCGTAAACCTCAGTACGCGCTATTACTTTTTCGGCCAGCTCTTTAGGTATATGGCCGCCAATAATAATCGCTTCTGCATCTAATAGCGCCGAACAACAAGTTGCTACTAAATCAAACGAGTCTTGAACTTTAAATAGCCACTCTTCTACGCCTGGCCATTCTGGGTCAAAGTCATCGTGCAGGTCGTAAATTGAATCAACCGCTACACCATTTTTTTTCAAAATACGCTTTAGTAACTCTAAATTGGGATGAGCGTATAACTTTGGCGGTAACATATCGCCAAGCTCGCCAGCATTACCGTAAGTACCACGCAGTACATCGCCGTTATTTACGATTCCGCCTCCAAATGCCGCCGAGACAAACATATAAACAAAGTTTTTATACTCGCGGCCTATACCTGCAACCCCTTCGCCAGCGGCGGCGCCTGTAGCGTCATTCACCACCCACGTAGGGAGTTGAAAATGCTTAGAGACAATATCGATAATATCAACCTGCGACCACTCCTCTAGCATATGGTGGGTATTCATTTTACCGTCCATAGAGCTAAAAAAGCCCGATATACCCACGCCCATCCCCAGCACTTTTTCGCTTGCAATGTTATGCTCTGCGCTTATATCGTCCACCAGCTTTTGCGCACTTTTAAGTACGTTATTAATACTCATGTCTGACATAAGCTGCATATGGGTGTAAATAACTTTACCGGTAAAATCCATAACCGCTACAGAAATAGCATCAAGCAAAATAGCTAAACCAAAGGTAAAGCCGTATTCGGGGTTAAGCGCAATACCAAACCCAGGCTTACCCTTTTTATTAGGTATTAGCGTATCGGTTTGCATTATTACGCCATGCTGAGTTAACGATTTAAGTAAACGCGAGACAGTTTGCTGCGGAATTCGGGTGGCGCTCACAATATGGCTTTGTGTTACGCACTGCTCCCAAAACACCACTTTAATAATATCACGTTCAATGTCTTGAAAAAGTTTGTCGCCTTTTCCAAGCTCAAATCCTGAGCGTAATAAGTTACTGTTATTTAGCGAAAACATAGCTATTAACCCTAATAAAATTGGAGCACAAGGTTACGTTAAACCACTTTAAAGAACAAGTAGGCGAGCGCGCCTACTCAATCACTATCACTCTAAAATCGTTAACGTTAGTATTGGTTGGCCCAGTAATAATTAAATCATCAATGGCTTTAAAAAACTGATGGCTATTATGGCCTTCTAACTGAGCGTGTAAGTTTTCGCCAGCATCAAGTGCGCGCGCAATCGTGCTGCTATTTATATACGCACCGGCAACGTCTTTACTGCCATCTACACCATCGGTATCACAGGCTATGGCATAAATGCCCGCCTCGGCGTTAAGCGCCTCTGCCAATGCCATTAAGTACTCTTGATTAGGGCCACCATCGCCATAAACATCGGCTACCGTTACTGTAAGCTCACCGCCAGAGAACAACATAACGCGCTTACCTTGCGCTTTTTGCTCAAGGGCAATTTTAGCATGTGCGCGGGCAACCTCTTTTGCCTCACCTTGAATGTCGTACCCCAGTACTTGCGTATTCCAGCCTTGGTGCTGCGCTACATCAATAGCACTGTCAATCGCGTGCTGGGCATTAGCCACAATAAAGTGTTTGCCTTGAGTATCAGCCGCGCGTGGTTGCTCAGGCTTTAATAAATGCGCTTCAATTTCGTTAATAACCGGCCAGTTGTACTTTTGTAAAATAGCCAGCGCATCGGCTTTAGTGCTGTTATCGCTAATTGTGGGGCCTGATGCAATATCACTTGGCTTATCCCCTACTACATCCGAAATAATCAGCGTGACATAATCCGATTTAGCCGCTTGCGCTAACTTACCGCCTTTAACAAGCGAGAGCTGTTTGCGCACAACGTTAATTTCATCAACGCTTGCACCGCTTTTAAGTAAAAACTGATTAAGCGCCTGCTTTTGCTCAAACGGTACATCATCTACCGGCAAACACATAAGCGACGAGCCGCCGCCTGATATAATAAACAAAATAGGAATATCGGCCGGATTATTTTTTACAAGCGCCAATAACTCTTTACCTGCTGCTAAGCTGTTATCATCAGGCGTTGGGTGATTAGCACTAAGCACTTTAATGCGCCCAGTATCGCCGGCACTTTCGTAGCCATAACGTGTCACTACCGCACCAAAGCATTTATCACCATAAAAACGGTTAACCTCTGCGGCCATTTCGGCGGCGGCCTTACCGGCGCCCACCACACATAAACCATTACTGGCATCTATATTTTCCAAGTACTTACTCATGCAAGCACTGGGTTTACAGGCATTTACCGCCGTGGTAAATAAATCGATTAAAAATGACTTTTTAGAATCCATGGGTTAACGCTCACGAAAAAATTGATGGAATAGCAAGGCAAATTAATACCATCACAACAAACATGCTAAGCAGCATAACGATATCTTTACCGGTTAAAATTGAGTTTGAGATAGTCTCAGCGTTTTGCGCTTTAGCAACCTCGTTTACTTCGCGTGGAATCGCAATGCTTGTCGTAAAGGTAATCACCGCTGTAGCCACAAAGCCAATAAAGTTCCACCAAAACCAAAATACGTCTGGTGCAAATACCGACACCAACAAGTTAATTAACACACCACTAATTAAGCCTATGTTTGCATGCAGCGCAGCACTGCGCTTACTAACTACGGCAATTAAAAATACCGCCAGTATTGGGCCATAAAATAACGAGCCTACTTTGTTAATGGCTTCAATAATAGTAGGTGCGATATCACCAGCATAAAGCGATAAAATTAACGTAATTGCCCCCCAAATAAGCCCTAAGTATTTAGCCAGTTTTAAGTAGGTTGGTTGGTCTAGCTCTTTATTCGAAATACGGCTGTAGTCTTCAATACTTACCGCCGAAAGCGAGTTAATAGCAGAGCTAAGTGATGACATAGCCGCCGATAAAATAGCCACCACTAATAAACCAATTAAGCCATGTGGTAAGTAATCTAAAATAAAGATTGGCATCATCCAATCTGGGTTATCGGCTGGAATTTTGGCTAAAAATTCAGGATTGCTCATAGCCAGTGTGCCTACAATTAAGCCCGACACACAATATAAAATAGTAATAGGAAAACGCACTACGCCGTTGGCTAAAATCATGTAGCGTAAGTTTTTAGGATCTTTTGCACTAAGTGCACGTTGCGCTTGTGTTTGGTCACACCCATAGTAAGAGGCGTAAAGCACCACACCACCAAAAATCATAGGTAAAAAGCCAAAACCATCGCCACTAAATCCAAACGAATCAAATTTTATGGCTTCTAATCGGCTCGAATCAACATTAGCAATAAAGGTATCAACCCCACCTAAGTGATAAAGTCCAAAGCCAATACAAGCAATAGTTCCCAGTACAATGATGATCATTTGAATTGCATCACCATACACCACGGCTTTCATACCCCCTTGCAGTGAATATAACACCGTGATCACGCCGGTAAGCACAATGGCTTGCCATGCTTCTATGCCCATGGTGCCTTGGAGAATAAGCGATACCGCATAAATCATAATGCCGGTGGCAAATGCGCGGCTAAACTGAAACACCACACTAATAAGCACACGGGTAGAACGACCAAAACGCATTTCTAAGTAATCATAAATACTTACAATACCGCTTTTATAAAGCTTAGGTAAAATAGTCGCTAAAATTAAAATCATCGCCAGCGGCACACCTAACTCATACGAGAGCCATTGCATACCACCGCCTTCACGCAAACCAACAAATGCAGGAGCCGAAATAAAGCTAATGGCCGAAAGCTGAGTGGCCATTACCGACAAAGCTAAAGGTTTCCACCCTAAGCTTTTGCCTCCTAAAAAGTAATCACTTTTATTGGTTTGTTCGCGTAGCATAAACCCCATTACCAATAAGGCACCAAGGTAAAGAGCAACTATTGAAAAATCTAATATATTCATAATTATTTCGCGTATTCACATTAAGAAAACACAGCGCCTTCTCAAAAATAAAAAACTAAACAGCTATATGCTTACTTCTAAAACAGTCCCTAAAAACAAGCCTATCGCTAACTTAGCTGAAAAATGCATCACAATGCAAAAAGCCTATTAACCCCAAAACAGGTTAATAGGCGTAAAGCATTTATTTAAAAGTCGTATTTGACTCTAAATGTAACGCGTCGTGGGAGAATTGGACGGCCTACAAAGTAAGGATTGTCTGACGTTTGGCTGTTGCCTAAACGCGGCGAGCCTTCGGTAACACCATCCGAGTCAAACAAATTAAATACCCCTACGCTTAAACGTACGGTTTGCTCTGGGGCGATTTGCCAGTTATAACCCGCATCAAATCTAAACAAGTGGAATGAATCAAGCTCTACAGAGTTTGCATCGTTAGCAAAGTTTTTACCTGTAAAGTTATGATACAAAGCAGCATCCCAATTATCTGCGGTGTAGCTTATAGAAGAGTTAAATAATACTTTTGGTTTACGACGTAACTCGTTACCAATAATAGAAGGGTCTGAGTCAAACTCAGTAAATTCGTGGTCAGTGTAGGTCATGTTGGCATCAACCGCCCACTCGTCGGTAATATCGTAGCGACCCGTAAGCTCCACACCCGTTGCTTTGGTTGATTGCATAACAGGCAGCTCTAATACCCCACCGTTGCCATCGTTAACAAAGTCTACGCTGCGTCTGTCTTTTAGGTCGGTTCTAAATAACGCAATGCTACCGCTAAAGTCGTTATCAAAAAACTTAATACCAAGCTCGCCTTGTTCAACAATTTCGGCTTCGTAGCTGGCAGGCTCACCTAAATCATTAAACTGAATCCCTCTAATTTCAGGGAAGAAAAACCCGCGAGATGCATTCGCGTATACGTTTAAGTTATCGGTTAAGCGGTATAAGGCTGCACCCGATACTGCAAATTCAGAGGTGTCTACTTCGCCGTAGGTCATTACACCACTGCCTGTGGTGTTTACCTGCAAATTAGGCGCAAGTGATGGATCATCAGAAATTTGTACAACTTGGCTGCCTTCACGGCTAATTTTGCCGTCAATTTCTTCATAACGTACACCAAAGTCGATAATCCAATCATCACTTTCCATTTGGTCCGCTACATAAAGCGCACGACGGGTAGCGCTAATTGTTTGGTTGGTGTAAGAAATACCTGGGCCACTAATACCATTTTGTGTGTACTGAACAACATCACCATCGGCATTGGTGTACGTTAAATCAACCAGCTCAGGGTTATTGTTAAATTCCCCCAAGTAGGTCGTAATAACGTTATCGTCATCGGCTTCACTGTGAGAGAAAAACGTACCTACGGTAATATCGTGGCTAAAATCGCCAACAAAAATACTTTTAACAATATTAAATTCGGCAGAAAAATCCTCTGCTGGGCGGTCTCTATCTAAAATACGATTAGCAAATAATAAGTCATCGCTTGCCAGTGCCTGCCCCGATGCAGTGTAAGTAAACGCTGCATTGCTTACATCACCTAAGCCACGGTTAGCTAAAAACTCTTCTTGGCTCTCAGGTACATTAATAATACCGTCGCCATCTAAAAATAGATTAAATTCGTGTTGGTACTTTGCGTATTTACTGCGCATGTTAATAGCAAAATCGTTAGCGAGCTCTTTTTCAAATACGACCGAGATTGAGCCACCTTTAGTTACCACACCATCACTAATTGGCGATTCATAACGACCATTGGCAGTATCGTAAGAGAGGTTAGACACATTAGCAGTTTGTAATGACTCCACCTCGCGTCCATCGTTACCAGTTAAGCGTTCGCGGCTGTCGCCATCAAGCGGAATAGGCAGGTAAAACTGCGCTTGGTCGTCAATGTATTGGCCATACACAGTAAATGAGCCAGAGCCGTCATCAAATTCTTTACGAATATTACCGCGCAGCTGAGTGCCTTTAGTCTCAAGCCCTGTATCTAACGGACCCTCATCGTAACGGTAAAAGCCCGACAGCGCATAATAAAGGCCATCTTCGTTAAGCGGCCCGCTTGTAGCAAAATCTAAACGGGTACGGCCCTGATCAGAAAGCTCCATTTGCACAGTACTTTGCGGATCATCGCTGCCTGTTTTAGAAATATAGTTAATAATACCCGCTACAGAGCCTTGGCCAAATAAGTTAGACACACCGCCACGCACAAATTCTACACGCTCAATACCTAAGTCGTTTCGGTAGTACACATCAAACGCCGATGAGTTTAAGCCAAAAACACTCAAACTAGGTGAACCGTCGTACGACAGTGGCGTAAACTGAAACTGACCCGATGAAGGTAAGCCTCTTACTTGTAGGTTTGTTCCAACCTCACCACCGCCCCCTTCTACTTTAATACCTGGGATATAACGTAATACATCTGCTTGGCTGCTTGATGAAAGCTTTATTAACTCATCTTCGCTAATAGAGGTTACTGACTGTGGGGTATCTGAAATAACGCGTCCTTTGCTGGTACCAGAGACGATAATACGTTCAACGTTATTTTCTTTTTTTGCTGTATCTGGCGCAGTCTCTTCTGCGGCAAACGCGCCTTGTGTGAGGCATAAAGATACAATAGAGGCGATCGTAGTTTTATTCACGGGTATTCTCCAATTGTGCTAGTTGTCTGTGTGTAATTACTTAGAGTGTGGCTAAGTAAGTGCGAAATAATCAAGTATACATGTTAGTTTTTTGTTACTTCGAACAGGATTTAAGCACAGAAAAAAAACATTTACAACCCATAATGAGTGCTTTAATATTATCAAAATCGAAAATAACACACAAAGAGCACCCAATATGACTACTACAATCAACGGTAAACTTGATGCAGCCACAGCGGCATCGCTTACAGAACTTGCTACTAAAACACTTATAGCAAACGATTTAGGTGGCTATACCGTCCCTACGCATGGCCTTTACCCGTTTCAGTGGAACTGGGATTCAGCGATTACAGCCCTAGGGTGGATGAAGTCTGACGAGAGCCGTGCGTGGCAAGAAATTGATGTGTTATTTTCAGGCCAGTGGGATGACGGCATGGTACCACATATCTTATTTCATAAAGATTCAACTACCTACTTCCCTGGTCCAGATGTGTGGGGCTCTGATAAAAAAATTAAAAGTACGTCTATTTCGCAGCCACCCGTTGTGGCAACAGTAATGAAAGAAATGCTTGCCAGCGCACAAGATAAAACCCTTGCAGAGCAAAAAGTTAAAGCATTATTTTCTCAAGTTGTTGATTACCATTTATGGTGGTACAACGACCGCGATCCTGAAAACACAGGCTTAGTGGTCACTTATCATCCGTGGGAATCGGGTATGGATAACAGCCCATCGTGGGATGATGCCCTTGAAGCTGTACCTGGTGTTGATTGGGAATACACCCGCCGCGACACCAGCCATGTTGATTCGTCGCAGCGCCCGCATAAAAGCGAGTATGACCGTTTCTTATACCTAGTAGACTTTTTTAAACGTAACAATTTTGATAGCAAAGTAATTTACGAAACCTGCCCGTACAAAATGAACGACCTAGGTATTATTGCTATTTTGCACCGTGCGACAAAAGATTTACTCAAAATGGGTGAACAACTCGGTTTAAACGATGCTCGTACCGATTATTTAGCACAGCGTCTAGAACTAACTCAAGCAGCAATTAATACGTTATGGTGTGAGCAAAGCGAATACTTTTACTGTAAAAACGTGTTAACCAACAGCCTAGCTAAAGTTAAAACATCGGCGGCACTACTAACCGTTTATGCTGGTTTAACAACTGACGAGCAAACGCGTATTATTAATACCGCGACAGAAGATTTTATTGAGTCGAGTCAATTTAGTGTGGCATCTACCCACCCTAAAGAAGAAAAATACGAGCCACAGCGTTACTGGCGCGGCCCTATTTGGTTACACATTAACTGGATGATAGCCATCGGCCTTAAAGAAGCAGGGTTTGTGACCACGGCAGATAAAATTCAGGACGACACGCGCGATTTAGTGCTTAAATCGGGTTACTACGAATATTTTAACCCAGAAACAGGCGCTGGCTGTGGTGGTAAAGATTTCTCATGGACAGCCGCTATTGCGCTGCATTGGCTACTTGATTAATAACTAAGGCAGCATTATGAAACACACAATATGTTTTGGTGAAGTATTGGTTGATTTACTCTCTGATAAATTAAGCCAAAACAACAGCGAGCACGAAGCGTTTACTAAGTTTGCAGGCGGTGCGCCTGCAAACGTAAGCGTAGCTATTGCAAAGCTAGGTGGTAACGCCTACTTTGCTGGCATGCTAAGCACCGACAGCTTTGGTGATTTTTTACATAACGCCTTAAAAGAGCAAGGCGTAAAAACCGACTTTATGCGCTTTACCGACCAAGCAAAAACCGCCCTTGCGTTTGTATCACTTGATAAGGACGGCGACCGTACGTTTGAGTTTTACCGTGATAACACCGCCGATCTGCACTTTACTAATAGTGACTTTAGCAGTGAATGGTTTGAGCAATGCGATATTTTTCATATTTGCTCAAACACCTTAACCGACGAGCGCATACGTAAAACCACCGCGTATGGGGTTGAATTTGCCAAGCAAAATAACTCAATTGTCAGTTTTGATATTAACTTACGCCTCAACTTATGGCCTAGTAATGCTAACCCGCGTGAACACATTTTACCCCTGATAAAACACTGCTCTATTATTAAAGCCTCTAAAGAAGAGCTTGAATACTTAGCGGGTGAGCAAACGGGTGAAGAATTTATAGCCGACACTCTCAATAATGGCTGTGAGTTATTTGTGGTTACCGATGCAGGCAACCCGATGCATTGGTATACCAAAAATGCCAAGCAAACGCTTCACCCTAAAAAGGTTACTATGGTTGATGCTACCGCCGCAGGAGATGCGTTTGTAGGTGGATTGCTGTATCAACTAGGCTTACAAAACCTGACTCCTAGCTCTTTTAGTAAGCTTTGCGACAACCCCGAAACACTAACAACTATTTTTGAATTTGCTTCGTTATGTGGTGCTCATGCAGCATCTTACAAAGGGGCATTTACGTCTCTTCCTAACGAAAAATCGCTTAACGATTTTAGGAGCGCACTATGAGCCTCACACCTGATAACTTTAAAAGCCGCGAATTTTTAACACAACATATTGCCGATACGCTGGCGTTTTACGAGCCAAACATAGACGACGAACACGGCGGTTTTTACCAAAACTTTTCGGATAATGGTGAGGTATTTGATAAGCAAACTCGCCACCTAGTAAGCTCTACTCGGTTTGTATTTAACTATGCACGTGCGTACCAAACCTTTAATGACGAAAAGTACCTAAACCGTGTTAAATCGGGTATTGAGTTTATTCGTAAGCACCACTTTGTTGAGCAAACAGGCGGTTACAATTGGTTATTAAGTGTTGAGCAAGGTAACGCCACTGTACTTGATGATACCAACCACTGCTATGGCTTTGCGTTCGTGATTTTAGCCTACAGTTGGGCATACCGTGTAGGTGTTACAGAGGCACGCGAATACCTAAACGATACATTTCAAACAATGGAAACGCATTTTTGGGATGCAAAAGCGGGTTTATATAAAGATCAGCACAACAATGACTTTACTAAGTGCGATCCGTATCGCGGGCAAAACGCCAATATGCATACGTGCGAAGCACTTATTGCCGCTTATGAAGCCACTCAAGATGAGCTATTTTTAAATCGCGCGCTCACACTGGCTGATAACATGGTTAATCGCCAAGCTAATTTAATGGGTGGGCTTATTTGGGAGCACTACGATATAAATTGGCAGGTTGATTTAGAGTATAACAAAGACGATCCTAAAAATTTGTTTCGCCCGTGGGGTTTTCAGCCAGGTCATCAAACTGAGTGGTCAAAACTATTAATGTTTTTAAATAAGCATAAGCCACAAACTTGGCTTGTAGAGCGCGCTCAAGCGTTATTTGATAATTCAATAGACGTTGCATGGGATAAACAACACGGCGGTATTTGTTACGGATTTGCGCCAGATAAAAGCATATGTGATGACGACAAGTACTTTTGGGTGCAAGCCGAAACACTGTGCTGTGCAGCCTACCTTTATGAAACCACCGGGGATGAAAAATACCAGCAGTGGTATGACAAAATTTGGCAGTACTCGTGGCAGCACTTAGTTGATCATCAATACGGGGCGTGGTTTAGAATTTTAACCGTAGATAACAAAAAAATAGATACCATGAAAAGCCCAATTGGTAAAACGGATTACCATACTATGGGTGCCTGTTTTGACGTGTTGGCGTTATTAAAATAACCCAATAAGGTAAAACATTTAATTGTGTTGTGTAGACCTTTAAACCGCCTTTTTGGCGGTTTTTTTTGCCTAAATGATTACGCCTTTAATACCCTAAAAATAATCACCACAAAATATAATTTTGTGCGCGCCCTACTTTTTAAACCTCATATTTTGAATAAACACCTAATAATAAAAAATTTTGCACGCCAGCGGCGTATAGTAATATAAAAGATAATAAAAAAGAGAAACAGGCAATGCCAAACGGGAACGAACCCCACACTATTAATAGCAACGAACTTGTTGCCTGGCCGCGCATTGCAGCCATAGCCGCTATGCTCAGCTTTTCGCTGCCCACTTTTATCACCGGCCTAGAAATACATCAAAGTTCAAGTGTGAGTAATACACTGTGGGCGTTAGTTATTGGCTCACTTATATTAACCCTTATTGGTGGGGCTATGGGCACCATAGGTGTAAAAAGCCGCTTAAGCTCTTATTTATTGGTAAAAATAGCGTTTGGTAATGCTGGCGCGGGCATTGTTAATATTGCCTTTGCTTTATCGTTAATTGGCTGGTTTGGCGTAAATATTGATTTGTTTTCTAATGCCGTGGTGCGCTTACTCAGTGCAGAATTTAATATTATTATGCCCGAATGGCCCATCGATATAATCGCAGGTTGCGCCATGCTCATAACCACACTGTATGGGTTTAAAGCCATTAATGTGCTGGCCGCTATCATGATCCCTATTTTGGCTGCGGTCACCGCTATGATGCTTTTTGGCGCGCTCGATAGTATGCCACTGGTTGATTTTATTAATTTAGAAAAATCAGCAGCGCTTTCTCTTGAAGATGGTGTAGCAGCCATTGTTGGCGGCGTTATTATTGGCGCAATAATATTGCCCGATATAACCCGTTTTTCTAAGCAAAAACGTGGCGGCGTGTATACCTCATTTATTGCGTATATGGTTATTGAGCTTTTGGTTATTTTTGTGGCTGTGTTTGCCGCAGCCGCCATGCAAGAAACCGAAATATTAAGCTTAATGCTTGCGCTTAATTTGGGGTTTTCAGCGTTTTTTATTGTGATAGCAGGCAGCTGGATTTTAAATTCGTTAAACCTGTACAGTACAGCACTTAGCGTGGAGGCTACCTTCCCGCATTGGCATAAAAAGTGGGTTATTGTGTTATTAGGTTTGGTGGGAATTGGCGCCGCCTTTATAAATATTTTAGATATGTTTATAAGCTTTTTAGCGTTTTTGTCTGATATTTTTGTACCGGTAGCGGGCGTAATTATTGTTGATGCACTGTTTATTAAACCCCATGCTTATAACGCAGCGGCTTTGGCAAATAACGCTAACTTTTCACTTCCCGCATTTAGCGCATGGTTTGTAGGCGCGGCATATGCGGTGTGTAATGGCACTTTATTTAACGTATCAATGAGCGGTATTAGCGTGATTGACGCCATTATATTAACGGCCGTTATTTATACCCTGTTTGCAAAAGCCATTGCCCCCAAACCGGTTATTCAGCAATAACTTTAAACAATAAAAAGGCGCATAAAGCGCCTTTTTATTAATCTAAATTAGGGGGCTACTCTTCATCGTCTACTTTCATTTCGTCTCGCCATTTAAGTTTTTCCAGCGGGTAGCCTAAAAAGAACTTAGCGCGCTCAAGCACTATGCGTGTAGTCAGCTTTTTAATTGCATACTGTGAGCTACCGGTTAGCCTGTCGCACATTGCATTAAGCGCTTGAATATCGGCAAAACAACAAAAAGAAATATAATCAATATCACCACTTAATTGCATGCAATCCATTATTTCGGGAATGTTGTGTATGTCAGCTAAAAACTTACGCCGCGCTGCTAGGTTATTGTCCTCTAGGGTAAATTCCATATAGGCAAACACGTGCTCACAAATTTGCTCTAAATTTATATCAGCATGAAAGGTTCTAAAATATCCCGCCTCTTTTAATGCTTTTACTCGCTGAAAACATGCACTGGGCGACAAGTTAACTTGCTCGGCCAATTCAACGTTTGTTAAATCGGCAGTTAGGTGCAGAATTGCTAGTATTTTTTGATTGTACCTGTCTATTTTTATCGTTTTTTTCATAACCGGTTTCACATTTAATAATAATTAATTTTGTAAATTTAAGGTCAACAAATACATAAAATTACGCGCTTAAGCGTTATTTTCAGCAATTTGTGTGTGCTGTATTAAGGGTTTACAAAATATTATTTTGTCTGAAAAAGCGACAATGTTTATCACTAAGTAACATCACCATGATAGTCACATTAGGACATAGAACATGAGCAGATACAACAAAATACGCTTTCGTAAAACACTATTAGCATCGGCAGTCACCCTGTCGTGCATAAACTATGTGCATGCGCAAGAACAACAACAAACAGTAACTGACACTATAGAAAAAATTTCGGTGATATCGCGCGGGCGTGTTGAGTCGATACAAAACGTGCCCGACTCTGTTACCGCATTTAGCGCCGAGACAATCGAAAAATCACGTATTACTAACTTTCGTGATGTTGCTAATTTAACTCCCAACTTATCACAGCTCGATAATTTTAGGCCCGGCCTTGCCCGTATTACTATTCGTGGCTTAATTACACCGCAGGTGGGCGATCCGCCATTAGCGTTTGTAGTTGATGGTGTTACCGCCCCCGATTTAGAGTTTATAAACCAAGACCTAGTTGATATTGAACGTATTGAAGTTATGCGTGGTGCACAAGGCGCACTGTATGGCCGCGGCGCCATTGGTGGTGCGGTTATTGTGACAACTAAAAAACCCATTGAAGACTTTGAAGGTAAAATTAAAGGCTCAATAGGTAATGGCAACACGTATAATTTGAATGCGGTTGTATCGGGTTCGCTTAACGATGAAAACACCGCTTATTTTAGAGCCGGTGGTTACATTAAAGATACCGATGGGCTGATTAAAAATACCTACACAGGCGATTACGCCGACCCGTTAAAAGAGCAATCGGTTTTTTCACAGTTAGAGTTTGAGCTAAGCGAAGACACCTCAATAAATCTTAAAGGTAAATACACCTCAAGCGAAGCTGGGTTTGCTTACTACCAAGGGGTGAGCGATGACACCATTGAAGACTTTTCAATTAATACCTCACAAAATATTATTAACCAAGATGAGCGTGATGTGTATGAGCTAAGCGCCAAGCTAACCCAATATTACGATTTAGGTAAATTTGAGTTTGTCACCGCGTACAGCAATTCAGAAAACGAGCACTTTTACGATGGCGACTACTCTGCCGATGCCACCTTTATTGACGAAGATGGCTTTTTTAGAGCCCCATTTGGCACAGAAGGGTTATACGATATTGAATCGTTAACGCTAGAGTCGCGGTTTATATCCCAGTCGGATCAGGCTTTTAGATGGTCGGTGTCGGCGTTTTATCAACAGCGCGACCGCGATACTGCGGTATTATTTTACGATGATTTTACCGATGCCGAAATTTTAACGCGTGCAGATTTTGCTAATGACGAGCCCTACCTTTCAATTATCGATAACAACAGCAGCGATGCATGGGCACTTGCTGGGCAGTTTAACTACGATATAAACGAGCAGTTAGAGCTCACCGGTGCGATGCGTTACGATCACGATACTCGCGAGTCGTTCGACCCAACCAATAAAGACGCCACTTACGCTAAAAAATCGTTTAGCCAATTACAGCCAAAAGTTACCTTGGCGTACCAAATGAATGACGACCTACTGCTTTACACCGGCTACTCGCGTGGTTTTAGAAGTGGGGGCTTTAACGAGCCAGCCGACGGTATTAGCCGCACCTTTGATAAAGAAATTTCTGACAGCTACGAAGTAGGCTTTAAAACCGCTTTGTTTAATAACAAAGTTACCCTTAATGGCGCCGCGTTTATTATTGAGCAAGACGATGCGCAATTTACCCAATTTAATATAGATACCTTCACCCTTGAAAACCTCTCTATTAACGAAGTACAAACCAAAGGCTTAGAGCTAGAAGCCGCCTTTGCTGCCACCAGCAATTTAAGTATTAACCTCAGTGCAGGTATTGTTGATTCAGAAATTAAACGCTTTGCACTGCGCCCCGAACTGGCTGGCAGGCCCCAATTTTGGGTGCCTGAGTATAACTACGGGCTGTCGGCAAATCATAACTTAGCACTAAACGGTGAGTGGTCATTGTTCTCGCGCGCTGAGCTATTAATTGAAGGCCCTAAAACATTCAGTATTGATATTCCTGATGTTGAGTCGTCGCGTTATACCTACCTAAATGCCGGTGTAGGGCTTAAATCAGAGCAGTGGAGCGTTCAAGTTTACGTAGAGAACCTTACGGATGAGCGCGCTATTGAAGATATTTTTCTACTGGCCGATGGGGTTACAGACTTAGTGCGCCAACCTAATAAGCCTCGTAGTTACGGTATAGAGCTCAGTTACCAATTTTAATTTTTTCACCTTTACAGCAGGTATTTTTTTAATGCCTGCTGTTTTATACCTATCCGCTTAATTAAGTGATCTGTTTTGGGGATGGGTATGAGTTAACCAATAGCGATACACACATGCAAATTCTTAATCGTGACCAACTTATTGATATTTTATACGGCTGCGCCATTTTAGGCACTGGCGGCGGCGGTGAGTTAAGTGAAGGCATTGCCTATATTGACGAAGCACTCGCACAGGGTAAAACCTTTAAACTAATTAGTGCCGATGAAGTCCCCGCGGGTGAGCTTGTTTGTACGCCTTACATGTTAGGGGCAATATCTGCTTTAAGTGAACAAGAAGAACGCGCTTATGCAAACCTACCCCGCAGCACTAAGCATGCGATTTTAGCTGCTTACCAGCGCACCCTTGAATACACAGGTAACGATGCTATTTATGGCACTATTTGTTGTGAGCTTGGCGGCTCAAACACCGCAGTATCGTTTTACTTAGCTGCAATGTTTGACGGCTACATTATTGATGCCGACCCCGCTGGGCGCGCAGTACCGGAGATCACCCATTCAACCTATTATTTAAATAACTTACCCGCCGCGCCCATTATTACCGCGAATGAATTTGGTGAGTGCTTTATTTGTGAAAATGTAGTGGACGACTTACGCGCCGAAACAGTCGTGCGAGCACTGGCTAAAATTAGTCGTAACGACATTGCAGCCATTGATCATATTTTACCTATTGAGCAAATGAAAAACGCGGTTATTCATGGCACCATTAGCAAAGCCCTTAAACTTGGTAAAGCAATGCGTGAAGCCAACGAGCAGCACGCTAACACCGCACACATAATTGCCAAGCACGGCGGCGGCTTTGTTGCCTTTGAAGGCGAGGTAAGCACATTTGAATTTAACACCGTAGAGGGATTTACGTTAGGCGAAGTAACACTTAAAGGGTTAGGCGAGTTTGTAAATAACAACTACAAAATAACGGTTAAAAACGAAAACATGGCCGCGTTTTTAAATGACGAAGTGCACGTAACCATTCCTGATTTAATATGCTGTATTAACAGCCAAACAGGCACACCAATTACTAATCCTAATTACGAGGTAGGCATGAAAGTAGCCGTTGTAATTTTACCAGCGCCAAAGGAGTTTACAGGCCCTAAAGGTTTAGAAATATTTGGCCCGCGTTACGCAGGCGTTAACACCCCATATAAAGCAGCGATTGCAAATTAATTATTGCTAAGGGCGTGCTGCAGCTTGCTATACAATGCAGCATGGCCTTTACCAAACTCGGTGGCGTTTCTATCAATGCGACTAAGCCACTCTTTCGCTTGTACCTTTTTACCTATTTGTAAATATACCTGCGCTAAACGTAAGCTATAAATAGCATGGTAAATGCTTGAGGGCTCAGTAAATTTGAATGCGGTTTTATAATAATTTATAGCTTCTAAATACTCTTTATTTTGCTGATAACTGTACGCTAAGTTACCGCTAGCAAGCACTATTTTAGCAGCGTGGTTGGTGTTTTTTATGGCGTTATAGGCCATTAAATTACTTTTTACTGCGTGCTCGTATTGCTGCCATTTTAAGTAAATATGCGCTTTGTTAATGTGCAGCTCTAAATGAAAAATAGGATCGTTATTTTTTGCAAAGCGCTGCTCGGCATCTCTTAGTAATCGCATCGCTGCTTTTTTACTACCAAACACATAGTGTAGGTTAGCCAACTCCACTAATCTTAAAGGGTCACCAAAAGCATTATATATCCCGTCTAACTGGGTAAACGCTTTAGCGGCATACGTTTTAGCTTCTGCTTTTTTGCCAATATAGTTAAGTGCTTTCGCGTAATAAAAATACATTTGTAGCTTAAATACATCGGGCAGCTTATCTTGCTCTAAAAAAGGAGTAATAGCGTTGAGTAAGTTTTCGAACTGTTGGTAGTCGTAGTAGTAATCAAATTGGTAGGTTTTTATTTTGTACCACTGTGCAGGGTTATCTTTGACTTCATTAAGGCGCGTTTCAATATAAGTTAAACAGTGCGTTTTGGGCTGTTGCAAGCAAAACGCTTCATGATCGCTGTAGTTTTCTGATGCTAATGCATTAAAACTTGTAGCGACAATACTTAACAGCAAAAATATACGCACCAATATTACACTCTTTAAAATCACCTTAATTAAGAGTGTAATATTTTTATCTCATCTATCACAATACGCTGAAATACTTATGCATATTGCCCACATGCAAACCCACAGCTCCACGCATACTGGAAGTTGTAGCCCCCAAGCCAGCCTGTTACATCGGTTACTTCGCCTATAAAATATAAGCCTTTGGCTTTTTTAGCTTCAAAGGTTTTAGAGCTCAGCTCATCGGTATCAACGCCGCCCAAAGTTACCTCGGCGGTACGATAACCCTCTGTGCCATTAGGTTTTATTTGCCATGCGTGAATATAGCTTGCTAACTCATCTATTTGAGCATGGGTAAGCTGATTAATATTACAATCTGGAATCGCTTTGCTGTCGTGCAGTATGTCTATAAAGCGTTTGGGTAAAATAGTCGCAAGGCTGTTTTTTAATGATTTTTGGGCTTGTGTTTCTCGCCAATCAGCCAGTTGCTGTTTTAAATCGAGATCAGGGAGCAAGTTTATGCTTACTGCCTGCCCTGCTCGCCAAAATGAGCTTATTTGCAATATGGCAGGCCCCGATAAACCTCGGTGAGTAAACAAAATATTCTCTTTAAATACAGTGCCGTCTTCGCTAGACACTTCGCACGGTATACTAATTCCTGAAAGCCCTTCAAAGCGTTCTTTATCGTGTTGATGCAAAGTAAATGGCACAAGCGCCGCCATGGTAGGTAGTACGTTTAAGCCAAACTGCTCTGCAATTTTATAGCCTATAGGAGTGGCGCCAAGCTTGGGCATTGTTAAACCGCCCGATGCGATAACTAGCGATTCACAAGTAAGTGTTTCTTGCTCAGTGGTAATACGGTAGCCAATATCAGTTTTAGCCACATTTAACACTTCGCTGCGCAATTTAATATTAACACCAGCCCACTCGCATTCGGTAAGTAGTATATCAACTATATCTTGCGCGCTGTTATCGCAAAACAATTGGCCTAAGGTTTTATGATGGTATGCCAAGCCGTGGCGGTCCACCAGCTCAATAAAATCGTGTTGGGTATAGCGGCTTAAGCACGATTTAACAAAGTGAGGGTTACTGCATAAGTAGTTTTCTGGACTGGCATTTTCATTGGTAAAATTACAACGCCCACCACCACTTATTAAAATTTTTCGACCAGGCTTTTTGCCCATATCAAGCACTGTAACGCTACGCCCGCGATAACCGGCTTGTGCTGCACTCATTAATCCGGCTGCACCTGCGCCAATCACAATTACATCTACTTGATTCATTACTTCGCCCTACTCAAAAATTTGCCCGATTATAGCAAAGTTTGTTTAAACACTCTGAATAGAATTTATTATTAAATTTATAGCAACAAATGTAACCAAGGCTAGTTATAGGCTTTTCTAAACAGTGTAAAAATAACAATCCTTTATACTTATTTTTGTTTTATATGATAAATACTAAACAACGACAAAGGCACCGTACACCTAGGTTATAACTAAAAGAAATAGGTACATAAGCAATTATTATTTTAAAGAAATTAACAGATCATTTACCTTTGTTTCTGTTTCGTAATTTAATATTACGAACTAACTAATAACAACTAGGGATAATTATGACAACAAGTAAATCATTTAAGCGTTGCGCTATCGCGCTCACTATTAGTACGGTATTTGCAGCATCTGCAAGTGTTGCTCAAGATGTGTCTACCTCTATGGCAGAAACAACAGCCAAACTACAAAGCCAATCGGGTTTTGAAACTCAGTTTATTATTAAGTACAAAAATAGCGCGAACGATATGCTAAGCATCTCGTCTGCTGACGCAAGCCCTGCAAATATGAAAAAGCGTGCTCAACGCTTTGTAAAAAATTTCGCTTCTAAAAAAGGTAAAGTAAAAGCGAAGTACATCCGTGCAATGGCGCTTAATAACCACCACGTTATGCGCGCAGATAAAAAACTGAGCGCTGCAGAAGCACAAGAATTTATGCAAGAAATGGTTGATTCTGGCAATGTTGAATACATTGAAGTGGATCAAATGTTAAAACCATTTGCAACGCCTAATGACCCTCGTTACGGCGATCAATGGCACTACTTTGAGCAAGCGGGCGGCCTAAACTTACCAACCGCATGGGATACTGCAACAGGCAGTGGCGTAGTGGTTGCGGTACTTGATACTGGCTACCGCCCTCATGTTGATTTAAATGCTAACATTTTACCGGGTTACGATATGATCTCTAACCTATCGGTAGCAAACGATGGCGGCGGTCGTGACAGTGACGCACGCGATCCGGGCGATGCTGTAGCTGCTGGCGAATGTGGAAATAACGGCGCACAAGGCTCAAGCTGGCACGGTACGCACGTAGCAGGTACGGTTGCGGCTGTTACTAATAACGGTGAAGGTGTTGCCGGTGTGGCTTATGGCGCTAAAGTTGTGCCTGTACGTGTACTTGGTAAGTGTGGTGGTTTAACGTCAGACATTGCTGATGGCATTATTTGGGCATCTGGCGGAAGTGTATCGGGCATTCCTGCCAACTCAAACCCTGCTGATGTAATTAACATGAGCTTAGGTGGCAGCGGCTCGTGTAGCTCTACCACACAAAACGCAATTAACACGGCACGCAGCAACGGTGCAGTCGTGGTTATTGCTGCCGGTAATGATAACGATAACTCAGCAAACTATAACCCAGGTAACTGTAGTGGCGTTGTTAATGTTGCCTCTGTTGGACGTAACGGCGGACGAGCATATTATTCAAACTATGGTAGCAATATTGATGTTGCAGCGCCGGGCGGCGCACAAAGCTTTGCAAACGACTCTGAAGGCGTTTTATCAACCTATAATTCAGGCTCGTCTACACCTTCAAGCGATAGCTATGCGTTCTCTCAAGGTACATCAATGGCAGCGCCTCATGTTGCCGGTGTTGCAGCCCTGATAAAGCAAGCTAAACCAAATGCTACCCCAGATGAAATAGAAAGCATTTTAAAATCAACTACCCGCTCATTCCCAGCAACGTGTACAAGTTGTGGTACAGGTATTGTTGATGCAGCAGCCGCTGTAGCCGCAGCAAGTGGCGGTACAACACCTCCTACCGGTGGCGATAGCGAACTGACAGATGGTGAAGCTAAAACAGGCTTAAGCGGCGCTGCAAGTTCACAAGCGTATTACACGATGACAGTACCAAGTGGCGCAACGAATGTTACGTTCACAATGAGTGGCGGTAGCGGCGATGCAGATTTATACGTACGCGCAGGCAGCCAACCAACTACCTCAAGCTACGATTGTCGTCCGTACAAAGGCGGTAATAGCGAAGAGTGTTCTATTGATAACCCAACCGCTGGTACATACCATGTAATGCTTCGTGGCTACTCGGCTTATTCTGGCGTTAGTTTAGTGGGTAATATTACAGGTGGTTCTACAGGTGGCGGTTCAACTACACCAAAAGCCGGTGGCGGCACGGTGAGCGATGTAACGGCTACAACAGGTAACTGGAAGCACTATACCTTAGATGTGCCAGCAGGAATGAGCACATTTACAGTCACCACTTCAGGTGGTACAGGTGATGCTGACTTATTTGTTAAGTTTGGCAGCCAACCTACCGCATCTAGCTACGATTGTCGTCCTTATAAAAACGGCAACGCAGAAACATGTACGTTTAGCAATCCGCAAGCGGGTACGTGGCATTTAAGCGTTAACGCTTACAGAACTTTTTCGGGTTTAACATTAAGTGGCCAATACCAGCCATAATTAAAAAGGCCCTAAGTGCATGCACTTAGGGCTTTAATAAAGCGGTTATAGTTTTTCTAACACAGACTCAGCACGGCTTACTGAAAACTCTTTGTCTTTTTCAACAAACAGTCCTGTTACTACATTATCGTCGACTATCATTGCATAGCGCGTAGAGCGTGTTCCACCAAAACTGCCGGTGTCTTTATCAAGCCCTAACGCTTTAGTAAAACTGCCATCGCCATCTGCTAACATATCGATTTGTTGGGCATTTTGAGATTCTCCCCACGCTTTCATTACAAAAGCATCGTTAACCGATACACAGTAAATTGCCGCAATACCTTTTGCTTTAATTTTATCACTAAGGGTTATAAATTCAGGTAAATGCGCATTTGAACAGGTAGGCGTAAATGCACCCGGTACAGCAAAAAGCACAACCTTTTTACCATTAAAAAGCTCAGCGTTAGTATGAGTTTGCATGCCTTCGTCTGTTAGCTGCGTTAATGTAACTGCGGGTAACGTTTGACCTTGTTCAATCATGATAAATCCTTAAAGCATTTGATTAATGAGCCTACAGTATAACGCTAATTACCTTTGTGTTAGCAGGTATTTACAAGCCAAGGTTTACTTTTATGGTTTGCATTTGCTGTTGTAACTGGCTATGAATATCGTCAACAAGTAAGCTTGATTCGCTTACTTGGCCTTTCATACTTTGCATTGACTGGCTAAAGTTATCTAGCAAATTACTTTGCTGTTTAGCCAGCTCCATGGCCTCAAAGGCCACTTTGTTGGCTTGTTGAGCGTTATCGGCCACGCCCTCTGAGTTTACTTTTAGCTCTTGCGCGTTTTGTGTTTGCGACTGCGCGCCATCTGCTAAGGCCGCAATTTGTGTAGACACTGTGCCCGACTTTTCGCTCAGTAGTGTGAGCTGCTCATTAATATCGCTCAATGAGCCTTGAGTTTGGCGGGCAAGCTGGCGTACTTCATCAGCTACAACAGCAAAGCCTCGGCCATGCTCGCCAGCACGTGCTGATTCAATTGCTGCATTTAACGCTAGTAGGTTTGTTTGATCGGCAATATTGCGGATCACTTCAATAATTTGCCCAACGCCTTCAACCCCCGCAAGCAGCTCTTGTAGGTTTTGCATACTTTGCTCAACCCGTGTTTGCGTGTCTGAACTGGCACTTAGCATGCTTTGTGCAAAGCCTAAACTTTGCTCCATTGCACTAAAAGTGTGCTGGGCGTTATCAGCCACTTGGGCATTAATATTATTTACCTGCTCGCCAATTTGTTGAATATCAGCAAGCAAATGTTGGTTTTGCTCCACTTGCCCATGACTTGTAGACGCTTTTTGACTAATAGTTTGCAAATGCTCACTCATTTGCTGCATAAAATCATTTACCACTTTTAGCATTTGGGCACGCTCTTGTGCCTCTTTGCGCTGTCGCTCAATTAATAAATTAAAGTAACTGGCTATTTCGCCAACCTCTGTTTTTGGGTTCTTACTTTCAATGTTTTTCAGCTCGTTACTTTCAATTAAAAAGGCAAACCCGTCTCTGAGTTGCCTTAATGGGTTGAGCACTTGGTTACGCTGCACAAAATAAACACCTGCGGCTAGCATCACCAAAGCGCCAATAGCAAAGCAAAATACCCAAAATACGTTTTCTTTAAGCGCCCCTTGTGCGTGTTTTAGTTGCTGCTCTGCATTAATAACGGTTTTAGAGAGCAAGCTAATTTGCTCACGCAATTCATTGGTGCCCGCTTCACGTTGCTGGGCTTGCGCTAATGTACTGGCTAAATCGCGGGGGTAGCGGTTAGGCCAGCTGGTAATTTCAGATTTTATTTCATCGGCCAAATATTCAGCTTCTTCGTCAAAAAATAAAGCATCTTCGTCAACTTCGCTCATAACACCTAAATTAGGGAGTTGCTCTATTTTGGCTGCTAACGCATTTAAATTAGCAATACTTTGCTGCAAACTTTGTTCAGTATTGCTGTCGTAACTTACGATTAGTTGATAAGTAAATAAGGCGAGGTTGATCACCTCGTTATAGTAATCTGCGCCAAGTGTGTAATAAGCTTGCGCATCGCTATTTTGATTAGGGGATTTTTTTGCATAACCAATCAGTGACGAGGCTGAGCCGGCCATTTGGCGAATTGCATTATCAAGTAACGCCGTTTCGTTGCCCGACAATTTACCCAGCGCTCTGTACTTACCTTTAATATCGGTATCTAACGTGCTGAGCTGATCATTTAATTGCTCGGCAAGTACCGAGGGGAGTACTGCGAGTTGCTGTGTTTTTACTTGCTCAATTAGGGCTGATGATTGATTTAAGTATTGGCTATCACCTTGTTCTAGATAACTGCCTAAGTCACCGGCTAAATCCACTAAAATCGTGTTTTTTAATTTACTGTATGCGCTGTCTTGTTGCTCAAGCTTAAGTAAAGTTTGGCTTGCCCAAAATAGTGTGATGGCTAATAAAATACTTGCCAATGTTAACAGTATGGCTAACAGCCGAGTAAAAGATGATACGCGCATAAATAACAACCCCTATTGTTTAAGCGCGTAGACTATTAACTATTTATGACAATTTTATGTAACTCAGGGAAAACACGTATATTTACGGCAAATATACGAGTAAAGGCTTAGCGAATACAGCGCCTTTATTAAACCAAGCAACTTAATTTATATGCTATTAAAGATAAGAAACGCGGGTTAATTACAAGGTGAGAGTTTCATCACTTGGGTGTGCAAATTATAAGAGGCTTAATACAGCTATCACCATTACTAAAGCGCTGCGTATTAGCTAACGCCAGGCACAAAAAAACCGCGACCAGCGCGGTTTTTATTTTATTGTGTTAATTAAAGGCCTGCACGGTCTTTAATTACAGCAATTAACGGTGAGCCACCGTGGCCATTGCCTTCAGCCCATGCTATATCAGCGCCATCAGACAGTGCGCTTTTTGATAAGTTTTTAACTATGTACTCGCCCGAGTCAACAGCGTTACTAACTACAGCATGGCGAAGTAAATTATTACCATTACATTGAATAGCATCGTAAATATTGCGAATTTTTACACGTGAGCTTTTTAGTTTACTACGTAAACGGTTTTTATCATCAGCTGCGATATATTCACAAATAGATACTGCTAATTGATCATTGGCTTTAGCAGGCACGGTATACATTAACGAACCAGCAGCAACGGCTGTAATAACAATTAGCTTTGACAATTTAAACATGAAACACCCTTTATGGTACTTTTTACCTATGTTGATTGTCTAATATTGTACCAACCTGCTGTAAGTTTCGCAATAATGTTAATCTTTTTTATATAAAGTTACGAATTTATAACTATATTGATTCTTTTCATCGGGTTTATTTGTCTGTTCGTCGACGTTTTCCCACGTTGCTACCGCTTGGTAATCTGGAAACTGCGTATCCCCTTCAACCTCTAAATCTATAAAGGTTAAATATAAACGATCGGCACTTGGTAAAAACTGCTGATAAATATTACCACCGCCAATTATCATCACCTCTTCTTCGGCTTTAACCAGCTCTAGCGCAGCCTCTGGGGTGGTGACCGTCTCAATGCCTTGAGCGCTGTACTGGCTATTACGGGTAATAATTATGTTGCGACGCCCAGGTAAAGGACGACCTATCGATTCAAATGTTTTACGCCCCATAACGACAGGTTTGCCTGTTGTTACCTTTTTGAAATGCTGTAGATCGGCGGGTAAATGCCACGGCATTTTATTATCAAGACCAATTACACGGTTATTTGCCATTGCGGCGATCATTGAAATTATCACATCAAATACCTAGTACTTTATTCTTAAAAAATAAAAAAGGAGCTTATGCTCCTTTTTAAAATATGTTTTTTATTAACGCTCGTAGACCACTTCTACATCGTAGTCGTCTTCATCCCAGTCGTCCCAATCATCATCATCGCCTTTGGTTGCTTTTTGATGGTAGGTATCCCACTTGAACTCAACTTCTTCGTCTTCAATCTCAACGAACTTCTCTTTAGGCATGCTATCAAGTAATGCCATAATATCGTGAATTAATGGCTGAGTATTAAGCTTATTAACTGCTGAAATACGGTAAACGTTTTCTTCTTCACCTAGCTCTTGCGCAATTTGCTCACACAAAGCTTGCGCTTCATCTTCTGGCAAGAGGTCTATTTTATTAAACACTAACCAGCGTGGCTTTTCTGCAAGCTTAGGGCTGTATTGGTGTAACTCGTTAATAATGGCAAATGCATTATCAACAGGGTTTGAACCATCAACAGGCATAACGTCAATCACGTGTAACAATACACGACAACGCTCTAAATGCTTCAAAAAGCGAATACCTAGGCCAGCACCGTCTGAGGCACCTTCAATTAAGCCCGGAATATCGGCTATTACAAACGATTTGTTAGCCTCTGGGCGTACAACCCCTAAATTAGGAATAAGCGTGGTAAACGGGTAATCAGCTACTTTTGGCTTTGCTGCCGATACACTGCGAATAAACGTTGATTTACCTGCATTTGGCAACCCTAATAGGCCTACATCGGCAAGTAGCATAAGCTCTAATTTAAGGTTACGAACTTCACCTGGAGTACCTAACGTTTTTTGACGTGGGGCACGGTTAGTACTTGATTTAAAACGTGCATTCCCCAAGCCATGGAAACCACCTTTTGCAACCACAATTTTTTGACCATGCTGCGTTAAATCGCCTAACGCCTCTTGAGTGTCAACGTCGGTAATACGTGTACCCACAGGTACTTTTACTACCAAGTCTTCGCCCTTTTTACCTGTACAGTTACGGCTTTGACCATTAGTACCACGCTCGGCACGGTGAAAACGCTCAAACTGGTAATCAATTAGGGTATTTAAGTTTTCATCAGCTTGTAGATAAACACTACCACCGTCTCCACCGTCACCGCCGTCCGGGCCACCGTCTGGTACATATTTTTCTCGACGGAAAGACACGACACCGCTGCCGCCGTCACCAGCTTCTGCGCGAATTTCTACTTCATCTACAAACTTCATGATTACTCACTTTAGGGATTGGCTTTAATTTAACTATTATATACCCAAGCCAACGTAAATGCAGGCTTGGGTATATATTTGACGTTTCTGAAAACAAAAAACCCCGCAAAGGCGGGGTTTTTTACTACCTTACTGATTACTCAGCTACGATAGTTACGTATTTACGGTTTAAAGGACCTTTTTGTTCAAATTGAACTTTACCATCTGCTTTTGCGAAGATAGTGTGGTCTTTACCGATACCTACGTTTGCGCCAGCGTGGAAACGAGTACCACGTTGACGAACAATGATGCTACCCGCTAGAACTGATTCGCCACCAAAACGCTTAACACCTAGGCGTTTGCTTTCTGAATCGCGACCGTTACGAGTACTACCAGCTGCTTTTTTATGTGCCATTTCTAAGTACCTCTAATTAAGCGCTAATGCCAGTGATTTTAACTTCAGTGAACCATTGACGATGGCCCATTTGCTTACGAGAATGCTTACGGCGTCTAAATTTAACAACCTTAATCTTCTCACCGCGACCATGTGAAACAACCTCAGCTGTTACTTTACCACCGTTTACGAACGGTACACCGATCTCGATTTTCTCACCATCAGCAACTAAAAGTACTGAATCAAATTCAACTGCTGCACCAGTTTCAACGTCTAATTTTTCAAGACGAATCGTTTGACCTTCAGTCACACGATGCTGTTTACCACCACTTTGGAAAACCGCGTACATAATTAACTCCGTCTGTGCGCCCTCAAATCGACGCAACTAAAATATTCTTCGATAGGGCGCGAAGTTTACGCTAATGCATAAAAACTAGCAAGCCTATTTTGTAATTAAAATGAATAAAAAGTAGCTGCATTGAGAGCAATTCAATATTTCCCCCATTTTATATTAAATTGCCCTGTTGCCAAGCGCTTTTTAGTGCAAAGACAAAATAAATTTACGTGTCGCTATGCCTACTCCAGAACCCATTGACTGCGCAATAAATAGTCGCGCTTTGAGTGTGAAATATACAATTAAATACCCTAATTAAGCGCTAATTAAGGTTTTTAACTCGGTTTTTTTAATGAATCGTCACAAAATATCGAGCTAGTGCTTTTTTTGTTGTACAATCGGCGCCGTTCACACATAAAAATTGGCTCGGAGATCAATGGATATAAAAGCTATCCAGGCGTTAATCGAAAGCGATATGAATGACGTCAATCAACTTATACACGCGCAAATGCGCTCAGATGTGGCGTTAGTCAATCAACTTGGTTTGTACATCGTTAACAGCGGCGGCAAACGCGTACGCCCGATGCTGGCAATATTGGCAGCAAGAGCTTTGGGTTACCAAGGTAAAGATCACATTACTTTGGCAACGATTGTTGAATTTATTCATACTGCAACACTATTACATGATGATGTTGTTGATGAATCTAACCTGCGCCGTGGTACACCGACTGCAAATGCCGAATTTGGTAATGCTGCCAGCGTGCTGGTTGGGGATTTTATTTACACCCGCTCGTTTCAACTTATGGTGGGGCTGGGCAAAATGCAAATTATGCAAGTGCTTGCTGATGCCACCAACGTGATTGCTGAGGGTGAAGTATTGCAACTTATGAATTGCAACGACCCTAATACCACCGAAGCAAGTTACATGCAGGTTATTTACTCTAAAACGGCTAAATTATTTGAAGCCGCTACAGGGCTTGCAGCTATTATTACCGAGCAAGATAATAGTGTGTTAGATGCGCTTAATTTATATGGTATGCATTTAGGTACTGCTTTTCAGTTAGTTGATGACGTGCTTGATTACAACGCAGACGCTGACCAATTAGGTAAAAATATTGGTGATGATTTAGCAGAAGGTAAGCCAACCTTACCGCTAATATACGCTATGAAGCACGGCAGTGATCAGCAAAGAGCCCTTATTCGTGATGCCATTGAGCATTGCAATGGTATGGATAACCTTGAGGCTATTTTAACGGCACTTAAACAAACCAACGCACTTGAATTTACAATGCAAAAGGCGCAGCAAGAAGCAGACAAGGCCATTGCCTGTTTAGACTTTTTAGCAGAGTCGCAGTACAAGCAAGCGTTAATCAGCTTAGCGCGTATAGCTGTAGAGCGAGATCACTAACTTTGCAGCCTCCCTTAATTAGTATTTAAGGGCCATAATTTTCGAGCAATAAAAAAGCCTGCATAAGCAGGCTTTTTTGTGCATAACTTGGCTATTACGCCATGAAATCAACACCTTCTTTGATGTCTTTTTTCAGTGTCTCAAGCATATCGTTCTTCGCTTTTTCTTCAAATGCGCTTAGCTCGCCGTAAGAAAGAATTTCTTCAACGCCGTTTTTACCTAAACGTACTGGGTGTGCAAAATACTCTGCATCACCATCTTCAACAGCAACGTATGCGTAATCTACAACATCTTCACCTTGTAGGCCTTTAACTAAAGACATACAAAAACGTGCTGCAGCAGCACCCATTGATAATGTAGCTGAACCACCACCTGCTTTAGCATTTACTACTTCAGTACCTGCATTTTGGATACGTGGAGTAAGTGCAGCAACTTCGTCTTCAGTGAAAGTTACGCCTTCAACTTGAGAAAGTAGAGGAAGAATAGTTGTGCCAGAGTGACCACCAATTACTGGTACTTTAACTGTAGCAACGTCTACGCCTTTAAGTTCAGCAACAAATGCTTCTGAACGAATCACGTCAAGCGTAGTAATACCAAATACACGGCTTGCATCGTATGTACCTGCTTTCTTGAACACTTCAGCAACAATCGGTACTGTGCCGTTTACTGGGTTAGTAATAATACCCACAAGTGCTTTAGGACAACTAGCTACAATGCCTTCAGCTAGTGTTTTAATGATACCGGCATTTACGTTAAATAAATCTGCACGATCCATACCTGGTTTACGTGGCATACCCGCTGGGATTAAAACAATATCAGCACCGTCAAGCGCTTTGTTTAAATCGTCTGCGCCAAAACCTGCTACTTTAACATCAGTTGGGATGTGTGATAGGTCAACAGCAACACCTGGTACAACTGGTGCAACATCGTAAAGTGATAATTCAGAACCAGCTGGTAAGCCTGTTTTTAATAGTAAAGACAATGCTTGACCGATACCGCCTGCAGCACCTAATACAGCAACTTTCATTGGAATTCTCCGTCATTTGAGGTAGGAAATACTTGTGGCCCTTAAGATAATGAAATTAGCGCCTAAAAACAAATTTATCGGGCCTATTTTGCGATATTTTCGACCATAGTTGTAAACTTTGGTGGTTTATCGCATCAAACTGTCAAGTTGACTAAACAACTGCTGCATAATTATTCATTTTTGTGTAGTATTTACAGCATAAATAACAATAATGAATAAAGACTATGCAACCTCAAGATAAACAAGAAGCATTGGTAAAAGCGTTTAAATCACTTTTAAAAGAAGAAAACTTTGGCTCTCAAGGCGAAATAGTTGATGCGCTTAAAGAGCAAGGCTTTGACAATATAAGCCAGAGTAAAGTGTCACGCATGTTAAGTAAGTTTGGTGCTGTGCGTACCCGCAACGCTAAACAAGAAATGGTTTACTGCCTACCCGCTGAAATGGGAGTGCCGACAGCTAAAAGCCCATTACGCCAGTTAGTCATTGATATTATGCATAATGAAATGATGATCATTATTCGCACTAGTCCAGGCGCTGCGCAGCTTATTGCCCGCTTACTTGACTCGTTAGGAAAGGCCGATGGTGTATTAGGTACTATTGCCGGAGACGATACTATATTTATTGCCCCAGCAAAAATCTCTGAAATAGACGTCACACTTGAACGAGTACGTATTTTATTTGATACGGTTTAAATTTGCTTTAAAAAACCAACTGAGGGGGCAAAAAAAGCTGACCCCATATCGGCTTGAGTAAAATCAAGCCAATGGTCGTAACACTCCCCTTTTCCTATGCGGCTGTTAAGTACCTTTTCAAACGCACTTCCCGATGCAGAGCATGTAATACTTAGCATGCCTTGCTCGTAAACATCGCCATACGGCATGCTTTGGTTAAGCAGTATTGCTTGGCCGCTCTCATCTTTTAGCTCACTTCTAGTCGCGTGGCTAGTATCTACCTTTGGCTCAATTAAGGTGTTATCTAAACGTGTGCGCCCCATAATGTGTTCTTGCTCGCTTAGTGATAAATGCTGCCATACGCTCAGGTCATGCTTATAACGCTGTACATGAATATAGCTGCCTTGGTGTTCAAAGCTGTCGGGGTTATTAACCAGTGCCGTGATTCGTTTTTGGCGTCCATGTGGGGTGTCGCCTGCATAAATAAAGCCGTTAAAGTCTCGCCCATCTAAAAACCTAAAATTGCGAATTTGTTCAACCAGCTCTACATCGGGCGAAAACAACTTTAATATTTGCAATGCAAAAAGGTGATTAACATCTTCTCGGTCTGAGCGAATTTGTATGAATAAATCACATGGCTGTACGCGCATAACAAAATCACTGTGATTTATATTAGGAAAGCTTTGCAGCTCGCTTGGGATATATTCAGGTAGTATATGCGGCCAATATTGCGCGCCTATAGCCACCATGCAAGAGAGCATGGCTTCGGAGAACTGATCACTAAACTCTTCTTCAATTGCGCTTACGCGCTTAAGCTTTGCGCGCAATGACTCGTCTTGACCATCAAATACATTAAAAAATAAATGCAAACCGTGTAAGTTTGCTTCAGCACAAATCCCAGATTGCGCTTGCGCCATTGTTATTCCTTAGCTTTATAAAACACAGCGAATAACACATTTGTTATGATTCGAAAAAATTCACCGTGTGAGGTTTTATTTTTATTATAACCTGCTCATTTATTTCAAATGACTGGCCATATTGTGCGGCAACTTCAATCTCTTGCTCTGCAATTACAACAGTGTAAACATAAGCCGAGCCTATAAACCGACGGCTTAAAATGCTCACACCTTGAGGGTTATCGGCCTGCGTATTTTGCGCAAGCTCAATATGGTGTGGACGAATATACACCACCCCTTTTATTGCACTGTGCGTATGCTCATGCTGCGATTGCACGACACCAAAAGGCGTTGTGTATTCAGTTGCCGTTAACACTTCTGCGCCTAAGTATATGCCCTGACCCAGAAACTCTGCAACCTCCTTTGTCTTTGGCACGGCAAAAAGCTGCTCTGGAGTACCTTGTTGGGCTATTTTTCCTTGATGCATAATGGCTAGCGTGTCTGAAAACGCAAAGGCTTCTTCTTTTGAGTGGCTAACAAATACCGCAGAAACCTGCTGCGCTTTAATAATGCGCCTAATATCAGCAATTAACTCAAAACGTACTTGTGTGTCTATGTTCGAAAAAGGCTCATCAAGAAGCAATAAACTAGGCTTATAAGCCAAAGCCCGCGCAATAGCCACGCGTTGCTGCTGGCCACCCGAGAGCTGATGAGGGTAGCGTTTTGCACACCCCGTTAAATGCACTAGCTCTAGCATTTCCTCTACCCGTTGCTGTTTTTGCGCTTTGCTTACTTTACCCAGCCCAAACGCAATATTATCGGCCACACTGAGGTGCGGAAACAAGGCATAATCTTGAAACATCATCCCTATATTACGATGCTCTGGTGATATAAATGTATGCTTATCGCTTACACATTTGCCATCTATAAATACGCTACCTTCATTTATTTCAATAAGGCCAGCAATTGCTTTTAAGGTGGTTGTTTTACCGCAGCCGCTGGCTCCGAGCAAACACACAATTTCGTCTTGACCCACCGTTAAATCTAAATTGTATAGCACGTGCGTGCCACTGTAGTGATAACCCACGCCTTGTAAATTTAAACGGCTCATTTAACTGCGTTGCTCCATAGAACGATTAATAAAATACAAGGGGATCAACCCAACCAAAACAATAAATAAAGCGGAAATAGAAGCAAGCTCAAGCTGCTCATCGCTCACATATTGAAATACATGTGTGGCTAAACTTTCAAAGTCAAAAGGCCTTAATAGTAATGCGGCAGGCAGCTCTTTCATACACTCAATAAATACAAGCAATGCAGCTGTTAAAAGACCTCGACGTAATAAAGGAAGGTGCACTAAGCGCAGTGTTTGCCCTGGGCTTTTACCCATAGATTGGCTAGCCATATCCAGTGATGGACTAATACGTACAAAGCTCGATTCTATAGCACCGTGCGCAATGGCATAAAAGCGCACTAAGTAAGCCAGTATAATAGTGACAATGCTGCCGGTTAGTAATAAACCTATATCTAGGTTGTAGCTCTCAAGGGCTATATTTATTGAGTTTTCTAATACGCTAAGCGGTAATAGCACAGCAATAGCCAGTACCGTACCTGGCAGTGCATAGCCGGTGCTCGCTAAGCGACCAGGTATTAAAGAATAGCCTTGCTTTGCCACACGCTGATAAAAAACGATTAGTGTAGCGAGTATTATACTGGCTACGCTTACAATAATAGCTACTTGTAAACTTTGCCACGCGTAACTAAAAAATGCCGTGTTCCAGGCTTTATCAAAGTAAGTTATTGCATAATTTAGCAATACCAACATAGGTATAATAAAAGCAATGAGCAAAATAACACTGCAAAATGACGTAGCCAGCCATGCTTGTTTACCTTTAAGTTTGTATAACGACTCGCTATTAACACCTGATTGACGCTCAAACACGGCTTGGTTACGCCGACTAAAGCGCTCCGCCATTAAAGCTAAAAACAGCAGTAACAGCATAACGCCCGATATTTTCGCTGCAGCCGTGAGTGAGTAATAACCAAACCATGTATCGTACACTGCGGTGGTTAAAGTGCTCACTGCAAAGTAACTTACCGTTGCATAGTCGGCCATGGTTTCCATGCTTATGAGCGCAAGGGCTGCCACAATTGAGCCACGAGAAAGCACTATGCTTACTTTAAAAAAGCTTTGCCAAGGCGATAAACCCATTAATTGACTAGCTTGCACTAGCTTAAATGACTGCTCTCGCAGTGCGGTTTTAAAAATTAAAAATAAATACGGATACAGCACAAGTGCGATCATTACAATAGCGCCGGGCAAAGTGCGAATATCAAAAAACCAATAATCCGTTGGCGAGTGCCAATCAAACCAGTCTCTTAGGGCTATTTGCACAGGGCCAGCGTAATCTAGCAAATCGGTATACACATAAGCTATTAAATAGGTAGGCATTGCAAGGGGCAGCATAAGCGCCCATTCAAATTGCTTTTTTCCGGGGAAGGAGCAATACGCACTGAGCCAACCAAGCGGAAGCGCAATTGCACAGCTAAGCAGGCATACGCCAAAAATAAGCAGTACGGTATTAGTAATATAATCCCACAGCACGGTATCCCACAGATGAGAAAATACCTCTGAGTCGCCTTGTAAAGATTCATATATCAGAAAAAACAGCGGGGCCGACAATAAAAGCCCTGTCGACCAAGCAAAGAGCTGCCATTTAGACAGCTTAAATATAAAATTCATTAAAGGTCGAACTTCACCTCATCTATTAGCTTAAGGGCTAACGGACGATATTTACTGATCTCATCAAGTGCTAGGCCATCTTCTTTAAAGCTCCCCCAAGAGGCCACTAAACTTGATAGCTCAACACCTTGCTTAACCGGGTACTCCATATTTACAGATGCATACATATTTTGTGCTTTGGTTTCGCTCATAAACTCAATAAGCTTAAGGGCATTATCAGGATTTTTTGCATATTTAGTAATGACAGCACCCGAAACATTTATGTGTGAGCCGCGATTTTGCTGATTAGGAAAATTAATATAAACAGACTCAGCCCACGCTTTTTGCTCGTCGTCTTGAAGCATTTTGCCAAGGTAGTAACTATTACCTAAAGCAAGATTGCACAAACCTTCTTTTACTGCTTTTACTTGCGCGCGATCGTTACCTTGTGGCTTACGTGCTAAATTAGCTTTAACACCTTCTAACCATGTTTTAGTTTTTTCCTCGCCGTGATGAGCAATCATCGAAGCAACCAAGCCAAGGTTATAAGGGTGCTTGCCAGAACGTGTACAAATTTGTCCTTTGTACTGTGGGTTAGCCAAATCTTCGTAGGTGAGTTCAGGTAAAGCACCTAGGCGCTCTTTTGATGAATACACATTACGAACCCGCTTAGTTAATGCCACCCACTGCCCGTCGCTATCTCTATACGACGCAGGAATATTGTTTTTAATGCGATCACTTTTAATACTTTGCGTTAAATTTAGGTCCTCTAGCTGAATAAGCGCACTAAAATTAGATGTTAATACTAAATCGGCTTTACTGTGTTTTCCTTCACGCTTAACACGCTCTATTAACCCTTTTTTTGCAAAAACCACATTCGTTTTAATGCCAGTTTGCTTAGTGAAGTCAGTTAAAATAGGTTGAATTAAAAACGGTTGACGAAAAGAGTAAATATTAACAACATCGCTCGCAAACGCAGGCGAAGCGCTAATAATACAAGTAAGTATAGCCAGTGCAGTTCTCATATCAATTTACCTAAATAGTAATTATTTACAGGGGATTTTATCGTGATACGTGAAAATATACACTCTTTACATAAATGTAAATAAGTAATTAATGACCAAAAGGGAAATACCGCGTAAGACATCTCTTACAGAGCTGACAGCTAATGAGTAAAAAAACCTATAACAACCAAGCAAAACTAGTGTAAGCTGTTGTTTTTATTTAATTTGTTATGAATACTCATTTTTTATAAGTAAATCCATAGCCGTTTTAACCTATTTTAGTTGCACCAGCACGCTACAATTACTACATCAACCAAGCAGTGATGCTTATCGAGTAAAAGGAAATGGACTGCTTACTCGAACAACCAATGATTAGGTTACTACGGACAACACGGAAATTAGGACAGGCTCAGGATGAGTATCGCAATGGATTGTTGCACAAAGGAACGTATCAGGACGATACAGCAAGGATAACAACAGCGGATAGTTGTTTAACAGGATGTGATAGGAATTAAATGGACAGGCCCTTGAGGCAACACAATGGAATTGTAAATTAATGGACTGCACTAGGATGTGCCAAAGGGAATAGGTAATAGTTTTTACCACTCCAGGATGTACAGGGATTTAAAGGAGATAGGCCCGGATAGCCTAAATTACATAGAACTAAAAAGTAATATCGTAATCACATGGATAAGTAAAAATTGGAGTTGATTAAGTTCAATTGCAGGATGCAAAATTAGAAGATTCCGCAAGCGCGCCTAGAGATAGAGCGCGCTTTTCTTTGCCTAAAATTAAGTTACTGTGGCCTGCCCTTATTTCGCTTACCAAGTAAGTACGCATCACGAAATTTTATAAAGTGCTGTTCAAGCTTTAAGGCGGCATCTTGCTCACCTGCGAGCGCTAACACCATAATGCCTACCTCAGCAGTGCCTAACTGGTATGCGTGAGGTGCAACGCGTAAACGGTAATCTGATAGTTTATCAGCGGTGATCGACAACACCGGTAAATTATCTAGGTACGGGCTTTTGCGGATCATTTTTTTAGCTTCGCGCCAGGTGCCATCTAAAAATATAAATAATGGCTTTTTGCCAGGCTCAATGTTTACTTCGGTGGTTGCCCTGCCCGGCTCTACATCTTCAGCTGGAAATATCACCACAGGTTGATAATCAGCGTTGTTTAATAAAGCTAATAGCTCAGCGCTTGGCTCTGTTCTGTCCCATCTAAATGCATAGTTGTCAGAGACTATTTCAGCAATTAAACGCCCTGTGTTTGACGGTTTAAAGCTTTCATTATGATACATTAATAAACACACGCCAGCATCGCACTGCGCTTGTTCTACCCCCTCACATATACAGTAATGCTTAGCAATTAAACACTGCTCACAGCGATCCATTTTGCCGCCACGGGCATTAAATTCGCGGCGCGATTCGCTAATTTGCTGAGCACGCAAAACTAATACTGAGTTATGTTGGGGATTTTTCAAGGGGGCTATTACCTAAAATTTGTTCGGCGCGTATTGTAGCTAAAATAAAAGGGAATAGATATCAGCTATCAGCTATCAGCTATCAGCTATCAGCTATCAGCTATCAGCTATCAGCTATCAGCTATCAGCTATCAGCTATCAGCTATCAGCTATCAGCTATCAGCTATCAGCTATCAGCTATCAGCT
>NZ_JAQREK010000085.1:0-463 GCF_028599265.1 Pseudoalteromonas sp. Angola-4 | reverse complement strand
TCGTAGCAGTATGCACTGCTATGGCTATCCTCTGCAGAACACCCCCTATGCAGACAGTCTAATTCAGGCTCAGGAGCTTATTCCATTCTCCAATGTTGTTTCGCCAGCCTCAGCAACGATCCTCTCCAATACGCGTTCACTGACCTTCTACACTCAGGAGCAAGGCGAAAAGCCCTGGTATAAGTTCCCTTCGATTATTAATGTGCTTCGCCAAGCAGGGTATGCTACAGCCTGGATCGCAAATCAAGAAATCACAGGTAAGTACTCGATGTCTAACCTGCTGGGGAGACAGGCGGATATCCTCACGGGCAATCCGGCCTTCTTCAAAGGACTGGGCGGAGAAGGTGTAGCAAATCGCCCCGACTTGTTTGATGAAGTCATACTCCCCTTTCTCCTTCATCATCGAGACCTATCAGATAGTCTCCGAATGAGCTCCCCCAGAGGACTCTTCCAGATCGTTCAC
>NZ_JAQREK010000084.1:0-465 GCF_028599265.1 Pseudoalteromonas sp. Angola-4 | reverse complement strand
ACTTAAAATCCGTTTAAGTCGACTTTTTAGTTTTAATCCCACTTGTTAACTTGCCTTGACGCCCCCTACTTTTTAACTATACCGTTGTAAATAGCAATAACAGCACCATATCTTTTTATATAGCGTAGTTTAATGTCATATATTCTCTTTTTTAGGAGTACTAATGAGTAACTTTAGAATAGAATCAGATAGCATGGGCACACTCGACGTACCTGCTAACGCACTTTATAAAGCACAAACCCAACGCGCCATTAATAACTTTACGATTAGCAACCTCACCATGCCACAGCAATTTATTATTGCTTTAGCGTATATAAAACAAGCCGCAGCATTAACCAATTTAAAGCTGGGCCATTTAGATAAAACAAAAGCAAATGCAATCGAGCATGCCTGCCAAGAAATTATTGATGGTCAGCATTATGAGCATTTCCCCGTTGATATTTTTCAAACGGGATCAGGTACCAG
>NZ_JAQREK010000083.1:0-467 GCF_028599265.1 Pseudoalteromonas sp. Angola-4 | reverse complement strand
CACTAAAACTCTGTTTAAAACCACCTTGTAAAAAGCCAAGCTGAGCTAAGTAGCTTTTAGCAACTATGGTTTCTTCTACACTATTTAACGCACTAGCATCTTTAAGCGTGTTATTAAAAAGGTGAAAAGCATTACGCCAATTTCCTTTTGATAATTCAATTTGCGCTAAGTTTTGTTGCACATGAATAATGCCTATTGGAAATTGAATACGTTGAAATAGCTGCTCAGCCTGCTGCCAATAAACTAAAGCATGTTCATGATTGAGTAACATGTAATACATAAAGCCAATGTTATTCATGCTCTCAGCCTGTAGCATTTGGTTACTAAGGTTTATTCTGATTGCTAGCGCATCTTGATAATGCTTTAACGCTTTTTGATAAAGTGCCTGTTCTTCAGCAAGTACACCTAGTTCATTATAAGAATTAGAAAGCCCTTGCTGATCGCCTAGCTGGGTATATATATCTAAG
>NZ_JAQREK010000082.1:0-468 GCF_028599265.1 Pseudoalteromonas sp. Angola-4 | reverse complement strand
AGTGTACTTCAGGAAGTAATGCATCTTCTTGTGATTACATTGACCGTGATGCTAACGGTAATATCGTTGATTTACGTAACTTCCTACAAAACTCAGGTACCTACAATGTTGAAGGCATAGATTTTTATACTGCATACAAGTTTGATACTGAGTACGGTAGCTTCAGAACATCTCTTGATTTGTCTTATGTAATGACTAACGAGTTCGATGGCGAAGATCAAGTAGGCGTGCAGTATGGTGATGCTGGTTATCCTTAATATAAAGGCACATTTGCTCTAGATTGGTCTCAAGGTGACTTTGATGCGCATTGGCAAACACGTTATGTTGACCGTATGCAAAACTACTATGACATAGCTTACGGCGCAGAAAATTACCCAGGTATGGCTGATTACATTGGTTCTTACTTTGTACATGATGTATCTGTAGGTTATGCGCTAGACGCGTACAACACTAAAATTAGTGTAGGTA
>NZ_JAQREK010000081.1:0-468 GCF_028599265.1 Pseudoalteromonas sp. Angola-4 | reverse complement strand
CACTAAGAAACACAAAAGAAAAAACCGTTCGCCAACAAGCATCAGACATCTATAGTAAAGCCGATGTAGAGGGCAGACATGAGTTTGCCGCATGGTTTTTAGAAGACTTTATGCAACAAAGGCACTATCCGCATTCAAGCTCAGCCATTAACTAATGCAGTGACTATCGCATATACTTGCGCGCTATTTTAGTCAGCGTTAAGCTAACGCTTTATTTTCGTCATTATGGTCTATGTGCTCTATAGCCCGCAGAGATAATTCAACGTAAAGGTTTAATATGAATAACAGTACCTACCCTATTGGCAACCCTGGTGAAAAGTGGAATAACAATCATAAACTCCAATGGCTTGAAGCCCAGAAAATTAAACGTAGTTATAACGATGAAGTATTAACGCTAATTAATGAGCTAAAATATACGCTTGTTGTAGATCAATATGGTGAACTTAATTATGCTCAAAACAGTTACCC
>NZ_JAQREK010000080.1:0-470 GCF_028599265.1 Pseudoalteromonas sp. Angola-4 | reverse complement strand
AAAAACTCCATGTCGTCACGGCGTTCTTCTAATACCGCTTTAAACACGTACTTAAGCATGTTTTCAGCCAATTTTGCGATATCTTCTAAATCAGCAAACGCAACTTCTGGCTCTACCATCCAAAATTCAGCTAAGTGGCGAGATGTATTTGAATTCTCTGCACGGAACGTAGGACCAAAGGTGTAAATTTTAGACATAGCTGATGCATATGTTTCACCGTTTAGCTGGCCAGATACCGTTAGGAATGCTTCTTTACCAAAAAAGTCTTCGCTGTAATCAATTTCGCCTTTATCTGTCATTGGCAGGTTTTGCATATCAAGGGTTGATACGCTGAACATTTCACCCGCACCTTCACAGTCACTGGCTGTGATGATTGGTGTACTGATCCAGTAAAAGCCTTGCTCATGATAAAAACGATGAATCGCTTGTGCTAAGCAGTTACGTACACGCGTTACTGCGCCAATCATATT
>NZ_JAQREK010000079.1:0-470 GCF_028599265.1 Pseudoalteromonas sp. Angola-4 | reverse complement strand
GTTGAATTTTTACCTAATTGATAAATAAAGAGAACATTATTATCACCACAGAGAAGCCAAGGAGAAGTGAAGGAGAAGAGCTAGTAAAGCTAATAACTTCTCAGTGTAGCGCGCAGCGCCTCTGTGCTCTCGGTGGTCAGATTGTTTTGCGGTTGAATTTTTACCTAATTGATAAAAAATAAAACATTATTATCACCACAGAGAATACAAGGAGAAGAGCTAGTAAAGCTAATAACTTCTCGGTGCAGTGCGCAGCGCCTCTGTGCTCTCGGTGGTCAGATTGTTTTGCGGTTGAATTTTTACCTAATTGATAAATAAAACATTATTATCACCACAAAGAAGACAAGGAGAAGTGAAGGAGAAGAGCTAGTAAAGCTAATAACTTCTCAGTGTAGCGCGCAGCGCCTCTGTGCTCTCGGTGGTCAGATTGTTTTGCGGTTGAATTTTTACCTAATTGATAAAAAATAAAA
>NZ_JAQREK010000078.1:0-471 GCF_028599265.1 Pseudoalteromonas sp. Angola-4 | reverse complement strand
GCTTAACACCACGCAAACGCGGCATCAATTTATTGATAAGCGCGAGTTTGTCAGCATCTTGCAATTGAGTGTTTTGAATCAAACAGGCGTTTGACTCTAAAATCGTATCACCCTGCATTAAGCCATTGGCTTCAAGGGTTGCACCTGTTGAGACCAAATCACAAATGGCATCAGCAAGGCCAGCACGTGGCGCCACTTCAACAGAGCCTGTGAGCATAACAGTGCTGGCGTTGATACCTTCGCGTTTTAAATATTGGCTTAAAATTTCAGGGTAGGTCGTTGCTATACGTTTGCCTTCAAACCAGCTTTTGTCTTGCTTACCTAGTTCTTGTGGCCATGCAAGTGCAAGACGACAGTAACCAAAATCTAATTTTGATAATTTAGTTACTTCGCTTGGAACGCCTTGGCGCTCTCTTTCTGCTTGTACTTCAACTAAAACGTTTTCGCCAACAATACCTAAGTCACATACAC
>NZ_JAQREK010000077.1:0-476 GCF_028599265.1 Pseudoalteromonas sp. Angola-4 | reverse complement strand
GAACTATCCTATTCAACTAGCATTGGTACCTGTTATTACTGCGATTGCAGCGGGTAACAGGGTGATGTTAAAGCTCAGTGAATTTACGCCTAACACCAATGCCGTTATTGAAAAAATATTTGCAGGTGAATTAAGCCAACACTGCACAATTATTCAAGGTGGTAGCGACGTGGCAAGTGAGTTTTCATCATTGCCATTTGCGCATTTGCTGTTTACAGGCTCGACTGCCGTTGGCAAGTTAGTTATGGCCGCGGCCAGTAAAAATTTAACGCCGGTAACATGAGAGCTCGGCGGAAAATCGCCCGTCATTGTGTTAGAAAAAGCCGATGTAAATAAAGCCGCGCGTGCTTTATTAGTTGGAAAAATGGCCAATGCAGGGCAAATATGTGTAGCGCCTGACTACGTGTTTGTTCCTAAAGCATTGGAGCATCAATTCATTAAAGCGCTTTGTACCCATTATAAAAAACACTTTAAGC
>NZ_JAQREK010000008.1:0-167571 GCF_028599265.1 Pseudoalteromonas sp. Angola-4 | reverse complement strand
TGGACAATGCCAATCCATAATTGGAATCTGACATTGTCGCAATTGGCCATCCACTTCGAAGGTAGGTTAGATGGTGTGCTAGATATTTAGCAACTTAGGCTGACACAGAATTCTGAACGCTCTCTTTACCTAAGTTTCCATTTCAAAATAATCAATTAACAAGTAAACCGGAAATGAGTATCTTTTCTGGTGACGACACTTATAGTCCAATACCCTTTGAATCAATTTATAATGAAAAATGGCTCTTTGTTATTCCTCCTATTAGAAATGATATACATATGGAAGAGAAGTAGTTTATAAATGCTCTCCTGAGGAATCTATTAGACCAATAGTGAAAAATGTAGACGGGGGCTTTGAATTTAATTATTTTGATTTAGCTGCTTTTAAAAATGTGGCATGGGGTTACCAAAAAGAGTTTCGATATATTTTCTTCATTATACCTTCAAGTCCCGATGTTATAGCAAATTGGAGAAAAACAGGAGAACATGCTATCTATAGGCACCTCTTAAGATGGACTTCCCAGCTTTCACTAGACAGTTTCTAACTCAGAAAAATACGCTTCCTCAAACTTAGCAGGTGAAACACCGCCTGTGTGTGAATGGCGTTTTTTTGGATTGTAGAACATTTCTATAAAATTGAATATCTCAGCTTTCGCATCTTCCCTTGTCGAATATATCTTACGCTTAACTATTCGCTTTTTAATCGTCGCAAAAAAGCTTTCAGCAACTGCATTATCGTGACAATTCCCAGCTCGACTCATTGAGGGTACAAGGTTATGTTCTTTCATAAAGGCTAAGTAATCAGCGCTACCATACTGGCTTCCTTGATCACTATGTACCATTACGTCAGCTTTGGGTTGGCGCTGATAAACTGCCATGAGCAATGCTTTAATTACTAAGTGCTTGTCCATGTTTTTATCCATCGACCAGCCTACGATGCGCCTAGAGAATAAATCCATGACAGTTGCTACATACAAGAAGCCTTTATAGGTTCTCACATAAGTAATATCACTTACCCAAGTTTGATTCGGCGCAGGAGGATTAAACTGACGAGCTAGCAAGTTATCTGCAATGCGCGATGTTTTATCGCCTTTAATATGGCGACGTTTATAGCCTATTTGCGCTTTGAGTTTATGTTGGCGCATGATCTTAGCTACGCGATTAACACTACATTGCTCACCAGCTTCACGTAAATCTGCGTGTATCCAAGGACTACCGTAAGTGCCACCACTGGCAACGTAAAACTCTCTAATAAGCTTAAGCAAACGATTATCTTAGATTTCTCTGTCACTCAATGGCTTCTTTAACCACGCATAAAAGCCACTGCGGTGTAGCTTAAATAGTTTACACATCACAACAATAGAAAACTCATTTTGATGCTCACGAATAAAAGCGTACTTTACTCGGGGGTGCTGGCAAAGTACCTTGCGGCCTTTTTTAGAATGTCGCGTTCCTCCGTGACACGTTTTAGCTCGGCCTCAAGTTTGGCAATCCTTAGTTGTTCATCTGATGATTTGGTTTGTTTGGGTTTCTCTGATAACTGGCTTCGCCAGTGATATAACGTTTTGGTACAAATATCTAATCGTTCTGATACTTCAGCAACTGAATAACCACGTTCAGTTATTTGTTTAACTGCTTCTATTTTAAATTCTTGGGTATACCGTTTGCCTTTGCTCATAAAACACCTCTAATTAGAAGTTACAATGTAACTCATTGGGTGTCTAGCAAACTATGGGAAGTCCAAGATGCCTTCAGGATAATGTAGACAATACACTTGAATACTTCGACATACCTCTTGGGGATGTAATAGACAGCGTTGAAATAACACTAGGTCCATGCTGTAGTGAATCTGAAGTTTTAAAATAAAAAAGCTGCTAGATGAATACACTTCAAATGCAAAGATAAAACGAAGTGTGTTGACTGGATATGTATAAAATATTGGTACAGTGAAAAAGTTAATTTATTGGAATACTTTCAAGATATAATAGGCAAGCCATAGGGCGGCTTGCCAAGGAGTGTAAATACTAACTTGCTGAGGATGTAACTAATTTAGTGTAGTAATTTCATATGGTTTATCTGCGGATTTCTTAGTAACCATAATAAGCTTAAACCCTTTACCAAATGCATCAATTACCTGCCAGTCAATACGAATTATTGCATCTTGAGCTTTATCTTCATTGAAATCGCCTGTGGCAACAACGTTGTAAAACATTTGTTCAGTTTCAGTCTCAACTTTTATTGCTCCACTTATGTCTAATGATGTATTAAATTTTTTATGATATTCACTTAGCGTTTTATCTTGCCTTTGGCTTTTATCATACTTATTAACATAAGGGTAAGCTGTAGCCGGAAGATTGCTAATATCATTTTTATCAAGAATTTCCTGTAAATAACTGACGTTTGAGCTTTTAACTTGAGAGTATTTTTTCAATGCGATACAGTTTGCTTTCAACATCTGTAACAAATGAAATTCGCTTACAGCTATATCATGAGAAGTGGTTTCTTCTACTTGTTTGCAGTTAGAAAAGTGTACATTTTTCTCTGAACGTAAAGTTAAATCATAATTTAATTTAATATTCCGGTAATCCACCACAACTTCTGATTCTAAACCTGTAAAATAATTAACAAATAATTTAGGTTTTATTTCATTAGCAGATAATTTTGAGCAGGCAATACAGATAAATATCAATAATATCAATGATAAGCTTTTCATGGTGTCATCACCTTTATGTTGCTTACCGCAGATAGTTTTGCTCTTACGTAGTTATTTCTTTCTGCACTGAGTTGAGGGCGGTAGCTTTCTTTAGCTGCTTTAATCCAATCCCCAGTTTTGATTGCTTTATCAAATTCAGTAAACTTTGTGACAATTTTTACTGCGCCTAAGTTAAAAATCATATCAAATAATGCGACTTGTATATTTTTGTCTAATTTATCAAAGTCATCGTAATAACCATTAGATTTTTTATATAGAGTAGAAAGCTCTTTGTAAAAAGAATCCATATGTTTGTTTAATTGACGTGTAATTTCTACATCTTTAATTGTGAGTGAAGTAAATTGCTTATACCATTCAGCTTTATAGTTTCTTCTTTGTTTAGCTATTGTTTCAAATTCTTTTTGTTTTTCTAGAGGAGTCGCAGGAGGACCAGGTTGATTGTTAACTACTTTATTCATTGGGAGCAGGACTGCAGCTTGTTTGTTTTTTATCATATGACCTACGCCTATGGTTACATAGCCCTGAGAGTCTAGATAAAAGTGATTAATTTTTTTCTCATATTTTATAATGTTTTTAATTACTTCTGATTTCACCTGTGCATTTAATGGCATTTTAAATTCCTTTTATTAATAGTAATTACCTAATTGGCATACAAGAATACTCAGAACTACCCTAAAAAACAACAATCATGAACATAAGTAGTGCATACTAGTTCACTTAAAAATAATGGGCAGGCTCAAATTTAACTTTTAAGCGATTTGTTTTTCGGCTAGGTTTAATTCCATAATGGCTTTTAATAAACGGTATAAGTTTATTGATGCGTCAATTTCTTCTTTACGGTTTGTTAAGCTTTCAATATTTAAGCCCAGTGGCACATCTAGGTGCGCACAGCTTTTGAGTATTAGGTCGAGATTTTCTCGGCAAATACGTACAGATTCACTTAAGGTATTGTCTGCATCAAGCATGCGCCATTTAGTGGCCTCTGGCACTGAGATACCCAACCATTGCATAAACTCTAAGGTTTTATCGCCACCGCATGGCGTAAACGTTAAAATAATCCGTTTTGGTGTAATACCTTGTGCTTTACAGGTACGCGCATAACTTGTTATTAGCTCTATAGTTGCTTGCGCGTCGTAAACCGCTTGCGATATAAAAAACTGACAACCTTGTGCTGTTTTTTCTATAAGGCGTTCGTGCTCATTTCGCTTACTTGAATGTCGCTCAGCAATGGTGACGCCCCCTAAAAAGAAGTCATCACTTTGCTCTGCAAGCGTTTTATAGGCATCGGGCAAGCTTAGTTTTATATCACCTACCGATGAGGGGCTACCCACTAAAACGACATTTTTTAAATCGTAGTCGTTTTTAGTTTCATCCAACCAGCCTTTAAATTCCTCTACACCACGTTGTGCCACACTTTTGTAAGTAATGACATCTGGAGCAGATAAATTACGTAGTAAGTGGCTGTATTCACGTGGGTCTACAGTTTGTTTAAACGGAAATGGGCGTGCTTTATCTGTACGGCTACTTTCATCTTGAATGTCGTAAATTATCACGCCGTCGTATTCAATTTCGTGTAAGCGAGCAAGTAGTTTTTCTGCAATGATTTTTAGTTGCGCTTTATCAGTACCAATTTTAGGTGGAGTAGTACCAATAAGATAAACACCTTGATTGGTGTCTTCTATTTTTTCTTGTAGTGATAAAGCCATAATCCTCATTCCAGCTTAGTCCAATGTATGTAATTCAATATAACAGCCATTTAGACGTCTAGATAGATTTATTTAATGAAAGTTTTTCAATCAACTTGAGTTTTTTTCATACTTAAATGTTTTTAAAATAGGGAATTGACACAGTTGTTTACATTATAAATAGCCGATGGGCTCTTATATTTAGTGGCTTTGGGGCATAATCTAAGCGAGTTAGCATTAAACCTAATAACAAATTTGCTCAATTTAAAAAGGGACAACAATGAAATTTAAATTACTAGCAACAAGCTTAGCGGTATCGCTGGCACTAACAGGCTGCGCAACACAGCAAAGCGAAAACACCCAAACGGCACAACAACAGCAAACAACAAAAGCTGACGAACGTGTATTTTCGCAAGAGTACTTAATCGAAGAGCTTGATAACGGCTTACGTGTAATGGTTGTTAAAACCGATTACCCCGATGTCGTCTCGCTGCAAATTCCGGTATCGGTTGGCTCACGTAATGAAGTAAAAGCAGGTAAAACCGGTTTTGCTCACTTTTTTGAGCACATGATGTTTAAAGGCTCTAAAAAATTTCCGCAAGAGGAATACACTGCCATATTTAAAAATGCAGGGGTCGATAACCGTGCTTACACCACTAACGATTACACAAACTACCATTTAAACTTTTCAAAGCAGCACCTTGATAAAGTACTTGAAATTGAAGCCGATATTTTTCAAAACTTAACCTACACCGAAGAGCAATTTAGAACCGAAGCGCTAACGGTTAAAGGGGAATATTTAAAAAATAACGCCAGCCCAATTCGTAAGTTATTGAGCGCAGTACGCGAAGAAGCGTTTGATACGCACACTTATAAACATACCACCATGGGCTTTTTTGAAGATATAGAAGCCATGCCAGATCAAATGGCTTACGGTAAAGAATTTTTTGATAAGTTTTATAAGCCTGAATATGTATCGCTAGTGATTGTGGGCGATGTTGACCCACAAGCTACAATGGCTATGGTTAAAAAACATTGGGGTGGCTGGAAAAAAGGCGATTACGTTGCTGATATAAAAGCCGAGCCTGCACAACAAGTGCCTAAATATGTACATGAGAAAAACGAAGGTTTGCCTGGTCATTGGTTGCTTGTATCTTACAAGGGGGCTGCATGGGAGCCTGCTAAAAAGGACAGAGCCGCACTTGATTTAATCTCACAGCTTTATTTTTCTAATAACTCCGATTTATACCAAGAGCTAGTCGTTGATAAACAAATAGCGAGTCAAATGTTTACCTACAATCCAGAGACAAAAGATCCTGGCTTACTGCATGTGTTTGTAAAAGTAGAAAACGAAGATGATTTAGCAAAAGCACGCGATGCTATTAACCGCACTTATGCAAAAGCACGTACCGAACTTGTTGATGAGCAAAAACTAAGTGATTTAAAGTCTAACCTTAAATACAGCTTTATTAACGGCTTAGACTCATCGCAAGCGATTGCATCAACCCTTGCAAGTTACATGCATTTTGAGCGCGACCCAGAGGTTATTAACCAGCTTTATAAATCGGCCGACAACATCACAGCCCAAGACATTAAAGCTGTGGCTAATAAATATTTTGTAGATGACGCGCGTACTACCGTAACTATGTCGGCACTTGATAAAGCGCCAGGCTTTGAACAAGAAACAAGCTTAAACGCATTAGTCGCTAAGCGTGATAAAGCGCCAGAGGCACCCGTATTTAAAGTGCTTGATAAAACGAATAGCTCACCGCTGATTGATGTAAACTTTCTATTCAATACAGGGGCTGCTGCAGACCCGCAAGGTAAAAAAGGGGTTGCTGCGCTCACAGCCGCTATGCTTGCTCAAGGTGGCTCGCAAAGTACGAGTTACAAAGACATACAAAAAGCGCTTTATCCGCTTGCTGGCAGCTTTGGTTATCAAATAGATAAAGAAATGCTGTCATTCCAAGGGCGTATTCATAAAGATAACGCTGCCACATGGTATGCGCTTGTAAGCGATCAATTACTTAACCCAGGTTTTAGAGACGATGACTTTAAACGCCTTAAAAAAGAAATGATCGACGGTATTAAGTCGGGATTAAAAGCCTCTAACGATGAAGAGCTAGGTAAAGAAGTGCTTTACAGCGCACTTTACAAAGGCCACCCATACGAAAGCTACAATTACGGTGATATTTCGGATTTAGAAGCACTAACGCTTGATGATGTAAAAGCATTTTACAATACAGAGCTTACCCAATCTAAACTAACACTGGGTTTAATTGGCGCTGTGCCAAAAGCGCTTAAAACCGAAATTATGAGCGACTTAGCAACCTTACCTAAAGGCGAGCAAAGCCGTTTAAGTATTCCTGATGCGCCAGAGCTCAAAGGTCACCATGCCACGATTGTAGAAAAGTCGGCGCAATCTACCGCGGTATCGTTTGGTTTCCCAATTGATACTATTCGCAGTAGTGAAGATTGGACAGCCCTTTGGCTGGTGCGTTCGTACTTTGGTGAGCACCGTAGTTCTAACTCATACCTGTATGAGCGAATTCGTCAAACACGTGGTATGAACTACGGCGATTACGCCTACATTGAGTACTTCCCACGTGGCATGTTTCAAACTAAGCCTGATGCCAACTTAGGGCGCTCTGAGCAAATATTCCAAATTTGGTTACGCCCGCTGCGCTCTAATAACGATGCACACTTTGCAACACGTACCGCTTTGTTTGAGCTGGATAAGCTTATTAAAAATGGCTTAACCGAAAAAGACTTTGAAGCAACACGTAACTTTTTAATTAACTACGTACCGCAGCTTGTCGCAAGTCAAAACCGCCAATTAGGTTATGCACTTGATAGTGAGTTTTATAACACAGAGTCGTTTGTAAAATACGTGACAAGTAAACTTGAAAAGCTAACGCTTGCTGATGTTAATCGCGTGATTAAAGATAATCTGCAAACAGATAACGTACAGTACGTGTTTATTACCGGTGACGGCGAAGACATGAAAAAACGTTTAGTGTCAGAGCAAACATCGCCAATGGTTTACAACACAGAAAAACCAGCAGCGCTTGTTGCTGAGGATAAAGTCATTGCCGATTATAAATTAGCTATTCCAGCTAACAACATTGAAGTAATAGCTGTTGAAAAAGTGTTTCAGTAATTAATCTCTTTTTCTAACATATAAAAAATGCCCCAGTGCTTATAGCCTGGGGCATTTTTATTTAATTAGTGCTATTAAAGCGTAATATTAGTTAGTCGCTAAAAGCACTGAGCCTGCGCCTAGAGCAAAGCTTATTAAGGAACTAATAACCACTCCCGCTAAAAAGCTTTTAGTTGGCGTACTTTTAACGTCATTATTTATAGGCTCATCAAGTTTAATTAGCTCGCCTTGGCGTACTTCAAGTACCGCGCAAAGCGCCATAGTGGTTTCTTTAGAAGCGGCGCCTTCTTTTTCGACCCGTTGAATGGTCCGCAAACTTACATCGCAGGCATCTGCGAGCTGTTGCTGCGTCCAATCTAACTTACTTCTAAGCGATTTAACTGTTGTAGGATTTAATTGCACGTTAAAGCTTCCCTACAAATAGTTCAACAATTGTTGCCGTTGTATAGCCAAACACCGCGCCACCTAATGTACAGCCAGCAAGAAAAAATGCTGCTTTTTTAGGATCGTCTGAAAGACTACTTTGAACTTGTTTGGCTATCACACTGCTATTTTTATAAAGAGTGCACTCCAGACGCCCCGTAAGTATATTAAGCATGTCAAATTTTACTTGGTACTGTGAGCCCTCAAAAGCAAAAGAGTGCGTGCTTGCACAGTAGATATTTCGTTTTTTACTGAATAGGTCATCGTTTACAAAGACTTCTTCTTTACCAGTAAAGTAGCTTCCAAAACAGGCTATTTGATTGTCGCCATCTTGAAAGTAAAATTTATAACCAAGCTTTTTTGTATTTAATATATCGTTTTTCATCATCGTTATCCTTGTTGAGTTGATGATGCTAATTTAGCGTTTGTTTTTATTTTTTACGCCGTCAGTAGTATGCCAGTAGCTAGTTTGGCATATGACAGTAACCCTGTCATGCTACTTTAGTATCTGATTTTTAATGTAAAAGTAAAATTTTTTATATTTTTTATAGACTACTTAGCTGTCATACGGAGTATTACTTCACATTGATAAATTATGCAACTAACGTGAAGTAAAGTAACAATGTTGTGTTAAAAAATTGTTATTGATTATACTGATTAACAACAAAGCTAAAATGGAAAGCTCGTGATTGACGATAAAGCGTTTTTTAAGTTGGTACTAGATACCACGCCCGACCAAGTAGTGGTTATTAATTCTAACGGCGACATAGTCTATATAAACCGAAGCTGGCAAAACTTTGGTGAGCAAAACGACTGTGCCTGCTGTGATATGTGGGAGCAGCAAAATTACTTAGCAGAGTGTGAAAAAGCTGCTAAAAAAGGAGATAGCTTTGGTTTAAAGGCATTTAACGGCATTAAATCAGTTATTTCGGGGGCTAATGACGACTTCTATTTAGAATATCCATGCCATAGTGAAGATGAAAAACGTTGGTTTATGATGCGAGTAGTGTCGTTTAGCCATACAGATAAAGCGTATTACGCTATTAGTCATCAAAATATTACCGAGCGTAAACTGGCTGAAGAACAAGTACAAAAACTTGCCGCTATTGATGGCTTAACTGATATTGCTAACCGAGGCTTTTTTGATACCTTTTTAGAGCAAGAGTGGAATCGTTGTCAGCGTTTAGGTATGCCGCTTTCGTTGGCTATTATTGATATAGATGATTTTAAATTACTCAATGATACTTACGGCCACCAACAAGGCGATACATGCTTAAAAAGGGTGGCAAAAGTACTCAATGAATTTACTAAACGCCCAGGTGATTTATGTGCCCGTTTTGGTGGTGAAGAGTTTGTATTAGTGTATGGAAATACAAATTCAGATCAGGCCTTGTTAGTATTGAACGATATTTTAGAAAAATTAAAACAGTTAAACATTGAAAATAAACATTCATTACCAAGCAGAACCCTTACAGTGAGTGTAGGCCTCACTACTATTACACCTAATAGTGACTTTACCTGTGCGTATTTAATCAAAGAAGCAGACTATTTACTTTATAAAGCAAAAGATAAAGGAAAAGATGCTTTGTGTGTGAGTGATTTAGCACTCATATAATTTTTTTACTCTTAGTTATACCTAATAACCAGAACAAATAACTAAGGCGTTAACACCTTAGGCTTTAAATCCGTTAAACTTAGGAAAAGGCTCTTTTTATATCAATTTAAGGCAGTGTAGTATTATGCGTCATGAAATTTGGCAACAGCTTCGTAGTGAAGCGAATGAAGTTGTAACTCGCGAACCACTTTTAGCAAGTCATGTGTATTCATGCATTTTAAATCATGAGTGTTTAGGTTCGGCGTTAAGCTTTATTGTTGCTAATAAGTTGGCAGATGCTGTTGTATCGGCTTTTACAATACGTGAGTTGTTTGACCAAGCGTTTGTAAAGTGCGACCGTATGCTTACCTATGTGGCCGAAGATATTAAAGCCGTTAAAGACAGAGACCCGGCAGCCGAAACCTACCTTACGGTTATTTTAAACCTAAAAGGGTTTCATGCTATTCAAGCGCATCGTTTAGCTAACTGCTTGTGGCAGCAAAACCGTAAAGAGCTTGCTCGTTTTATTCAAAGCCGAACCTCAGAAGTGTTTGGGGTTGATATTCACCCTGCGTGTCAGGTGGGTAAAGGGATAATGTTTGACCACGCCACCGGTATTGTTATTGGTGAAACGGCGGTAATTGAAGATAACGTATCAATACTGCAATCGGTCACGCTTGGTGGTACGGGTAACGAGCAGGGCGACCGTCATCCTAAAATTAGAGCCGGTGTGCTTATTGGTGCAGGCGCTAAAGTGCTGGGTAATATTGAAGTAGGCGAGGGCGCACGTATTGGCGCAGGTTCAGTCGTTTTAACTGCGGTACCGCCACATACCACCGCTGTAGGCGTACCGGCTAAAATTATTGGCAGACCGGATTGTCCGTGTCCGGCGCAAAGTATGAACCAAAACTTTTTAACCACTCCAGAGCCTGAAAACGAATCACACACCAGCGCCATGCTGTAATAGCAGCCTGTATAAATAAAAATAATTTTAAAAGGAATTAAAATGAACAAAAATAGCTTATTAACACTAGGGATAGGATTTATTGCGGGTGTAGGTTTAACGTGGAGCTACTTTAATTTATCTTCAAGTGACGCAAACCCCGCAAAGTTACAACATGCTGATACAAAGCAGCAGGCACCTTTTGTTCAGCCAGTTAAAAGCAGTGAAGCAACAGCAAAGCGTGTTATACCAGCAGCCCCTGAGCAAAGCGCTCGTATAGAGCAAAAAGATAATCCCCCTAAACCAGAACCACAACCGCTAGATGAGCTTCCTTTAGAAGAGCAAGTATCGCAGCTTAAACAGCAATTAGCAGCGCAAAAAGCCTTGATGAAAAACGCGGCGCAGCAGCTGCGTGACCCCTCTGATGCACAAGCCGTTTTGCAAGCGCAATTTGATGAGCAAATACGTAATGAAGAGTGGGCTTATCAAACAGAAGTAGCTTTACAAGATTTTTTACTTACCTCTGATCTAAGCTCTATCCCAGAGATTGTTAGTGCAGCGTGTAAAACCACCGTATGTAAATTTGAACTTGCTGCACCTACTGATAACGACTCGTTTGATCATACCCAATGGCGAGAGCTAAACGATAAGTTAATGAAGCAAGAGTTTTGGTTGCAATTTAAAAGAACAACCTCAACGTCAAGCGACACCGAACTAACCTTACTAATGGCCACAGAGCTTTAACTGAAAGAGCTTTACAACACCGTTGATTTTATAGCGCCATCGGCCAGCTCTGTAATTAGCACGTCACCCGTTTTAATGTGATCTACCGATTTAACCACTTTGCCTTGTTGGGTTTTGGTTATGCTGTAACCGCGCGCTAAAACATTAAGTGGACTTACCGAGTCGAGCCTACTCGCTTGCAGCGCTAAACTATTTTGCGCGTGTTGCAACTTGTGCTGCATTGCTTGCTCAAGCCGAGTTTGTATCTGCATAAGCTGATGGCTGGCCTGCGATAACTTTTTATCGGGCGATTGACGCATTAAACGCGGGGTTAAATTATTAAGCGTGCGCTCTTGTTGGTAAAGGCGATTGCGCATGCCTTGTTGTAAGGCAATAGTTAACTCGTCTAATCGCTGCGCTTTTTGATTAAGTTGATTGCGCGGATGACACAAGTTTAGCCGATGCTGTAACTGTGTTGCTAGTGCACGCTTATCGGCCATATCGTGTTTAAAGGCATTATTTAACCGGTTAATGAGCTCAATAACCTTGCCATGTAGCTCTTGCGTGTTGGGGCTGACAAGCTCAGCGGCTGCTGAGGGCGTTGCTGCGCGTACATCGGCAACGTAGTCGCTTATGGTTGTGTCTATTTCGTGGCCTACCGCACTGACTATGGGTAATTCACTTTGATAAATAGCACGCGCAAGCTGCTCATGGTTAAAGCACCATAAATCTTCTAACGAGCCACCGCCTCGCCCTAGAATAAGTACGTCGACCTCATTGCGTGCATTGGCTAACTGTATTTGGTTAATTAAGTGCACATGGGCTTCTTTGCCTTGCACCATGGCTGGGTAAATAATGACTTCTAATTGCGGCGCGCGGCGTTTAAGTACGGTTAATATATCTTTTATAGCAGCGCCCGTTGCTGAGGTTATTACACCTACACGGTTTATATTTTGCGGCAGTGGTTTTTTATAGGCTGAACTAAACAAGCCCTCAGCAGCTAGGCGCATTTTTAATGCATCAAACTCTTGCTTAAGCTGGCCTTCACCGGCAGGTTCCATATGCTCAACAATAAGCTGATAATCACCGCGTGGTTCGTAAAGTGAAACTCGGGCTCTTACTGTTACTTGTGCGCCGTTTTCGGGGCGGTAACTTTGAGAGCGGTTATTGCCGCGCCACATAGCCGCTTTAATTTGTGCTTTTTCATCTTTTAACGAAAAGTACCAATGCCCAGAAGCAGGGGTAATAAAGTTAGAAATTTCGCCTGTTAAAATTAGCGATGCAAAGCCCTGCTCAAGAACTGTACGAATCTCTCTGTTAAGGCGCGATACGGTGTAAACCGTTTGCGAAGGCTTCGAAAACATAAAAAACAACCTAAAACTATTATGAGGCAAGTTATAAGGCAAGTTTATCATAAATATTTGCGAAATATTATTTACGAATGCCCACAACGCTGTTAAAATTTGGCCGCAATTCCTTATCTTAGATCCACATGTGAGAAGTTGCCAAAATGCTTAGAATCGCTAAAGAAGCTCTTACCTTTGATGACGTACTTTTAGTACCTGGTCATTCTACTGTTTTGCCACACACGGCAAATATTTCAACTCGCTTAACGCGTGGTATCAAACTTAACTTGCCGCTTATTTCAGCATCTATGGATACTGTTACAGAAGCTCGTTTAGCTATTGCCCTCGCGCAGGAAGGTGGTCTTGGTTTTATTCATAAAAACATGACCATTGAAGAACAAGCGAGAAACGTACGTAAAGTTAAAACCTATGAAGCAGGTATTGTGTCATTCCCTGTTACTGTGTCTGCCGATTTAACCATTGCAGATGCGACGCTTCTTTCGCAAGAAAAAGGGTTCTCGGGTTTCCCGGTTACTGATAGCGAAAATAACCTACTAGGTATTGTTACTGGTCGTGACATGCGTTTTGAAACGAAGCTTGAACAGCCTGTTTCTAGCGTTATGACTCAAAAAGACAAACTGGTAACGGTTCAAGAAGGTGCATCGCGCGAAGAAATTTTAGGTTTAATGCACGAACACCGCATTGAAAAAATCTTAGTGGTTGATGATGCGTTTAAACTAAAAGGCATGATCACCGTAAAAGATTACCAAAAAGCGCAAGACAAACCACATGCATGTAAAGACGAGCTAGGTCGTTTACGTGTAGGTGCTGCAGTTGGTGTTGGCGCAGGTACTGATGAGCGAATTGCTGCATTAGTAGAGGCGGGTGTTGATGTTTTACTTATCGATACTTCACACGGCCACTCACAAGGTGTTATTGACCGTGTTTCTCAAACTCGTGAAACTTACCCAGATTTACAAATTATTGCCGGTAACGTTGCTACAGCCGAAGGCGCAATTGCCCTTGCTGATGCAGGTGTGGATGCGGTTAAAGTAGGTATTGGCCCAGGTTCAATTTGTACTACGCGTATTGTTACAGGTTGTGGTGTGCCACAAATTACGGCTATTTCTGATGCGGTAGATGGCTTACAAGGGCGTGACATTCCAGTAATTGCTGATGGCGGTATTCGTTTTTCTGGCGATATTGTTAAAGCATTGGTTGCGGGTGCATCGTGTGTAATGGTGGGCTCAATGCTTGCTGGTACAGAAGAAGCGCCAGGCGAAGTTGAACTTTACCAAGGCCGTTACTACAAATCTTACCGTGGTATGGGCTCATTGGGTGCGATGGATCAAAAAGAAGGTTCGTCAGATCGTTACTTCCAAAAATCTAACCAAGCTGACAAATTAGTACCTGAAGGTATTGAAGGTCGCGTCGCTTATAAAGGCCCAATTGCAACGATTATTCATCAGCAAGTGGGTGGCCTTCGTAGCGCAATGGGATTAACGGGTTGTGCCACCATTGAAGAGCTAAATACTAAACCGCAGTTTGTACGTGTTACATCTGCAGGTATGGGTGAGTCGCACGTTCACGATGTGCAAATTACCAAAGAAGCGCCTAACTACCGCTTAGGTTAAACAACACGTTTAAATTACGGGGCTGGAATTACCAGCCCTCTTTTATAGCCACTAAGCAAATTAGTGGAATCTAGCATCTACTTTACGAGATCCTTCATGAGCAAAGATATTCACGATTCACGAATTCTAATTTTAGATTTTGGTTCGCAATACACTCAATTAATCGCGCGTCGTATCCGCGAAATTGGCGTTTACTGTGAGCTGTGGGCATGGGATGTGACCGAAGAGCAAATTCGCGAATTTAATCCACAAGGTATTATTTTATCTGGTGGCCCTGAGTCAACCACACTAGAGAACAGCCCGCGTGCACCTGAATACGTGTTTAACGCTGGCGTGCCAGTGCTGGGTATTTGTTACGGCATGCAAACCATGGCAGCTCAACTTGGCGGTAGTGTACACAGCTCAGATAAAAAAGAGTTTGGTTATGCACAAGTAGAAAAAGTGGGTAACTGTGCATTATTCGATGCAATTGAAGATCATATTACCGATGGCGGCAACGGCGTTTTAGACGTGTGGATGAGCCACGGCGACAAAGTAATGGAAGTGCCGGCAAGCTTTAGCACCACAGCTAAAACACCAACGTGTCCGCATGCTGCTATGTCTAACGAAGAAAAACGTTTTTACGGCGTACAATTTCACCCAGAAGTAACGCACACTCATCAAGGACAACGTTTATTAGAGCGTTTTGCAATTGATATTTGTGGTTGTGAAAAGCTATGGACACCTGCCAAAATTATTGATGATGCTATTGAGCGCATTAAAGAAACCGTTGGCGATGACGAAGTTATTTTAGGCTTATCAGGAGGTGTTGATTCATCTGTTGTAGCAATGCTGATCCACCGTGCAATTGGCGAAAACCTAACATGTGTATTTGTTGATAATGGCTTACTTCGCTTAAACGAAGGCCAGCAAGTTATGGACATGTTTGGCAATAAATTTGGCTTAAACATTGTTAAAGTAGACGCTGAGGAGCAATTTTTAGCTGACCTTGCGGGCAAATCAGATCCAGAAGAAAAACGTAAAGCCATTGGCCATACGTTTATTAATGTATTTGATGAGCAAGCTAAAAAGCTTAAAAATGCGAAGTGGTTAGGTCAAGGGACTATTTACCCAGACGTAATAGAATCAGCCGCTTCAGCCACAGGTAAAGCACACGTAATTAAATCTCACCACAACGTGGGCGGCTTACCAGATGATATGAAAATGGGCTTAGTTGAGCCATTACGTGAATTATTTAAAGATGAAGTACGTAAAATTGGTTTAGAGCTTGGTTTACCGTACGACATGCTTTATCGCCACCCGTTCCCAGGGCCAGGTTTAGGTGTACGTGTACTTGGCGAAATTAAAAAAGAGTACTGTGATTTACTACGTCGTGCTGATGCTATCTTTATTGAAGAGCTACACAAAGCTGAGCTTTATCATAAAGTAAGCCAAGCGTTTACTGTATTCTTACCTGTTAAGTCGGTAGGGGTTATGGGCGATGCACGTAAATATGATTGGGTTGTATCACTACGTTGTGTTGAAACTATCGACTTTATGACGGCGCGTTGGTCACATTTACCGTATGAGTTTTTAGGTGTGGTTTCTAACCGTATTATTAACGAAATTGACGGTATCTCACGTGTTGTTTACGATATTTCTGGTAAACCACCGGCCACTATTGAGTGGGAATAACACCCGTTTTTACTAATGGTTAATGCCTTTTAGATAGCAAACATAGTTTTGTTATCTAAATAATAAAAAGTCCGCTTACACGGACTTTTTTTATGCCTAAAAACCGTTAGCTCTTGCCCACTAAACTCATTAAGTGAAGTGGGCTAGGTGGGTTTATTTTGCAGGGATTGGTGTAAGTTGCTCGGTTTCTGTAAGTAGCCCTTTAACTAGGCTAATACAGCCTAAAATTAAAATAATAGTAAAGGGCAGGGCGGCAATAATAGTAATGTATTGCAATGCTTGAATTGAATCGGTGCCACCAATCCACAGCATTAACATAGCAATAATACTGGCAATAACGGCCCATACTAGCTTTTGCTTTATAGGTACTTCTAGTTTTCCGCCTGATGTAAGGCTATCTATTACAATAGAGCCGGAGTCGAGGGTGGTAACAAAAAAGATAATTATTAGCGCCACAGCTAAAAGAGAGAGCAGCGTACCGAATGCATAAGCATCTAGCATATAAAACAAGCTAAGCGTTACATCTGTAATACCTTGGTTTGCGCCAAGTACACCAACTTCATTTATAATTTGATCAATCGCAACACCACCAAAAACCGACATCCAAGCAGTAGTCACAAGAGTAGGAATGAGTAATACATACACTAAAAATTCGCGTATGGTGCGCCCTTTTGAAATACGCGCTACAAACATACCAAAGCAAGGTGCGTATGCAACCCACCACGCCCAATAAAACACAGTCCAGCCATGTAGCCACTGCGTATCTTCTCGGCCTGTGCTTGAGCTTAGAGGAATGATATTTTTAACATAACCTATTACGGCTGTGTATGCAGAATCAAGTACCGTGGTAAAGTTTAAAATAAACACTAACCCCAGAAACACAAAGGCTATGCCCATATTTATATTACTTAGGAGTTTAACGCCGCCATCCATACCGCGTACAATAGAGAGGATAGCCAAGCTCATAATTAATAAAATAATGCCTTGTTGTAATAATAAAGAGCTTTTAAAGCCGAGCACGTGGCTAATACCACTGGCAGCTTGTGCCCCGCCTAGGCCTAACGACGTAGCAAGACCAAAAAGGGTTACTAATACCGCCATTACATCAATAACATCACCTAACTTGCCCCATACTCTATCTCCTAAAAGCGGATAAAATATTGAGCGCATAGAAAGCGGTAAGCCTTTGTTATAAACAAAATAGGCTAGGCACAAAGCGGTCATACCGTAAATTGCCCACGCGTGCAGACCCCAATGGAAAACAGTAGCCCCTAAAGCCATTTCTCGGCCTTGCTCACTAAAGGCTTCAGCGTTAAGCGGTGTGCCAAACCAGTCGGTGTAAAAGGCGCTGGGCTCTGCCACGCCCCAAAAAATAAGGCCAATACCCATGCCTGCAGCAAAGAGCATAGATACCCACGATAAGGTTGAATAGTCTGTAGTTGCTTTATCGCCGCCAAGGCGAATTTTACCCAGCGGTGAAGCGGCAATACCCACTGCAAACAGCAGTAATATATTGGCGCCCCACATAAATACGTAGTCAAAATTAGTTAGCGCTGCATTTTTTATTGAGTTAATCGCCTCTTTAGCTTCGTTAGGCGAGAGTGCAAGTAGAGTAATTATAAAAAGTAGAGATAGGCCAATAGAAACAGAAAATACATTAGTATGAATATCCATGCCCCATTTGCTAACGTTATCTTGTCCTACTTGGTAATCGGTTGAATCGATACTGTATTTTTTTGATTTAAACTTCATATAACACGGCGTGAACTACCAGCAACTGCTAATAGTAAAGCTCCTCCATATTTGCATTGTGAATGACCCGCGTAAGTAAGATACATGATGAAATATGCAATTAGGTGGTAATACCAATCGACTTAAATACTTAGTCTTTCTAGCGAGCTAAATAAAGCGCTAACAGCGTTATAAATTTCTCAGGTAGAGCAACTACATGTAAAAATTAATGCCTTGTAACCGCTCTATTTATCTGTCGCTATAAGCGACTAATAACTTAACACGATTGGTATAACGCGGATCCCCTAGACGCTAAACTGTATCATAAATGCTGCCAATGTTATTGATTTGTTTATGTATACAGCAACTCAACCAAGCTAAATCGCTATAAAAATAACTAGCAGCAAGTGTAAATACACCATGCTAGCTAAAGTATTTAACACTTAAGAAGGAATTTACAGCATAGCGTTTGGGCTAAGCGTAGGTAAAACAGTACCGCGGTTATTAAGCTCGCACGGTTTTAAAGCACATACTGCAGTTTTAATTACGCTAAGCTGAGCAGCATTTATTTTTTTAAAGGTGAGTGCTGCTAAAGCTAAAGTGGCTTTACAGCGCTATTTAGCTTGCTAATTCAGCGTTTTGTATAATTAAAAAGCAGTTAAACTAAAAAGTTAATTTTTTACTTTACCTTTTCTAAAAGGTCTCTATAATTCGTCGACATTGCAGGGGCGTAGTTCCAATTGGTAGAACAGCGGTCTCCAAAACCGACGGTTGGGAGTTCGAATCTCTCCGCCCCTGCCATTTCTTCTTTACATCGTTTTTATTACTTCATATATTGTTCTAGTGTTTAATCTACTGAGTTGTTATGCATCCACGTTACGCAGCTATTTTTGGTATAGAAAACCTTGAACTAAATCAGCATTATCGTCCTAAAAATACTGATCCTACTTTAGCCGTTTCACAAAGCACTCCAGCTGAGTCTTTAGCGCTGAGCAAACAGTTATTAAGTGATATACGTTTAAGTGCACCTTCTTTAACAATTAATCATGTTTTAAAAGGGCCAGACATACAGTTAACCGACGATAAACTTACACTACCAACCTCACAGCTCAGTGCTTCTGATAAGCGCGCTTTATGGGCTTTAATGAGCACACACCTTGATAAACTTTAAACCTGTAAACGAAAGCGCAATAGCACAATTAATGGCTATTGAAACTGCCTGCCACTCTCATCCTTGGTCTCTTAAAACAATGAGCTCTTGCATGGGTGGCCGTTACTTTAATTTAGCGGCGTTTGATGAAAACACCCTAGTAGGTTTTTATATAGGTGAAAAGGCAGGGCCTGACTTTACCCTTATGGATATATGTGTAACGCCCAGTGAGCAAGGTAAAGGCATTGCAAGGCAGTTACTTAGCCAGTTTATTGAATATGGCGAGCAGCAAAATGCTGAAAATCTTTTTTTAGAAGTACGCGAATCAAACGCGCGTGCAATAACGCTTTACGAACATGCTGGCTTTACGCAAATGTCGGTACGTAAAAACTATTACCCAAGCGATGAGTTCTCTAAGAATGGCTATGAAGACGCCATACTAATGGGTATGGCGCTTAACTTAGGGTTTAGTTAAAGGGTTAAATTAAGCGCTAAATAAACGTTTAAAGTAAAATACGCGCTTTTAGGCGGTTTCTTTACTTTTAGCTATGGTTTGCTCAATAGCATTAATTAAATTTACAATTAATGTGGGGCGCTGCGCTTGGTCATTACTAAGCAGGTTTTCTTCTAGTAGCGCTGCACTGTGGTAAATATCGTCAAAATTAAAACAACCAGCACTGCCTTTTAAGCTATGAGCTACGCTTCGAAGTGCTTCTGCATCGTTACTGGCTTTTAAGCTGTTTACCTTTTGTAAGTAACTTGGCAGGTTAGCCACATAGTTATCGTTAATTTGTTGAAACTTCTCACTTTTTAGTAAACTATCCCACTTGTTCTGATTATCTTTTTCAAGATTTAAGTAACTGACTAGCACGTTTTCAAGCGCGTCTTTATCAATGGGTTTTGCCAGTGCTTTATCGCAACCTGCCTCAATGTATGTGTCTATATCATGGTTCATTACATTGGCAGTAAGCGCGATAATGGGCCCATCGTAGGCTGCATGACGTAGCATCTTAGTTGCCTCAAGGCCGCCCATTACAGGCATTTGCATATCCATAATAATTAGCTGGTAGTCGTTTACTAACGCCATTTCTACTGCTTGTGCACCATTGTTAGCCATATCTGGCTCTAGGCCCCAGGTTTGTAATAGCAGTTTTATAAGTAGCTGGTTATCGGGGTTATCTTCGGCAACTAATATGTTGGCATCAAAACTAGAAGTGGCAAACGACAAGAAAGGGTCTTTTTCTGGAATAAGCTGTGCTTGCTCAGTTAAAAGCTCTAGTGACTGTTTAGGCTCGTTAATATGGCAATCAACGGTAATAGCAAAGCGACTGCCTATGCCAATTTCGCTTTTTAAAGTAACATCGCCACCCAATAACTGCGCTAAGTTTTTAGAAATACATAAACCTAATCCTGTGCCTCCAAAGCGGCGCGTGGTGGTGGCATCGGCTTGTTCAAAAGGTTTAAATATACGCTCTATTTGGTGCTCAGACATACCAATACCGGTGTCTTTAACCACAAATTCAAGCTGCTGCTTACTTTGCAAATAATGCACACAAATTGATACTTTGCCTTGTTCGGTAAATTTTACGGCATTGCTGGCTATGTTTATCAAAATTTGTTTTAAACGCGTCATATCACTATAAATAGTGCGCGGTAATGGCAGCTCGTAATGAATGCTAAACCCGAGTTGTTTTTCGTGTGCTAGCGGTTCAATAATTGATTCTATATCGTGAACCAGCTGCACTACATTAAGGGGTGCTTGCTCTACAGCGAGCTTTTCTGCTTCTATTTTAGATAAATCGAGTATGTTGTTTATTAGCTCTAGTAAGTGTTTAGAATTTCGTAAAATGGTATTTAAATGCTGTTTGTCGTTAACCACTTTATCGTTAATTAATAACTGCTCGGTAAAGCCCATAATGGCCGTAAGTGGGGTGCGAATCTCGTGACTCATATTTGCTAAAAAACGGCTTTTAAGCTGGTTAGCTTGCTCTGCTTGAGCTATGGCAAGTTCAAGCTGGCTGTTCATCGCTTCGAGCGCTTTAGTACGGCTTTCTACTTTGTCTTCTAGGTGGTGCTTATATTCTTCTAGCTGCTCTTGGTAGTGTCTAATTTGGTTGATCATGTGGTTAAAATCGTTAAACAACACGCCAACTTCATCATTTGTATGAGCAGGTAAATTTACCGATAAATCACCATCACCTACACGGTGGCTGGCGGCCCCTAAAAGCTCAATTGGGTTTAGCAGTAAATTGCGCACAACCACAAAAATAAGGATAGGCAGGGTGATCACCGAAATTATCACAATTAAGCCTGTGATTAAGCTAATTGCCTTACCCGATTGATAAAGCACGCCTTTTGGAATGGTTGATACAAAGTAATAACCGCCACTCATTTGTACGGCAAATATCATTCTTTCTATTTTATCTATGCTCGAAAGCTCAATAGTCGAAAGGGTGCCTACATCGGCTAAATCGTGAACCTGTTCAAGCTCGTGCTCGGTAATATATTGCCCACGTAAGCTGTAGTCTGAGCTAAATAAAATTTGCCCGTCGTTGGTTAGCAGTAAATTTAGGGTGTTGTTATAAGGCGCCTCTAAAATACTGGTGTTTAATATAGAGGGTTCAACTTGTAATACTATAAAGCCAAGTTGTTGTGGGCGTTTTAAATAGTAATCAACACTTTGTACGCGCTGTACAAAAAATAAGTTGGTGGTGCCGTCGTTGTTTTGCACCATAAATTGTTGTTGGCGCAAATTACTTTGCAGTACTTGCTTAAAAAATGGGTATGACTGCGGTGCGGTTGTTAAATTATTAGAATAATACGCGTCACTTTTACCACTGGCCGAGACTAAGTTAATACTAATTATGTCTGGGTAGGCTTCGCTGTAACTGGCAAAAACATCCATTAGTGCCCCTAAGCGGCGGGTATAGCTGCCATCAGCATGAATGTCGTTTGATAAAAAATCGTTTAAAACAGGCGAGGTAGACAGTAGTTTTGCTGTTGAATGAAACGAGTCTATGTAGTTGAAAACCTTTTGCTGTTGCTGCTCAACAAAGCGACTCATTATAAGATCAGCCTGCTTTTGTGTTGAGTTGGTTACGTTAGTTAATGTAAAACCACCTAAAAACAACAAGGGTAATATAACAAGCGGGGTTATATACCATAATAATCGAATACTTAACTTACTGGTTTTCATGACCAAACTACTTATCCTCCGTGCAATCTAGCAATGATATGCGTTACGACTTTATTACACAAGAAGCGTAAGCTGATTTGGGTTAATTTAGCGTAAAAAAAGTGTGTATATAATTGGTTTAAATACGGCTAGTGAGCACCGAGAGCGAGATTATATTTTAAGGCGCTATATTTAGCTTTGTTTTAAATAAGTTAGCGGCTGCGCTACTTGGTTTTTTAATTATATAGCTAACAGTGCAGTATCAATGCCTGTCATAAATTGAGCGCAAGGGGTAAACCCGTAGCGCTATTTTTATATTTATTAGTGTTTAGCACAATGCATTAAAATATGCGTTGTTAGGGCATTGGCATTAAGGGTAATTTAGCCACGCTTAAAATTAATGCGTGGCTTTAAAATGCTATTTATTTAAAGTATTACACATTTAAAAATTATTTCTTTTGAGTGTGAGCCGTACCGTAAGAGCGCACTAAAAAGTTTATTGCTACTTCTACCCAGCGGTCTATATCTTTTTTAAGCACCGGCTGATCGGGGTGAGTTAAGTACATTAAATGTAGCTCGCTGCGCATTAAGGCAACAAATAGGTTAGTGGCTTCTTCAATGTTTAACTCTTCAAAATCAAGCTCTTTAGATTCCACTGCCGCTTTTAAATAATTAGAGACCTTGTCTTTTACCACCCGCGGGCCAGAGTTATAAAACATATGACCTAGGGCGGGTAAGCGGGGGGCTTCAGCAACAACAATTCGGTATAGAGCCATGGCTGTCTCTGATAGAGCGATTTGTAAATAAGCATGCCCAAGGCGGCGTAAGTTTTCTGTTAAGTTGCCTGGCTTAAACGTTATATTATCGATTGATGCTGTAAATATTTCGCATTCACTTTTAATGACCGCTAAAAATAAAATTTCTTTATTTGCAAAGTGAGCGTAAACCGTCGATTTTGATACGCCTGCCTCACGTTGGATCATGTCGGTGGTTGCACCGTTAAAACCATGAATTAAAAATATTTTACGTGCAGCGTGTAATACCGTTCGTGCTTTTACGCCAAGCTCTAATTCACTTGGAGGCAGAGTGTTTTGGGCATTAGTAAGCGTTTTTGTCATTACATTTCACCTTGACATAATGTTAAATTACGCCTAGCATATCAAACCGAGCGGTACAGTTCAATTTGGGCTTTGAGTTAAGGGTGTTTTTAGCAGCTGTTAACTATCGGTATTACCCTGTTTAAATGTATTTAAGGTGTGACTAGGCAGCAATTAGCGTGCTTAGCTTTTTTTTGCCTATCACTCGAACCGAGCGGTACAGTACATAAATAATTGTGTTATTAATTTAGGATTTAAAAATGGCTAATCAGTGTCTTAATAAAAGACTTTTTAATTATTCGCGGCATTCAGCTATTGCGCTTACATTAGCTGCGGCTTTGTCGGGTTGTGTAGTGGGTCCTAACTTTGAAGAGCCTAATACAAATATAAACAACGATGCTATAAAGCCAACTCCCGAATTTACTCAGCTACAACGCGGTAATGCTGAATTGGCGTGGAATTGGTGGACAATTTTAAACGATCCTATTTTAACGGAGCTAGAGCGCAAAGCACAGTTAGGTAATCTTGACTTACAGCTAGCATCAAGCCGAATTGCCCAAAGCCGCGCGGCATTGGGTATTGCATCGGCAGACCGCTTACCCAGTGTATCTGCTGGGTTTGACTACAAGCGCGAAGGGCTGAGCGAGAATGGTAAATTTGTTGCACTCGGTGCGCCCTCAGACCCTGATAACTTTTGGCAGCTTGGTTTTGATGCCAGCTGGGAACTTGATTTATGGGGCCGTAATAAACGTGTTGAAGAAGGGGCCGTTGCTATGCTGGAGGCCTCTTTGTATGCGCGTGAAGCCGTGCGTGTTAGCTTAGCTGGCGAGGTGGCTAAAACGTATTTGTTACTGCGCAGTGCACAAACGCAGCTAAACATAACAAATGAAAACAAAACCATTGCAGAGCGTGTGTTAAAGCTTGCACAAAGCCGCGAAAAAAACGGTGTAAGTACACGTTTTGAAACAATTAGTGCAAAAGCAGAGCTGGCAACAATTAATGCTGCGCTACCAGAGCAAACGCAGCGCCGAAATGTGTTAATGAACGCGCTTGCGTTGCTAGTAGGTGAAAAGCCACGTGCCTTAAATACTTTGTTAGCCGAGCGTATTGCTGCGCCCGTTATGCCAAGCGAAATCCCTTCGGCTATTCCATCAGAGTTTGTGAAACGCCGCCCAGATATTTTACAAGCGCAAGCAAACTTACACAGTGCTGTTGCCGCTATTGGCGCGGCCGAAGCGAATTTTTACCCACGCATTACTTTAACGGGCTCATTAGGGGTTGAGGGGTATGCGCAGAGTGATTTATCAACCTGGGATTCACGTGTTTTTTCAGTGGGACCAAATGTTTATTTGCCTATTTTTCAGGGTGGGCGCTTAAAATCACAGCTTAAGCTGACTAAAGAGCGCGAGAAAAACGCGGCATTAACGTATCGTCAAACTGTACTAAAAGCGTGGCACGAAGTTGATAACGCAGTAGATGGCTGGGCTGCGCAGCAAAATCACCATCACAAAGTTGAAATTGCTCACGACTTTAATAAGCAGGCTTTACAAACCGTTGAAAGAGCCTACCAGCAAGGGGCAGCCGACTACCTTAGCGTTTTAACGGCGCAGCGTAATTTATTAGCAAGCCAAACTAAGTTAAATAACAGTGCAACCAATGCCTCGATTGCGGTTGTAAATTTGTATAAATCTCTCGGTGGTGGCTGGAACCCAGACGCGCTACCTGAAAGTGCGCTTGCGCCAATGTCAGCCAAGGCGGAGGGCGAGTAATGAATGCAGTCACGATTAATGTGCCTGTACAAAATGCAGCACCTGTTGCTAAGCCCGCAGGGCCATCAAAACAAGCACTGGCTGGGCTATTAGGCATTTTTATTGCCGCTATGATGGCGGGTTTAAATAACCGAGTAGGGGCACTTGGATTAGCAGATGTTAGGGGCGTAATAGGGGCTAGTTTAGATGATGCCTCTTGGCTTTCAAGCGCCTATACCGTTGGCGAGCTAATCGCTATGCCTTTTGCTTCTTGGTTTGCCATTACGTTATCGGTTAGACGCTTTCATATTTCTATGGTGACTATATGTGGCGTTATTGCGGCAATTTTGCCTTTTATTCATGATTTAAACTTATTAATTGCGCTGCGTTTTGTACAAGGGGTAAGTAGTGGCGCGCTCATTCCTATATTAATGATGGCTGCACTTAAATTTTTACCCCCTAACATACGTTTACACGGTTTAGCGCTTTACGCCATGACCGCTACATTCGCCCCAAATTTAGCTATTTGGCTAAGCGGGCAGTGGGCTGATGTGTTATCGGACTGGCGCTGGATTTACTGGCAAGTTATTCCGCTTTGTATTATTGCAGGTTCACTAACTGCGTGGGGGCTCCCAAAAGAGGGTGTTAAATATGCGCGCTTTAAAGAAGGAAACTGGTTAGGCCTAGTATGCGGCGTATCGTCTTTGACGTTAATTGCCATCGCGCTTGATCAAGGTGTGCGTTTAGATTGGTTTAATTCATCGCTTATTAGTGTGTGTTTTTTTGGTGGGCTAATTTTATTTGGCTGCTACGTATTAACCGAGTGGCATCACAAAGCGCCATTTATGAGACCGCAATTATTAGGCCGACGCAATTTAGGTATTGGTTCTGTACTGCTTACCATGTTGCTAGTGGTGTTGATGTCGGGCTCAATGTTGTCCTCAACCCATTTAGCCAGTTTGCATAGCTATAGAGCATTACAGCTAGCGCCAGTAGGGTTATTAATTGCGCTACCACAACTTGTACTTGGCTCGGTAGTGGCACTGCTTTTATACAAAAAATGGGTAGACGCCCGTATTGTGATGTCAATTGGATTATTTTTAATTGCGCTGGCCTGTTTTAGCGGCGCACAAATTACGCCTTTATGGCATCGGGATCAATTTATCACAGCGCAGCTGTTGCAAGCATTTGGCCAGCCCATGGCAGTGGTCTCTATTTTATTTTTAATGACCAGTGTACTAGACCCAAGCGAAGGGCCGTTTTTTTCGGGAACCATAAACACATTACGTGTGTTTGGCTCGCTTATTGGCGGGGCTGTTGTGGGGCAGCTATTAACGCTGCGCAGTCATTTTCATAACGAAATGCTATTAGATCGCGTCTCACTGGTCGGTAATTCATTGGCAAACACCATACCTAATGATCAATTAGGTGGCGTTATTGCCCAGCAATCGTTAGTGATGTCGGTAGGTGATGCCTACTTGGTGCTTGGTGTGTTAGCACTTGTATTAATTCCGCTGGCGCTATGTATGAACTTTGTACCAGCCCCGAATCTTAGTAAATCTTAAATTTTAATCGTTGAGTAATATATTATGGCCTTACCAAAAGTAGTTAAATTAACCGTTGCAGCAACTATACTTGCCGTTGTTGCAGGCAGTATTATTTATCTTAATAAACCGGAGTCGCAAAGTGCAACTCAAACAACTGACGATGCCTACGTGCAAGCCGACTTTACCTTTGTGGCGCCTCAGGTATCTGGCACGGTAGATCAAGTACTCATTAAAGATAACCAGCGAGTACAAAAAGGCGATTTAATTGCCACCATAGATAATCGCGATTTTGTAGTGGCCCTAGATTCCGCTAAAGCCCAAGCTAATAGTGCTAAAGCAAGTGTAGCTAGCTTGCAAGCTAAGTTAACTTATCAAGATTCGCTGGTACAACAAGCGCAAGCTGCGGTAGAAGCCGACACTGCATCACTTAAATTAGCGCAGTTAAATTTAAAGCGTTATACCAACTTAGCAACCGATGGCTCAGGCACTGTGCAAGCACGAGAAGAAGCACAAGCAAAGCTGGCTATTCAAAAAGCAAACTTGCATAAAAATCAGGCAGGCCTTGCAGCAGCAAAGCAGCAGATTGAAATTTTACGTGCCGATATTGAAAAAGCCAAAGCTGTGCTTGTACAAGCTAAAGCACGTGTAGTAGATGCCGAGCTTAAGTTATCGTATACCCAAATTACTGCGCCTATTGATGGCATAGTTGGCCAAAAATCGGTGCGTGTAGGGGCATATGTAAACCCAGGCAGCCCGCTATTGGTTGTTGTACCGCTTGATAAAGTGTTTGTTAGTGCAAACTACCGTGAAACTCAACTAGCTAATGTAAAAGTAGGCCAAGAAGTTGAAATAAAAGTTGATGCACTACCAGGGCAAATCTTACGTGGCCACGTTGATAGCCTAAGCCCTGCCAGTGGCGTGAGCTACTCAGCCATTGGTGCTCATAACGCCACGGGAAACTTCACCAAAATTGTGCAGCGTTTACCGGTTAAAATTAGCTTAGATGCAAACCAGCCGGCGCTTAAGCAGTTACGAGTAGGTATGTCGGTGGTGCCAAGTATTTCAATAACGCAGTAGCACATTGCGTTAATTACAAGGCCAGTAACCAGGTTGCTGGCCCTTAAAATTAGTTACTCCTTCCTTTTGCATATAAAGCCAAGATATTTTTGAGTTAGATAGCACACTTTTATACCGACTCCTGTTACAATTGCCACTATTAAAAAATTAGCTATATGGCGTTAATTGTTGTCAATTTATTCATACTAAATTGCTCAAAGCCCAGTTAATAACGATCAACTTAACGGGTTGCCTTGCATACACTCAATGTTATGCATGTAACTTGGCATCAAACTAAAAGAACTTATTAATGGCAGACCAGAATATTATCAACGAAATTAGCAAGCGAAGGACTTTTGCAATCATATCGCACCCGGATGCTGGTAAAACCACCATCACCGAAAAAGTACTTTTGTTCGGACAAGCGATTCAAAAAGCCGGTACTGTAAAAGGTCGTGGCTCTAATCAGCATGCAAAGTCTGACTGGATGGAAATGGAAAAAGAGCGTGGTATATCGGTTACTACCTCTGTAATGCAGTTTCCGTATAACAATGCGCTGGTTAATTTACTTGATACCCCTGGACACGAAGACTTCTCAGAAGATACTTACCGTACATTGACCGCGGTAGATTCGTGTTTAATGGTTATTGATGCCGCAAAAGGTGTAGAAGAACGTACCCGTAAGCTAATGGAAGTTACGCGCCTACGTACCACGCCTATTGTTACCTTTATGAATAAGTGTGACCGTGATATTCGTGACCCAATGGAACTACTTGATGAAGTAGAAACAGAGCTAAATATTGCCTGTGCGCCTATTACCTGGCCAATTGGTTGTGGTAAAGAGTTTAAAGGTGTTTATCACATTCATAACGACGAAGCGGTTTTATACAAAACAGGCCAAGGTCATACTATTCAAGAAGTTCGCACTGTAAAAGGCCTAGATAACCCTGAGCTTGATACCGCCATTGGTGAAGAACTCGCTGAGCAATTACGTGAAGAGTTAGAGCTGGTAATTGGTGCCTCAAATGAGTTTGATCTTGAATTGTTTTTAGCAGGTGAGCTTTCTCCGGTGTACTTTGGTACAGCCCTTGGTAACTTTGGTGTAGACCATGTACTTGATGGTTTAACGCAATGGGCACCAACGCCATTACCGCGCGAAACAGATGACCGCCAAGTAATCGCAACAGAAGAAAACTTTACCGGCTTTGTGTTTAAAATTCAGGCCAACATGGACCCTAAACACCGTGACCGCATTGCCTTTATGCGTATTGTGTCGGGTAAATACAGCCAAGGCATGAAAATGAACCACGTACGCCTTGGTAAGCAAATTAGTATTTCTGATGCGGTAACCTTTATGGCGGGCGATCGTGAGCGTGCAGCAGATGCGTATGCGGGCGATATTATTGGTTTGCATAACCACGGTACCATTCAAATTGGTGATACTTTTACGCAAGGCGAAAAGCTGAAATTTAGCGGTATTCCTAACTTTGCTCCTGAGCTGTTTCGTCGTATTCGTTTGCGCGATCCGCTTAAGCAAAAGCAATTATTAAAAGGCTTAGTACAACTTTCTGAAGAAGGTGCTGTACAGGTATTTAGACCGCTTACTAACAACGATTTAATTGTAGGCGCGGTAGGTGTACTACAGTTTGACGTAGTTGTAGCGCGCTTAAAAGCTGAGTACAACGTAGATGCAATTTACGAAGGCGTAAATGTAAATACGGCACGTTGGGTAAGCAGCGACGATGTTAAAAAGTTTGAAGAGTTTAAACGTAAGTGCGAAAGCAACTTAGCACTCGATGGTGGCGATAACTTAACTTACATAGCACCGAGCCGTGTAAACCTTAACTTATCGGTAGAGCGTTACCCAGAGGTAACCTTTAACCATACGCGCGAAAACTAGAATCGACTGACTAAAGTTAACTGAAAGCCTGCTATGGCGGGCTTACAAAGGTAAATAATATAATGAACATTCGTACTATTTTAGTAGAAAAAGCCATTGCCGCCATGACCGCAGCAGGCCTACCAGAAGAGACAAACCCAGCTGTTACACAAAGCACACGCCCACAGTTTGGTGATTACCAAATTAATGGTGCAATGGGCGCCGCTAAAAAAATGAAAAGCAACCCACGTGAGCTTGCGCAAAAAATTATTGATAACCTAGATGTAACCGACATCGCTGAAAAAACAGAAATTGCCGGCCCGGGTTTTATTAATATTCATTTAAAGCCTGAGTTTTTAGCCAACAGTGTAAAAGCAGCTAACAGCGATGCAAAACTGGCTGTAAACGAGCACGCAAATCCGCAAACTGTCGTGGTAGATTACTCATCACCTAACCTTGCAAAAGAAATGCACGTAGGCCATTTGCGTTCAACCATTATTGGTGATGCCATTGTACGTGCGCTTGAATTTAGAGGCGACAAAGTCATTCGTCAAAACCACATGGGCGATTGGGGCACACAGTTTGGTATGCTAATTGCGCATTTAGAAGATCAAATTAGTCAAGGCGTAGACTTAGAGTCGGTAGCGCTTGCTGATTTAGAAACGTTTTACCGCGATGCTAAAAAGCGCTTTGACGATGAAGAAGGCTTTGCCGATAAAGCCCGTGACTATGTAGTTAAACTACAAGGCGGCGACGCGCACTGTGAAAAGCTATGGAAGCTATTTATAGCGACCTCTGTTAAGCATTCTGAAGAAGTTTACAAACGTCTAAACGTAACGCTTACCCAAGACGATATTATGGCTGAAAGTGCTTACAACAGTGAGCTTAACGATATTATTAGCCTATTAAAAGATAAAAACATAGCGGTAGAGTCGCAAGGCGCACAAGTGGTGTTTTTAGATGAACTTGCCAATAAAGATGGTGAGCCATCGGCGTTTATTGTGCAAAAATCTGGCGGCGGCTTTTTATATGCAACCACCGATTTAGCCGCGTGTAACTACCGCTCAAATACCTTAGGCGCTGAGCGTATTTTAATATTTGTTGATGCACGCCAAAGCCTTCACTTTAATCAAGTAGAGCTTACCGCACGTAAAGCAGGCCTTTTACGCGATGAAACAAGCTATGAGTTTTGCCCGTTTGGCACCATGATGGGCGCCGATGGTAAACCATTTAAAACCCGTACTGGTGGTACAGTAAAACTTGCTGATTTACTTGAAGAATCAATTAGCCGTGCAGCAACAAAACTTGCTGAGCGTGAATCTGATTTATCAGATCATGATCGCAGCGAAATTGCGCGTAAAGTAGGTATTGGCGCTGTTAAATACGCTGATCTTTCTAAGCATCGTACCAGCGATTACATTTTCAACTGGGACACCATGTTAAGCTTTGAAGGCGCGACAGCACCTTACTTACAATATGCTTATACCCGTGTACGCAGTATTTTCCGTAAATCAGGTGTCGATGCCGCTACGCTAAATGCAGATGTTGCTATAGCTGAGCCGCAAGAAAAAGCACTCGCGCTTAAACTGTTACAGCTTGAAGAAGTCCTTGATTTAATGATCTCTGAGGCTACTCCGCACGTACTATGTAGCTACTTATACGAGCTAGCTAGCCTATACATGACATTCTACGAAGCCTGCCCAGTACTAAAAGAAGGCGTAGAGCCAAACGTACGTGACAGCCGTTTAGTGTTATGTAATTTAGTGGCAGATACACTAAAAACAGGATTGGATTTGTTAGGCATTGAAGTCATGGAGCAAATGTAATCACCTTCTGCTTCGTGTAATTCGCTTTAGCTGCGTTGGTAAAACTATTTAGCCTAAGTCACATACAAACCGTATGCTCCTTGGCATAAATAGTTTTACCGCCTTGCTAGCACTCCTACACTTGCAGATGATTTTAGGCTTTACTTGACGAACTTTTGTAAGTTAATCAATTTTGTAGCTGATAGCTGATAGCTGATAGCTGATAGCACCGTAGGTTGGGTTGAGTGAAACGAAACCCAACATTAACCAAGCACTAACCCAAAATATAAAATTGTTCTTATTACTGATTACTATTGATTGCCTGACCTTACTTACCCACATACGCTTTAATAAACAGAGAAGGATTTGTTTATGAAACTCGAAGACATCCGCCGTGAATACCTGCAAGACGCACTAAGCGAGGATAACTTGCAAAATGATCCATTCAAACAATTTGAAACGTGGCTTGAGCATGCTGTGGGCAGTAATATCCCAGATCCAACGGCCATGGTTGTGGCAACGGTTGATGAAACCGGGCAACCTTCACAGCGTATTGTATTGCTAAAACATTTAGATGATAACGGGTTTGTATTTTTTACTAATACCGGCTCACGTAAAGCGCAAGAGCTAAAAGGCAATAACAAAATATCGCTGCATTTTCCGTGGCATCATATGGAGCGCCAAGTGATTGTATACGGCGAGGCAAAACCATTACCGACGGCTGCAGTCGCTAAATATTTTTTATCGCGCCCTAAAGAAAGCCAATTAGCAGCATGGGCCTCAGCGCAAAGCAGGCCGGTCTCATCGCGCAAAGTGCTTATGGAAACCTTTGCCAATATGAAGAGTAAATTTGCTAATGGTGAAATTCCATTGCCTGATTTTTGGGGTGGTTACTGCGTACTCCCTTCTAAAATAGAGTTTTGGCAAGGTGGCGCACACCGTTTACATGACCGCTTTATATATCAGCGCCAAACCGATAATAGCTGGCAAATAACACGTTTAAACCCTTAACCGGTTTACGCTGTGAAGTTTATAGATTCCCACTGCCACCTCGATTTTACTGAGTTTGACGCAAACCGCGAAGCACTCATAAAAGAGTGTATGGCTAAAGGCGTTGAGCGCTTTGTTGTGCCAGGTATTAGCTTGGCGCAATCTCAGCAACTAATTGAATTTAAATCTAAATACCCACAAGTACATATTGCCGCAGGGCTTCACCCTTACTTTTTAGATGAGCATAAAGATGCTCACTTAGCGCAGTTATTCGATTTTGCAAAAGCCAATAAAAAGCAGCTGGTGGCAATAGGGGAGTGCGGGCTTGATAGAAGTATTGATGACCTTGAAAAACAAACCAGCCTATTTGAGCAACACATTACCCTTGCTAACGAGCTCCAGCTGCCGCTTATTGTGCATCACAGGCAAAGCCATGATTTAATTGCGCATGCGTTTAAGCGCTGCAAGCCAAAATATGGCGGCGTGATACATGCATACTCAGGCTCCATGCAACAAGCACAGTATTATATTAAACAGGGCTTTAAATTAGGTGTAGGTGGCGTTATTACTTATGAACGAGCAGCAAAAACCCGTGATGTAATTGCTCAAATAGAACCGCAGCATTTAGTGCTTGAGACGGATGCGCCCTCAATGCCATTAAGTGGCCATCAGGGAGAAATTAACACCCCTGCGCATATTCCTGCTGTATTTGAAGTTTTATGCAGCTTAAAGCCAAATACTAATAAAGCCGAACTTGCTCAGCAGCTTTACGATTCTTGCTCTGAGGTTTTTTGCATATAGCGATTTACCTGCCAACGTTTTAGGCCTCGCCCTAGCTGCCATGTAAAAATACAGGCTATTACTAGCATTAATAAAACTTGCCTGCCTAAATCATGAAAGTGATTGTGGCTGTCAGATATCGCCGCGCGGGTTAAATAAGTAATAGATACAAAGCCTAAAGGCTTATCTATGTCGCTTACAACAGGCTCAACAAATGGGGTTTTTAGTTTACTAATCCCTGGGGTAGACTCTGGTAATTGGCCAAATATGTGGTGCGATTGCCAGTGATCGCTGCTGGCTATAAGTACGCCTTGCTGATCGTAAATTGTGGCTGAAAGTACAAACTCGTCTTTGCTTATATCATTACACAAAGCTCTAAGCTGTGGCTTATTTTTAGCAAGCAATGGCTCTTTAGCATTAAGTGCCATAAATGAGGTTAAACTTTTGGCAGTATTATCGGCACTATTATAAAGTAGTTGGTGGCTTTCAAAGCTACTGTTAACACCTACAAAACTCAGTAATACAAAACAGCCCGCAGCCAATAACAAGCGAACGATTCGCTTTCTTTGTGATGCAGACAAAGGGCTTTTTATATGGTTATTTTTCATAGTCACCGTATATGCTACTGACAGCATTTTGATTTGATGTTACAACTACGCTAACTATAACCTTAAATCTACCCCGATGGCGAATTTAGCGTTATGAATACCCTAATTGATACGCCAAATTAGAAAAATAAATAACAAACACGGAGAACCCATGTCGCAAATGAACATGGCACAGCCAGCTGCTGAGCAAGCATTACATTCTTTAACGCTAAACACATGGTTTGATTACAAAGAAGGGAGTTTTACTCCTGCTCAAACAATACCAGATAAAACCGTTGGGTTATTTAGTATTGCGTTTGCGGGCGATTTCGAACTAAAGCATGTAACGAGCATTATCGACTTTTTAAAAACGCACGCGCTTAAAGTAACCGCTGTATGTCAATATCAGCCCGACTTAGGGTTAGCCCCAGCTCTGTGTTTTTATAGCCCAGAGGCAGAGCAAATAATTAACCCGCTTGCGCTAAGAGAGTTTGCAAACACGCTTGATTTTCAGCTAGTGCAAGTTACAACGCCACCCAACCTATATGAGCCAGGGCTGCTGGTTATGGATATGGACTCTACCGCCATCACCATAGAGTGCATTGATGAAATTGCACGTTTAGCAGATGTATATGACGATGTGGCTTCTGTGACCGCGCTTGCAATGGCGGGCAAACTAGATTTTAGCGAAAGTTTAAATCAGCGTGTAGCAAAGTTAGCCGGCATAGAGCAAAGCTTAATTGAAGACTTAAAAAACACCTTACCATTAATGCCAGGTATTAAAGCGTTATGCCAAATATTAAAGCAGCATAATTGGTATCTTGCTATAGCGTCAGGCGGGTTTGTACCCTTTGCCGAGCGTGTGCAGCAGCTGATTAATTTAGATGAAGTACATGCTAATGTGCTTGAATTTGCAAACGATAAACTCACAGGAAAAGTCTCTGGTACCATTGTTGATGCGCAGCAAAAAGCGGTTGTTTTAGAAACACTGCAGCAAAAGCTGGGCTTAGCAAATACGCAAACGGTAGCCATTGGCGATGGTGCAAACGATTTGCTCATGATGGAAAAAGCAGGGTTAGGCGTTGCCGTACACGGTAAACCAAAAGTAGTGGAGCAAGCGCAAGCGGCTATATGTCAGGGCTCGTTACTGCAATTGTTGTATATGTTGGCTATTCCCTTAAATAAGTAACCTGAGAATATCCACCAAAATAAGTTATACCAATCGGGTTAAGTTATTTAGACATTTATAGCGACAGATAAATAGCGTGATAACAAGGCATAAATTTCGACATGTAGTTGTTCTATTTGAGAAGTTTATAACGGCGCTAACGCTTTATTTAGCACGCTATAAACGTTTAAGTCGATTGGTATTAAGCCGCTTAGCGCAAGCGGTTTAACCATAACAGCTTTCTGCGGCCCATTTGAGCGACCTGCTTTTGATCTAACTCTAAATGGCTAAGCGCTTCGTCGGTTATATCTACAATATCACCCACCCCAGATACTGCCCACAGCGCTTCTTCTATGTCTTTTGCTTTGTGCATTGCATATTGGCTTACATATTTAAGTTCGTTTGATAGGTAATCTGTATCTGGGCGACCCGTTCGCGATAAGTACAAGCGCATAACAAATACCAGCTCAGATTTAACGCCTGCGCTAATTTGCTCACTAAAGCTTGAATAGTTTTCCCCTAGTACGCATTGGCTCGTCACAGCCTTTTCAATGTTTTCTTGTTTAGGGTCAAAATTAATTGCGAGTGTAAACGGCAAAGGCGGGTCTTGTCGGCTACGATCTTTAATGCTTGGGGTGATCACATCAATAATTTGTTGCTGCGTTAAAATATGGCTTAGGTCAGTTTTATTATTTAATAAGCCAAAATTTTGTAAAATCACGTGAATTGGGCTGGCATATAAACCAAAACCTATGGCACCTGGAATAAAGTGGCTTGCTTCTTTATGTAAATAAAGCGGGAATTGGCACACACTTTTGGTCACCATATTTCTCAGTGCGGTAGAAAGGCCTTCTATTTTAGGGGCTTCTTCAGACACTTTTAATTTATCTTTATTACTTTGAATTAATTGGGTAAAAAAGTTAACCCCTGCATGTGGTAAGTCAGCAACTCTGTTGGCTTTTAAATTAATGGTCGTTAACGACTTACTAATTGCCATCACTTCGTATTTAAGCTCACTTAAATTATGCTTTTTAGTTATTTTTTGTAAATCGGGGAAAGACAGTAAAACAATATCACCTTTTTTAAAGCTAACCGGCGAGGCTGACTCTAATTGCAAACCCATAACCGAAAAATCCCGAGTATGAGCCTGATACTGCTTATCCTCAAACGTAAGCTCGGCAGGTGTTTTATATAAGTATCGTTTGTGAGAGCGTAAATTTACATACTCTAGTGGCACAATATCTAAATAAGGAGGCTTATTATGCTTAGCGTGGCCAAAATGTTTAAGCTGGTTAACTAACGCCTTATCGTAGGGCTGCTTCTTATAATGCGCTTGTTCTTCACTGTTGCCAATGGTGGTTAAAACCGCAATATATTTTACATCTTTTATAAGGCCTGCCACTCTTGGAGAAGGTGGCTTATTTAGCTTTTCTATGTTTTTACCCGCCGAATTAGGCAACGATAATGGAATAAACGAATCATCTGGGTGGCTTGGCATAACTTGTAATTTAAAGCATTGCCAGCTGTCTTTTTGGCTACCAAACCCTAAAAATAGGTTTCTTAATTTAGGGTTGTTATTAAGCTCTGTACGCGTGGCTGAGTAGTAATAGATTTTTCCTGCAGAAACATGAGTAAACGTATATAAGTAATCTTCTTTTACTGCGTTTACTTGGGTAAGCATTTGGCTAATACGTTGATTATTTAAAATGCTATATAAGCAGGGCACTTTTCGTTCATCAGTAAAATAGCGCTGAATAAAAATATTATTTTCAGTGGTTAGGCTTAAACTAGGAACAATTTGTTCGCCTTTTTTACTTAAAAATACGTATAAAGAGGTAACGCGCGGAATATAATATTGCTCATAACCCTTTGAAACCAAAGCATCTAGGGTGTTATCTAAGTTCACTTTATAGCGGCGTTTATTACCGTTTATAAAGCTATCTAAAAAATTATCGAATGCTTCATTTTTTTCTATAAAAGTACGCTTTAAACGAATGTGGTTATATTCACGAGATATGTTTTCAACTGCAACTACTTCATATTGAATGCCATTTTTAAGGCCTAGCTCAAAATCTTGCTCAAGCCCTACTAGCCGCATGGCAATTAGCTGCCCTTTTTTTATAATTTGGCGGGTAGGAAGCTTAATTTTACAACCACTCAAAGAAATATCTGAGGTACTCGCGGCAATGTTTTTCTTATCGTTGTACTCAATTTTAACTTTAATCGAGTAGTTCATTCGCTCCTCAGAGCGGCTTTCATAAGAGGCAAATTTTATTACGCTGGTAGTCAGAGTGTCGTTTTCAACTTGTGTATCACTTTGCTCTTGTGCTTGTTTTTGTAGTACGCGATGGTTGTTTTCGGTATTCATTACCGCTTCGTATACCGCTAAAGTATAGCCGCCGTGTTGTTTTAAGGCTGCCTCAAATACTTCTATGGCGGTGTCATCCATAAAGTGTTGTTTACCATTGTGCTCATACGGGCGAACTTGGCCTGTTACTAAGCCTCGCAGGTCAACAAAACGGGCAACTGGCTGAGATAGGCGCGACATTTCCATTTTCATTAAAAACTGCTCAGGCTTTGTTAAACCTGCCGTTTTAGATTTGAAAATTAGGTCGAACTTTGCGTTACCTAAATAGGTTTTTAGCTCATTTACGAGGTCTTCGTGTTTGAGCAGTATGTCTTCAGCCATTTATAAATCGTCACCGTCTAATTGAAAAGTAGGTATACTGTAAAGTCCATTTATTTGAAAAATTCAATAAACGTAACATCGTGCTATGTTATTAATATAGGTACGATTTTTCGTGTAAGTACAGTTTAACTCTTGTTATTATGTGTTAAATGCCAATTTGTTGGCAAGTTACTTTAAAGTATTTAAAAGCAATAAGTATGCCCTAACTTAAAGTAAAAGAGAAAATTACATGTGTTTGTTTCTAATATAGATCCTAGAGTGGCTTTAGCAATGTAGCGCTGCTATGTCGTTCTCCCCATGATAAAATAAACAACTAAATGTATGCATTTTAAATTAAAGAATAGTAGGTAAGGTTATAAATGGCTAAGGCGGCAAAAGTAGAATTTGTTTGTACAGAGTGTGGTATGAACTACCAACGTTGGCAAGGTCAGTGTCGCTGTGGTGCATGGAACACGTTGGCAGAATTTAAACCCTCTGCAGGGCAAAGTAAAAAAGCCGCTGCGCGAGCAACCGTTGGTGGTTATGCAGGTGGCATTGGTGGCGGCTCTAAAAAAATTGATGATGTAGCCACCACCGAGGCCGAAAAGCAGCTAACAGAAATAGGCGAGCTTGACCGTGTACTAAGCGGCGGCGTAACCACGGGCTCGGTTAATATTATATCGGGCGACCCAGGGGCAGGTAAAACAACGCTGTTATCTGATTTAGTAGCCAGAATGTCGCAGCGTATGCCATCACTTTACTGTACTGCTGAGGAGTCGTTGTCGCAGTTTAAAAACCGTGTAAACCGCTTAAAGCTTAACTATAACGCCGATGAGCTTTATTTACTTTCTGAAACTAGCGTAGAAACCATTATTGAAGAGCTTGATAAAAATAAAATTAAGTTTGCTGTTATCGACTCTATTCAAGCTGTTGTAACCGACACTGCAAATGGCAGCCCCGGTTCGCCTTCGCAAGTAAAAAGTGCCGCGCAAGCGCTCACTCAGTATTGTAAGCAAAACGATGTCACTATGTTTATTATTGCCCATGTTAATAAAAACAACGAAATTGCAGGGCCGCAAACATTAGTGCATATAGTGGATGCCTTATTGCACATTGACACGAATGATGGACAGGTACGTACGCTTAGAGCTAACAAAAACCGTTTTGGTGATATTGATACCGTAGGCATTTTTAAAATGTGCGAACGCGGCATGCTAAGTGTTGATAACCCCAGCGAGATTTTTTTATCGGGATCAAGTACTGAATCACCAGGCTCTACTATTACGTGTATCCGAAAAGGTAACCGTAACTTATTGCTCGAAATACAATGTTTAACCACCGAAACCGAAGCCGAATTTCCGCAGCGTGTGTGCGTGGGTTTAAACATGAACCGAATAAAAATGCTCACTGGTATTTTACGCAAACACACCAAAACTAAAATATTTCACGATACGTTTTTTAATATTGTGGGCGGCTTACGAATCGATGAAACCGAAACCTGTATTGATTTAGCGTTAGTAACCGCGCTTTTAAGCAGCTTAAACGAGTTTGTTGTACCGCGTACAACCTGCATTATGGGAGAGCTTAGTTTAAACGGCGATGTGCGCCCAATCGACAGCGGTGTACCACGGGTTAAAGAAGCTGCACAGCATGGGTTTACTGAAATATTTATTCCGTTTCGTAATTACCATAAATCGATGGAAGGACTAGGGGCTAAAATTACGCCAGTAAAAACCGTGCACGAGTTACTGAGTTTAATTAATTAACGCTTACAGCGGCTGCTGTGCAATGTTACTCTTGAGCAAACACAATTTATATACAGAACAGAATAAGGAAATAGCATGAAAAAACTCGTAATAACCATAGCCATTGTTGCAGCCGGCGTAGGCGGTGTTAGCTACGCAAACTATGTAGCAACTCAAGAAGTACGTACCGAAGTAGACAAGCAGCTTGCTTTAGTGAGCGATCAAACCGGTGCAACATTTAAATACGCGGGTTTATCGGCAAGTGTTATTTCTAAAAGTGTTGAAATTACTAACATGGAAGTAATTAGCCCTGAAGGTGATAACGTAGCGCATATTCAAAGTATTGAAGTAACCGGTTATGAAACCGATAAAATATCGCCACATACATCGTTTATAGTAAAAAGCTTTCAGTTCGATAAAGACTTTGTAGCAAAACTACCTGCAGATACAAACGAAATGCTTGCCTCTGCAAGTTACGACTTAAGCTCATCGCTCGATTACGATGAACAATCTGGCGACAGCGACGTAGTTTTAAAACTAGATGCAAAAGATATTGCTAGTTTTAATATGGATGTAGGCCTTGCCAATTCTAAAGCATTAATGGACGCATCCCTTGCGATAAGCAAAGCACAGCAAGAAGCAGGTGACACGCCGCTCACGTACGAGCAAGAGTTACAACAGCAAACCTTAGTTATGCAAGCTATGAGTAAGCTTGAGCCACGAAATATTAATTTAGTACTTAATAACCAAGGCAAATTAAAAGAGCTATTTGTGAGCGAGCTTGAAAAACAAGGTATGACGCTTGAGCAAATGCAAATGACGCTACAGCAACAGTTACAGCAAGCTCCCGTAACTGAAGAAATAGCACAGGCGCTGACTGATTTTGCCAAAGGTTTAAACTCATTAAGCATATCGGCAAAATTGCCTGAAGGTAAAACCATGATGGAAGTAAACCAGCAAATAATGATGTTAGCTGGCCAGCCAGAAGAGCTAGTTAAATTCGTTAACTTAGAAGTTAAAGGCGAGTAATAGCGAACAGCTCTCAGCAGCCTGTTTAATACAAAAAAGCCGTACTTGATTAATCAAGTACGGCTTTTATTATTTTAGCTGATAGCTTAGTGAAGAATACGCGCTCTAATTGTACCTTCTACTGCACTTAGCTCTTTAAGTGCAACTTCTGACTGATCGGTATCTACGTCAATAACTACATAACCAATTGATTCATCAGTTTGTAAATATTGAGCGGCAATGTTAATACCGTGCTGGGCAAACGCTTGGTTAATTTGCGTAAGTACGCCAGGGCGGTTGTGGTGTACGTGCAATAAGCGGCTACGGTTAGCAAGCTCTGGTAGCGAAACCTCAGGGAAGTTAACCGCTGTAATAGTTGAACCATTATCTGAGTATTTAGCTAATTTACCGGCTACTTCAATACCAATGTTTTCTTGCGCTTCTTGGGTTGAACCACCAATGTGCGGCGTTAAAATAACGTTGTCGAATTCACGCAGTGGCGATACAAATTCTTCTTCGTTAGATTTTGGCTCAACAGGGAATACATCAATAGCTGCGCCGCTTAGCTTTTTCTCGCTAAGTGCTTCGGCAAGTGCATCAATATCCACTACAGTACCGCGTGAAGCGTTAATTAGTATTGATCCTTGCTTCATTACGGCAAGTTCTGCTGTGCCAATTAGGTTTTTAGTTTGCGGTGTTTCTGGTACGTGTAAACTAATAATATCAGCGCGCTGTAAAAGCTGTGTTAGGTTATGAATTTGTGTTGCATTACCTAAAGAGAGCTTATCTTCAATGTCGTAATACTCTACGTTCATACCTATGTTTTCAGCCATAATACCAAGCTGTGTACCTATGTGGCCGTAACCAATAATCCCGAGCGTTTTACCACGCGCTTCAAACGAGCCAGTTGCTGTTTTTAACCAGCCGCCACGGTGCGCTGCTGCATTACGCTCTGGAATACCACGTAATAGTAATAGTATTTCGCCAAGTACAAGTTCAGCCACTGAACGAGTGTTTGAAAACGGTGCATTAAATACTGCAATACCGCGCTCGCGAGCTGAGTTTAAGTCAACTTGGTTAGTACCAATACAAAAACAACCAATGGCTACTAGCTTTTCAGCTGAGTCTAAAACTGCTTGGTTAATATGAGTACGAGAACGAAGCCCTACAAAGTGCACATCTTTAATACGCTCTTTAAGTTCGTCCTCAGGTAGCGATGTTTTTACGTAGTCGATGTTGCTGTAACCATTACGTTTAAGCGTTTCTACTGCGCTTTGGTGAACACCTTCAAGCAAGAGAATTTTAATTTTGTCTTTTGCTAACGATACCTTACTCATAACCTCATCCTATTTAATTTGTGGCCCATTTTTAGTGCCGATAATCACTTTATCAGCGCCGCGCATCGCAAATAGGCCGTTGGTAACTACGCCAACAATTGAATTAATTTGTGTTTCAAGTTGTTTGGCATTACTAATACTTAAATTGTGTACATCTAAAATAACGTTACCGTTATCGGTTACTACGCCTTGGCGGTACACAGGGTCGCCACCAAGTTTTAATAATTCACGCGCTACGTAGCTGCGTGCCATGGGTATAACTTCTACCGGAAGCGGAAAATCGCCCAATGTATCTACTAATTTTGTGTCATCAACAATACAGACAAATTGTTTTGCAACGGCTGCGACTATTTTTTCGCGGGTAAGTGCTGCGCCGCCGCCTTTGATCATTTCGTTTTGGGCATTAATTTCATCTGCGCCGTCTACGTATACATCAAGAGCATCTACATCGTTTAGCTCAAACACTTCAATACCTAACGCGTGTAAACGCGCTGTTGAAGCCTCAGAGCTAGATACCGCACCCGTTATGGTGTCTTTTACTGTGCCTAGGGCATCAATAAAATGATTTACGGTAGAGCCTGTCCCTACACCAACAATGGTGTTTTCTTTTACAAACTCGAGTGCAGCCCACGCAGCTGCTTTTTTTAATTCGTCTTGCGTCATTGTTATGCTCATATTTCAAATGTGTAGTGGGTGTTTATTACCAGTGATAAATTTTATCGGGAGTAATAATGGTTTTAAGTGGAACATCCCACGATTCAATTGGCAGTGCATCTACTTTTTGGCAGCTATGTGCTAAGCCTATAAGTTGCGGTTTTTGCCAATTGTAAGCGTGTAATTGCGCCAGTGTTTTATCGTAAAATCCACCCCCCATACCTAATCTGTTACCTTGATTATCAAATGCTACAAGTGGCATCAGTAAGTAATCTAAATCAGTTAATGGGCATATTTGAGAGCAGTTCAGCTTAGGCTCCAAGATACCATAGCGATTTGCCCTCATGGGTGAGTTTTTTTCATAGCGTTGAAACAGCAAAGTAGCCCCATTAAATGGGTGTATAACGGGTAAGTAAAGGGTATGGCCTTGTTGCCATAACTCATTAATTAACAATGATGTATCTAATTCTCCATCGTTACTAAAGTAAATGGCTATATGTTTTTTTGAGGCTGTTTTATCGCTATTTAGCTGTTGAGTAAAATTCAACTTTAGCTGTGCCGCGGCTTTTTCTTGCTGTTTTTTTGATAGATTATTGCGTAATTGGCGAATAGATTGGCGTATGTGTGTACGTTTATTGCTCATTGTAATTACGCACCTTTGATTAAATAGACACTAAATCAGGAAAAGCTAAGTAAACAGCAAGCACAATAAGTAGTAAAACGGCAGTGGCAATCAGTGAATATAACAAAGTATTGCTACGCGTTTTAACGGGTTCATCGAGCTGCTCGTCAAGCATTAGATCATCTTCTTGCCACTCATCACTTTCGTCTGTAGGGCTTTTTAGCTCATTGGTTGGAAGTCTTTGTTCTAGCTCTTCTAGCTTTTCTTCTAGGCGGATCAGGCTGCTCGTTATGTAATCAAGGGCATCAAAAATCCGTTCATCACGCTGACTAGCTGCGCTAGGGCTTTGAGTGGGTAGTTCACCTGTGGCTTGTAACTTACTTTTAATGCCTAGGCTTGCCAGTAATTTGGCCTGCTTTAAGGCTTTGTCTTTATTGCTAGGTGCAAAGAGTGCTTTGCCATTAAAAAACTGAGTTACTTTATCTTCAGACGTTTTTAGCTTACTTGCTAAATTTACGCAGGCCGTTTTAGCCTCAGTGCCCTCGGCGAGCCCTACAAACATAACGCGAAAATTATTGGCCATTTACTTATCCCTTAAGCTTTTATTATGCAAAGAGTATATACCTAAAACCGTACGAAATTCGAGGGCTAGCTAATACCAATTTAATTCAAAACACGATTAGTTTAGCGTATTAAATAGCGCACTGACTGCGTTAAAATTATTTATATAAAATAACTGTACGCCGTAAATTCCTTTGTTATTGCACTATTTACTGGGTGCTATGATAAATAACTAAATTAATGCAATTGATATAAAGCGCATAATTAGCCTTTGCTTTAGATATAAAAACGGCCCTTAAAAGGGCCGTTTATTATTTAATGCATTTTGGCTTAAAGGCCTGCAGCTGCGCGAAGTGCGTCTGCTTTATCTGTACGTTCCCATGGGAATTCGTCACGACCAAAGTGACCGTATGCCGCTGTTGGTTGGTAAATTGGGCGCTCTAAATCAAGCATTTGAATTAAGCCGTAAGGGCGTAGGTCAAAGTGCTCACGAATAAGCTCAATTAAACGACCTTCTTCAAGCTTGCTTGTACCAAAGGTTTCAACGCTGATAGAGGTAGGCTCTGCTACACCAATTGCGTAAGATACTTGTAGCTCACACTTATCAGCAAGGCCTGCAGCCACTACGTTTTTAGCTACGTAACGTGCGGCGTATGCAGCTGAGCGGTCAACTTTTGATGGATCTTTACCTGAGAAAGCACCACCACCGTGACGTGCCATACCACCGTATGTATCTACGATGATTTTACGACCTGTTAAACCACAGTCGCCCATAGGTCCGCCAATTACAAAACGACCCGTTGGGTTAATGAAAAATTTAGTCGCGCTAGTAATAAGCTCGGCAGGAAGTACCGGCTTAATGATGGTTTCCATCACGGCTTCTACTAAGTCATTTTGCGAAATTTCTTCAGCGTGCTGAGTAGAAAGTACAACTGCATCAATACCTACTGGCTTGCCGTTTTCGTATGCAAAAGTTACTTGAGATTTTGCATCTGGACGTAACCAGTTAAGCTCGCCGCTTTTACGTACTTGCGCTTGGCGCTGTACTAAACGGTGTGAGTAAGTAATTGGCGCAGGCATTAGTACTTCTGTTTCGTTACATGCATAACCAAACATTAAGCCTTGGTCGCCAGCACCTTGTTCTTCTGGGCTAGTACGGTCAACACCTTGGTTAATATCAGGAGACTGCTTACCAATAGTGTTTAAAATTGCACACGAGTCTGCATCGAAACCCATGTCTGAATGCGTGTAGCCAATTTCACGTACTGTTTTACGTGTAATTTCTTCAATATCAACCCATGCGCTAGTGGTAATTTCACCACCAACCATAACCATACCGGTTTTTACGTAAGTTTCGCACGCAACACGGGCATGAGAGTCTTGCTCTAGGATAGCATCAAGTACCGCATCAGAGATTTGATCGGCGATTTTATCCGGATGACCTTCAGAAACAGATTCAGAAGTAAATAAATGTTTTGCCATTGTATTTCTGCTCACAAATATTGCGCTTCACAAACGTCGGTATTAGCGCTAAAAAATTAAGGGGCGTATTTTATCTAAAACAAAACACCTTGCATAGTGTTTTTACGCCTAGACGTCTAAATAAAATGAGTAATAACTTTTTGGTCTTAAAAAATATTCATAATAGCCCATTTTTATGGGGTTTTTAATTGCACACTGCACCCACATTAAGTAAGAATGGTTGCTATAACAGCTCTTAAGTTACTTAAGGGTATTAACGAACACATAAGTACCCGCGCAAATACACATAAAGGTAGGAGAATTCATGCCATCTCGCAAAGAACTTGCAAATGCTATTCGCGTCTTGTCAATGGACGCAGTACAAAAGGCCAAATCTGGCCACCCTGGAGCCCCTATGGGCATGGCCGATATCGCAGAAGTATTATGGCGCGATTATCTAAAGCATAATCCAACTAATCCAGAGTGGGCTGACCGTGACAGATTTATTCTTTCAAATGGCCACGGTTCAATGCTTATCTATTCTCTATTGCACCTAACTGGTTACGACTTACCACTTGATGAAATTAAAAACTTCCGTCAAATGCATTCTAAAACGCCAGGCCACCCTGAGTACGGTTATGCACCGGGAATTGAAACTACTACGGGTCCACTAGGTCAGGGGATCACAAACGCGGTAGGTATGGCGATTGCTGAAAAAGCGCTTGCTGCACAATTTAACCGTGAAGGCCACGACATTGTTGATCACTACACATATGCATTTATGGGTGACGGTTGTTTAATGGAAGGTATTTCTCATGAAGCATGTTCACTTGCTGGCACATTAGGCCTTGGCAAGTTAGTGGCTTTTTGGGATGACAACGGTATTTCAATCGATGGTGAAGTTGAAGGTTGGTTTAGCGACGATACACCAGCACGCTTTAAAGCGTACGGCTGGCATGTAATAAGTGACGTTGATGGCCACGACAGCGATGCTGTTAGTGCTGCAATAGCAGAGGCTCAAAGTGTTACCGACAAACCATCACTAATTTGTTGTAAAACAGTGATTGGTTACGGTTCACCTAACAAATCTGGTAGCCACGATTGTCACGGCGCGCCATTAGGTGATGACGAAATTACAGCGTCTCGCGAATTTTTAGGCTGGTCTGGTGGTGCATTTGAAATCCCTGATGATATTTACGCACAGTGGGATAGCAAAGAAAAAGGTCAACAGCTTGAATCTAGCTGGGACGAAAAATTTGCAGCATACGCAAAAGCATACCCAGAGCTTGCAGCTGAATATAAGCGCCGTATTAACAACGAACTTCCAGGCGATTGGGCTGAAAAATCTCAAGCATACATAGAGCAACTACAAGCAAACCCTGCAAATCCTGCATCTCGTAAAGCGTCGCAAAATGCATTAAATGCATTTGGCCCGTTATTACCAGAATTCATGGGTGGCTCAGCCGATTTAGCTGGCTCAAACTTAACAATTTGGGATGGCTCTAAAGGGCTAACTGCAGACGATGCAAGCGGTAACTACGTTTACTACGGTGTACGTGAGTTTGGTATGTCGGCAATTATGAATGGTATTGCCCTTCATAAAGGCTTTATTCCTTACGGTGCAACGTTCTTAATGTTTGTTGAATACGCAAAAAATGCGGTACGTATGGCTGCACTAATGAAGCAACCAAGCATTTTTGTTTACACGCACGATTCAATCGGCCTAGGTGAAGATGGTCCAACTCACCAACCGGTAGAGCAAATTGCTAGCATGCGTTTAACGCCAAACTTATACAACTGGCGCCCGTGTGACCAAGTTGAGTCGGCAATTGCATGGCAACAAGCTATTGAGCGTAAAGATGGTCCTACATCACTTATCTTTACTCGCCAAGGCCTTGAGCAACAAGCGCGTGACGCTCAGCAATTAGCAGATGTTAAAAAGGGTGGTTACATCCTTAGCTGTGACGGCGAGCCAGAGCTAATTATTATTGCAACAGGTTCTGAGGTGCAACTAGCACAAGACTCTGCAACAGAGCTACGCAGCCAAGGTAAAAAGGTACGTGTTGTATCTATGCCATGTACTGATGTATTTGAAGAGCAAAGCGCACAGTACAAAGAAAGCGTACTACCGGCAGCCGTTACACGCCGCGTAGCAGTAGAAGCAGGTATTGCTGATTACTGGTACAAGTACGTAGGCCTAAATGGTGCAGTAGTAGGTATGACTACCTTTGGTGAGTCGGCACCTGCTGGTGAGCTGTTTGAGTACTTTGGCTTTACAGTAGAGAACATTGTAAATAAAGCAAACGCGTTGTTTTAACCGTTAGCTTTAATATTTAAAAGCCCGCCCTGTGTAAAACAGGGCGGGCTTTTTTGTTTGCTGACTGAGTTATAAAGTGGCGTAGTAGCCTTAAGATACTTCAATCACACTGCTTGTAATACGTAGTACTTTTTTGGCTTAAAGCCTTTTGTGTTTTAATTTCAGATGAGTAATTTTCACAGCGCTTTTCTTGCAAGGCTATGACCTATCAGGCAAGGTGGTGGCCGATTAAATAAAATAATACAACAGGAGTGAGGATGTCTCAGTTTGAAAATGTAAGCGTAATTAAAAAAGCGAACGTGTATTTTGACGGTAAAGTATCAAGCCGTACCGTGGTATTTAACGATGGCACAACCAAAACGCTAGGCTTTATGCAACCAGGCGAATTTGTATTTGATACAAGCAAAAAAGAACTCATGGAGCTGTTAGGCGGCCAATGGGATATTTTATTACCTGGCGAAACGCAGTGGAAAACATTTATCGCGGGCGAATCATTTAACGTTGATGCCAATGTTAGCTTTAAAGTAAAAGTGAGTGATTTTGCTGACTATTGTTGTTCGTACACAGACTAAACGCTAAAGGCTAGACGTCTGAAAGCCCATACCCTATGGGCTTTGCATAAACTTTGCACAACTTATAATTTAAATCAGTTTAAGTAACAAATTAATTTCAAAAATCAGTGCTTTTTCCTTGTGTTAATCTAAATAGCCCCCAATACTATTTATGAGGTAACAAATAAAAGGATACCCTATGAAAATTAATCTTTCTGGTCACCATGTAGACGTTACTAACTCTATTAGAGAGCATATCAACGAAAAGTTTTCAAAAATCGAGAGCCACTTTCCATCACTTATCGCACTCGACATTATATTGTCTAAAGAGCATCACAAAATCCAAGCAGAAATTAGCACAAATTACGAAGGTGCGCGTATATCGGTAAAAGGGGAAAACGAAGTTATGTACCCGGCGATTGCAAGCGCAGCTAAAAAACTCGATGCAGCACTAAAACATCGAAAAGGGCAAATAAAAGCAAATTTACACGAAAAGCCTGTAAGCACAACGCCAGAAATAGCGCACGAAATCATCCAAGAGATGGAACTAAAATAAGATTTAGTCCCAAAGTACTATAAAAAAGAGCCTTACGGCTCTTTTTTATTGCCTTTAATTTAGGTAAGTTATTCAGCCTTCGGTGTTATTAATTATGAAAATTAATAACCAGAGCGAATAACACACATAATTTGAGAAATTAATGCAGCAAACACACACCTCTTGGAAATCTCGATTGGGCGCACTAGGCCCTGGTATCTTAATGGCAACCGCAGCAATTGGCGGCTCTCACTTAGTTGCATCTACTCAAGCTGGCGCGCTATTTGGCTGGCAACTGTTTTGGCTAATTCTCGTTGTTAACGTATTAAAGTACCCGTTTTTTCGCTTTGGTATGGAATACACCCTAGCAACCAAAAACAGTTTAGTAGAAGGCTATAAAAATAAAGGCCCTGTCTATTTTTATAGCTTTATTGGCTTAAATATATTGGCCGCCATAGTTAATACCGCAGGGGTGTTATTACTGACTGCAAGCTTGCTGCATTATGCACTGCCAATAGTGATAGAAGTCACGCTACTGTGTTGGATATTATTGGCCGTGTGTTTAGCTATTTTATTACTTGGGCACTTTAAAGCGCTCGACAGCGTTGCTAAAGGCATTATGGGGCTATTAACGTTAGCTACTGTTATTGCACTGGTTATCGCGTTTAGTAACGGCCCAATGGCTCCTGCTGACTATATTGGCCCATCACCTTACGAGTTGGCTATGCTGAGCTTTATGGTCGCGTTAATGGGCTGGATGCCAGCACCCATAGAAATATCAGCGCTTAGTTCGCTTTGGCTCAAAGAAAAACAAACTCAGCAAACGGTTACTAAAAGCCAAGGCTTATTCGATTTTAACGTAGGCTATTGGCTAACAGCCTGTTTAGCATTGGTATTTTTTAGCTTAGGTGTGCTGGTGCAATATGGGCAAAGCAGCAGTATTGAGCTTGGCGGTGTTGCCTTTGCTAAACAGCTTATTGATATGTACGCACTGACTATTGGCGAGTGGGCAAGGCCACTTGTATCAGCCATTGCTTTTTTATGTATGTTTGGCACTACACTCACCGTGCTTGATGGCTACGCCCGTACACTTAACGAGTCACATAAATTACTTGGTTTTAAGCAATCTAAACACAGTTTAAATATTTGGTTAGTACTGCAGGCCTTTGCCGGTATGGCCGTTATTTTATTTTTTAAATCGGCCCTGGGGCCAATGCTTACCTTTGCCATGACACTTGCTTTTGTCACTACCCCCGTTTTTGCATGGCTTAACTTTAGTTTAGTGCGCTCAGAGCCCGCCATTAAACACAGCGTACTATTGCGCAGCTTAACCTGGTTAGGCTTAGTGTACTTGGTTGGTTTTGCTGTTGCGTTTGTGGTGTGGAAGCTAGCAGCTTAAAAATAGCTATTTACTTTAGGGTTTTAATTAAAGCCCTAAAGCATTAAATTCAAGGGTTAAATGGGGTGTAAATGGATATTAGAACAGACGAGCTTTCAAACCCACACATTATAAAGTTACTACAAGCGCATCATAACGATATGCTAAAACACTCACCTGTTGAAAGCGTACATGCGCTGGATGTAACTAAACTCACTCAGCCCGATATAATTTTTTATAGCTTATGGATTGATAATAATTTAGCGGGTGTTGGTGCTTTAAAAGCACTAAATACAACGCATGGCGAAATTAAATCAATGCGCACCTCAAGCAACTATTTACGCCAAGGCATAGCCGCTAAGTTACTCACGCATATTATTGAGCAAGCAACACTGCGAGGGTATAAAAAGTTAAGCCTAGAAACTGGAACAGCAAAAGCATTTTTACCTGCGCAAAAGCTTTACACTCAATTTGGTTTTAAAGAGTGCGAGCCGTTCGGTGATTATCAGCTAGATCCGTATAGCTTGTTTATGAGTAAAGTGCTTTAGCTAAAGCAAAAGATACCAGCTGCCGCCCATTTAAAATCTTTAATTGAATTTGTACGCTATCTGCGTATACTTCTATGTATGAAAAGCCTATTTGTTGAATCAAGCATATTTGAAAAGTACCGAGAGCTGTACTTGAGTGATGACGAATATCGTTTATTTCAAGCAGACCTCATGGTTAACCCAAAACAGGGCGATGTGATTCAAGGAACAGGCGGCTTACGTAAAGTTCGAGTTGCGAGCAAAGGAAAAGGTAAGCGTGGCGGTTCAAGAGTTATATATTATTACTTGGACGACAAAAGACGTTTTTATCTACTCACTATTTACAGTAAAAACGAAGTAACCGATTTAACAGCAGATCAGAAAAAGCAATTAAAAGAATTCTTAGAGGTATGGCGCAATGAGCAAACGTGATTTATTTTCAGAATTAACGACAGCACTTGATGATGCTAAAGCGCATTCACAAGGAAAGCTAACGTTACGTACTCATGCAGTAAATGATATTAACGATCTTGCTATCTCACCCGATGAAATAGTAAATATTCGAGAAACATTTAATATGTCGCGCGGTGTATTTGCAAACATTCTACATACATCAGCAAGAACACTCGAAAACTGGGAGCAAGGGCGTAGTGCACCGAATGGGCAAGCAATTACCTTGTTAAAGCTTGTGCAGCGACATCCTGAAACATTGAATCATATAGCTGAATTGTAGGGCTTTGACACTGTAATACGATTTTTATTATGTTTTAAAATGAATAAAGCGCAGTTGAGCTACAAGGTATAATGTTGAAATATAAAAAGAATCCTTTCTTTTTATCAGTTAAATAATTGTCACATAAAGTTATTGATGATTAACAAGATTGGAGAAACTGAAGTAACTAACCTTACTAAATCAGCTAAAAACTTCTCACTAATTTTAATCGTGATTTGCATGATGCACCTCTCGGTCAAATGGTTTAAATTAATTGACCATTTTACCGTGCTAATGCTAACCTTTAGTTCTCACGCAAAAGGGTATGGCATTAGCAATTTACAAATGGTCAATACCTAAAGAAAGCCTAAGTTGATTTATAATCGCTTAGGCTTTTTTGTTATAACCATATTCCTTTTGGTTATATGTTTATATTATAACCTTATATAGAAGAGTGCAAATAATAATTTATAGGATAAGGGTAGGTATCATTATTTAGCCTTTCCTTGCTTGAAATTTCAACAGCTCATATTTAGCGCAGTAAGTCGGGTTGTTTCTAGTTAATTCATCATTATCGTCGGATGGCGCGGCTTCGCCACTTATCCGACCTACGTCTAAAGGTAGGTTGGTTAAGCCAAAGGCGCCACCCAACAACGTTATAGGTTCACGCCTGAAGCTCCACTGCTAGTTCTGAGCCTTCGTAAATTAACATTCTAACTCAGCTCTTTTATTGCATTACTTATTCCATCTAAACTCAGCGGGTACATTCTGTTATCCATCAGTTGCTTAATAAAATCAATCGATTGATAGTACGGCCAATGTTCAACAGGTTGTGGGTTGAGCCAGGCGACTTTATCAAAGTGATTTGTTATACGTTGCAACCATGCACTGCCGGGCTCTTCATTGTAGTGCTCTACCGAGCCGCCAGGGTAGGCTATTTCGTATGGGCCCATAGTGGCATCACCTACAAATATAACTTTGTAATCACTGGTAAATTTATTAATCAGTGTCATGGTGTCGATGATGTTTGAATGGCGCCGCGCATTGTCTTGCCAAACGTGCTCGTATAAACAGTTATGAAAGTAGTAAAACTCTAAATGTTTAAACTCGCTGTGGGCTGCGCTAAATAGCTCTTCGCAGGTATGAATGTAGTCATCCATTGAGCCGCCAATATCAAACAGCATTAATACTTTAACGGCATTGTGGCGCTCGGGTGCCATTTTTACATCCAGCATGCCGCCTTGTTTGGCGGTAGCGCGAATGGTCTCGTTTAAATCAAGGGTGTCACTTGCGCCTGTGCGGGCAAATTTACGTAATTTTTTAAGGGCGAGTTTAATAGTACGAGAGCCAATTTCGCGATCAGAGTCTAAATTGCGGTATTCGCGCTTATCCCACACTTTTACCGCTTGGCGATTACGGTTACCGTCTTGCCCTATACGCACGCCTTCTGGGTTATAGCCGTAAGCACCAAAAGGTGATGTACCACCAGTGCCCACCCATTTATTGCCGCCTGCGTGGCGTTTTTGTTGCTCTTCTAAACGCTCTTTTAAGGTTTTCATGAGCTCGTCGAGCCCACCCATGGCTTTTAGCTGGGCTTTTTCTTCATCGCTTAGGTGTTTTTCAAACTCTTTACGCAACCAGTCTTTAGGTAAGTTGTGCTGTTGTTTTAAACTTTCGAGCAAATCAAGGTCGGCAATACCGCTAAAATAGTCGCTGAAGGCTTTGTCGAACCTGTCAAAATGGGTTTCGTCTTTTACCATTATGGTGCGCGCTAAATGGTAAAAGCCATCTACATCGGCAAATATAACGCCTTTTTTTAAGGCGTTTATTAAATCGAGTAGCTCGCGTAGGCTTACAGGTAAACGGTATTTGCGCAGCGTGAAAAAAAACTGTACTAGCATGTTAGCGACGGCTCATAAACGCAAGTTTTTCGATGAGGCTTATGTCTTGCTCATTTTTAAGCAGTGCGCCAAACATCGGCATTAAGCCGCCTTTTTGGGCTTTATCGTGCAGTGTTTTAGCGTCTATATCTTCGGCCATTAAAAGCTTTAACCAATCCAGCAGTTCGCTGGTGGAAGGTTTCTTTTTAAGACCGTTGGCTTCACGTAAGTTAAAAAATACTTCGAGTGCTTGGCGAACTAAATCTTGTTTAACGTTAGGGTAGTGCACATCAACGATTTGCTGCATTTCTTCGCAGCTTGGAAAATCAATATAGTGAAAAAAGCAGCGGCGTAAAAAGGCATCTGGTAGTTCTTTTTCGTTGTTTGACGTGATGATCACAATAGGGCGTTCTTTCGCTACAATGCGCTCGTTAGTTTCGTAAACATGAAACTCCATTTTATCAAGTTCGAGCAGTAAGTCGTTTGGGAACTCGATGTCGGCTTTGTCTATTTCGTCGATTAAAAGCACTGGGCGTTTGCCGTTAAGTTCAGCGTAGTTAAACGCTTGCCACAGCTTACCTTTAACAATGTAGTTGCCAATGTTATGTACGCGCTCATCGCCTAATTGGCTGTCGCGTAGGCGCGATACCGCGTCGTATTCGTACAAGCCCTGTTGTGCTTTAGTGGTTGATTTAATGTGCCACTGAATAAGCTCGGTATCTAAGCTTTTAGCAAGCTCTTCAGCCAGCATGGTTTTACCTGTACCTGGCTCACCTTTAATTAATAAGGGTTTTTCAAGCATAATAGCGGCATTTACAGCCTGTTTAAGCGAGCTGCTAGCGATGTAGTTGTCGGTAGAATTAAATTGCACGGGTTCCCCTTGCCTGGTCTGATCAGTGTTGTATGTGATTATAATGCCATAGTTAATCTGCAGCTCCAAGGTAGGCAAAGCGTGGAATAGTGTGTCCATCTTTTTCAACAGTTTCTAAAAACATACTTAGTGGGCGTGCCCACATGCCGTACTCGCCATACAGGGCTTGGTATATAACTAGTTGCTCGTCGGTTTCACTGTGTGTTGCTACGTAAAATACTTTGTATTGTGGGCCTTTGTAGTGTTGATATATCCCTGGTTTGAGGGAAAGCGGTTTTATTGCTGTAGTCATGTTTTGATCTCTTGTATAATTGCGTTTGCTTTTTATTATGCCAAAGAATACACCAACACTATGAATTATATTTCGCTCGATGATCACAAAAAAGCCTGGGTTTTTCGTCATAAAGACCTCCCTGTATCTGAAGAAGACGCTGCGCGTATTAAGCCAATGACCAGCGAACGTGCTGCGGTGCTTTGGAGCACTATGGTGAGCCGCGAGTTCGACCACCCCGATTTTTTTGATAAAACCGATTGGTGCGGTAAAGAAGAAAGCTTTAGCGATGAAGTAAATTGGGAAGATGCGTGGGAAAATGGCGACGAAAGCTTACCGCAAGCTATTTTGGATCATTTAGATTGGCAGGCTAATACCACCGTTTATTTTTGTATGGCACGCGATAACGTTATAGAAACCACCTTTGATGTATTTAAACGTAATTGGCAAAACTTTATGTTTTTAGCTGATGGCAGTTTATTAATTGGTAAAAAGCGTAATACCGTGGTGCAATTTTTAGAAAGCGGCATTGCTAAATTAGGTGAAAAGCCAAGCGCTTAAATTGACAAGTGCGCTTAAAAAATAGCCGCTATTGTGCTATAAAACAGCTACCTAATTGTTTTTTGAGTATAACTATTGGTAGCGAAGAGTCAGCCACTTGCAGCTCAGCAGCAAGAAATATGGCAAAGTGATGCGCAAAAAGTGCTGTATGCACAATTGTGCAATGCGTTTTATCAGCGAGAGGTACAGCGCTTAGTTGCTGAGCCTAATGCCGATAAACTACGCCGCCAATTAAAAAGCTTACCGTATTATATAGAACGGGCGGCAACTTTGGTTGCCAATGGGAGTTCGCCGTTTACGCTCGACTCACAAAATGGCTCTTGGCTTGAAAAACAAAAGCCAACACCGCCAGAGGTTAACGCTCAGGCAAATGAACTTTTTTATAAAAAATATGCCCAAGTGGGGCTAATAGTGCCGGTGTTAATAAATAGCCATGACCAAGTGAGGCTAAGAATAGACAGCATAGATCAAGTAAGCGACAATAAACTGCACTGTAATGAACTAGGCTGGTTTGATTTTTTTGGCAAGGGCCTAGAGCAAGCAAATGCGCAGTTGGTAAAACCCAGTAAAATGAGTTTAACAGCGGCGTGTTGCGGGCATCAGTGGCAATTTTCAAAACGCTGCGCACCTAGGTTGCTTTCACTTAGAGAAATGCTATTAGCGGGTAATATTAATTGGCGTAATATAAAACGCCCACGAGCCTAATTTTATTTAAAAACGAATAGGGAGTGTCAAATGCGGTTTTTTCAGCTTGGCCTGTTGTGCTTAGCACTGTTTATACAATACCGACTTTGGTTTGGTCATAACGGTGTGCAAGACTATACACGTTTAAAAGCAGCCGTGGCTTCTCATCAACAAACTAACGAAAAACTAATTAAGCGCAATAAAGTACTTACCGCCGACATAGAAGATTTAAAGCTTGGTCAAGAAGGTATAGAAGAGCGCGCTCGTAACGAATTAGGAATGATTAAACCTGATGAAACATTTATACGTGTTTTACCGGGCAAACAACATGAAAAATAATAATTCAATAGCTGCCATTGTACCCGCTGCCGGTGTAGGCAGCAGAATGCAGCACAGTGCACCTAAGCAGTATATTAAATTGGCAGGAAAAACTATTTTAGAGCACACGCTCTGTAAGCTTTCGCAATTACAAAGCTTAAGCCAAATAGTTGTAGCCGTTAGTCAAACCGACCCTTATTTTGACTCGCTTGCGCACATAGACTCGCGAATTTTACGCGCGAACGGCGGGCAAGAGCGAGCAGACTCAGTGCTTAATAGCTTATTATTTTTAGAAAATAACCCTCCTGAATGGGTGCTGGTGCACGACGCAGCCCGCCCCTTAGTCACTATTAACGATATTGAAACCTTAATAGCGCATTGTATAGCCGACGACGAAGGCGGTATTTTAGCAAGCAAGGTAAAAGACACCATAAAGCGCGGTAACACGCATAGCGAGCAAACCGTGCCTCGTGATGATTTATGGCAAGCGCTTACACCGCAGTTTTTTAAATATGACGAGCTTAAAAATGCGTTGCAACGTGCGCTTTGTGAAGGCGTAACTATTACCGATGAAGCCAGTGCCATTGAGTGGGCAAATAAACCCGTTAAGCTAATTGCAGGGCGCAGCGACAATATTAAAATAACCACGCCTGAGGATTTAGACCTAGCGGGGTTTTTATTAAACAAACAACAAAACGAGCAAGCATTATGATTCGAATTGGCCATGGTTTTGACGTACACAAATTTGGTGGCGAAGGCCCAATAACAATTTGCGGCGAAAAAATAGATTACCCGCAGGGCTTTTTAGCACACTCAGATGGCGATGTTGCTATTCATGCATTATGCGATGCTATTTTAGGCGCGTTGGCAATGGGCGATATTGGTAAGCATTTTCCGGATACGGCGAGCGAGTATGAAAATATAGATAGCCGTATTTTACTTCGCCATGTTGTAGGCCTTGCCAAAGAGCAAGGTTATGTACTGGGCAATGGCGATGTCACTATTGTGGCGCAGGCTCCTAAAATGTTGCCACACATCCAAGCTATGCGCTCTAATTTAGCCAGCGATTTAAATTGCGAGCTTTCACAAATCAATGTTAAAGCGACCACCACCGAAAAGCTCGGCTTTGAAGGGCGTAAAGAAGGTATTTCTAGTCATGCGGTGGTTATTATGAGCAAAGCGCCTGAGAGTACAGCAAGCGCATGAGCGATTTAAATTACCTATACGGTGCACCCCTTTCAAAAGCAGACTTTAAAACCGTTGCTGAAGATTTTATGGTTGATGAAGACCTCGGCATAGAATTTACCGGCAGTGGTGAGCATGTATGCTTACAGGTCGTTAAAAAAGGTGAAAACACGCAATATGTGGCCAAGCTAATTGCACAAAAGGCTGGAGTGTCACCGCGCGAAGTAAGCTATGCCGGTATGAAAGACCGCCACGGCGTGTGTAGCCAATGGTTTAGTGTAAAAGTACCCATTAAAAAGCACATTGATTTTAGTGAACTCAATAGCGACAGCATTTTTGTGGTTTCGCAACAGCGCCACGAACGTAAATTACGCACCGGTTGCCACAAAGGAAACCGATTCACTATTACGCTTCGTAATGTAACCCAGCCGCTTGATATTTTATGCCGCATTAATGCCGTACGTGCGGGTGTGCCTAACTACTTTGGCGAGCAGCGCTTTGGCCGCGATGGGCATAATTTAGTTATGGCCGAAAAAATGTTTGCCGGCGAGCGCATTCGCGATAAAAAACTACGCGGTATTATTATCTCCGCTGCCCGTTCACATGTATTTAATCAAATAGTGAGCTTACGTGTTAAAGAGCATGGGTTAGCTAAAACCATGCACCGTGAAGTATTTATGCTAAGCGGTAGTAACGCATTTTTTGAAGATGCAATAAGCGATGAAAACATAGCGCGTTTAGCCTCTGGCGATATTATGATGTCGGCTCCTATGGTTGGTAAAAGCGAAAAGGGCTTAACTGATCAAGAAAAATTATGGCTAAAACCATACCAAGCATGGTGTGAGGGCTTAGGCGAATTAGGCCTTAAAAATGAGCGCCGTATGCTGCGCCTCATTCCGCAAGATTTAACCATAGAAACACTAGACGAAACGACTTTAAAATTAAGCTTTGGATTGCCTAAAGGGTGTTTTGCTACCGCACTTTTACGTGAGCTGGTGGATTACACCGATGCAAGCCCTAATGAGCGAAAAGAAAAGGACAGTCAAAATGAAGATACTGCTAAGTAACGACGACGGTGTAAACGCTAAAGGGATTGCTGTTTTATACCAGGCTCTTACGCAAATTGCCGATGTAACCCTTGTAGCCCCTGATCGTAACTGTAGTGGTGCCAGTAACTCGTTAACGTTAATAAATCCACTGCGCTCTACCACGCTTGAAAACGGCTTTATATCGGTTAATGGCACACCTACTGATTGTGTTCATTTAGGGGTTAATCAGTTAGTAGATGAAACGCCTGATTTAGTCGTAGCAGGTATTAACCACGGCGCTAATTTGGGCGATGATACATTGTATTCAGGCACTGTGGCTGCGGCGACCGAAGGGCGCCATTTAGGCTTGCCTGCTATTGCCGTGTCGCTTTGCTCGCACCATGGTGAGCACTTTGAAACCGCAGCAGCTGTGACCGTTAACATAATTAAAGGGCTGGCATCGCACCCACTGCCTAAAGATCAAATTATCAACGTAAATGTACCCGATATTCCTCTAAGTGAGCTAAAAGGGGTGCAAGTTACGCGTTTAGGCGCTCGACATAAAGCCGAAACTATGACCAAACAAACGGACCCATGGGGGCGTGATATTTTTTGGTATGGCTCGCTTGGTATTGAAAGCGATGCCGGTGAGGGCACTGATTTTTACGCTGTTAATAATGGCTATGCTTCAGTTACACCGTTAAGTGTTGATATGACAGCAAAAGAAAGTATTGAAGCGGTTGGGGAGTGGTTAGCTGAAATGGAGATAAACCGTGCTGGCTAATTACTCGCGCAGTGCTATTGCGCTTTCTAAGCTATTAGAGCAAGAAGGGGTAGAAGACAAACAGGTATTAAAAGCCATTGCAGATATACCACGTCATGCCTTTATTGATGATGTACTAAAACACAAGGCGTACGAAAATACGGCGTTGCCAATAGGGCAAGGGCAAACTATTTCGCAGCCTTATATTGTGGCGCGTATGACCGAGCTGCTTCATTTGGCTGGTGTACGCGACAAAGTGTTAGAGATAGGCACAGGCTCTGGTTATCAAACCGCAGTGTTAGCCAAGTGTTTTAATAAGGTGTATTCGGTCGAGCGTATAAAAGCACTGCAATGGCAGGCTAAACGCCGTTTACATCAACTAGATTTATACAATGTAACCATGAAACACGCCGATGGCTGGCAAGGCTGGCAATCGCAGGCCCCGTTTAATGGTATTATAGTTACCGCGGCCGCATCAAAAGTGCCCCAAGACTTACTTGCACAACTAGCTGATGGCGGTGTACTCCTAGCCCCCATTGGAGAGCAAGAACAAAAATTAACCATGGTTATTCGCCAAGGCGATAGCTTCACAGAGCATGTTATTGCACCAGTTCGGTTTGTCCCTCTCGTCCCTGGTGATATTGAATAGGAATTCACGTTGAAATTGTTTACTAAGTTATACGATATGGCCCTAGTGTGGGCAAAACACCGCTTTGCTGAGCGCTATTTAGCAGCCATGAGCTTTGCTGAGTCTGTTTTTTTTCCGGTACCACCGGATGTAATGCTTGCTCCTATGTCGCTTGCTCAGCCAAGTAAAGCGTGGCGCTTTGCAAGCTTTGCAACAGTTGCTTCAGTACTTGGGGGGATTGTAGGTTACTTTTTAGGTTACTGGTTATTTGAGCCTGTTGTACAGCCCTTTATTGAGCAGATGCACTGGCAAGAAAAGTTTGAAACAGCGCTTACATGGTTTAAAGAGTATGGCGTGTGGGTGGTATTTTTAGCAGGCTTTTCACCTATCCCTTATAAGGTATTTACTATTGGTGCAGGGGTATTACAAATGGCATTTTTACCATTTTTAATAGCGTCTGCCGTTGGCCGCGGTGCGCGTTTCTTTTTAGTTTCTGCTTTAATGAAGTGGGGCGGGGTTAAAATGGAGCAAAAATTACGTCAATATGTTGAAGTACTTGGTTGGGGTTTAGTTATATTAATAGCGGTTGCTTACTTTTTATTACGCTAACAAGCAAAAGTAGTACTTTTTAAATTTCGGAGCAAAACACCTTGAATAGTCAGTACGTATTATATGTAGTTGTATTTATTGCTGTTTTGCTTTCGGGGTGTTCATCTCGCCATATTCCTGCTCCTGTTAGTAGCCTCAATACTAATGTTAATGATTTTCAAAAAGGCATTAACATTAATGGAAATAAATACACAGTACAAAAGGGTGATACTTTATATTCCATTGCCTTTAGTGCAGGGCAAGATTTTAGGTCGCTTGCAAAAAACAATTCAATTCCATCACCTTATGTTATTTATCCTGGGCAAGTTATTTCGCTTGCAGTCACCAGTAGCCATGCGGTTGCTAGCAATTCACCCGTTAAACAAAAAATAACACCCACTAAAATAAAACAAAAAACTAACAAAAAATTAAAGAAAAATCTTGATCAGCCGAAACAACGAGAGTATGTTCGAAAACAAGCCAATGAAATAGTTAGTAATGCTAAACCTTCGTCGAGCAGTAAAGTAAAGTGGTTTTGGCCTGCAAAGGGCAAAGTGACTAAACGCTTTTCTAATAAGGAAAACGGTTACAAGGGTTTACAGATTACTAACCGTACAGGGGCTTCAGTTTTAGCCGCAGCACAAGGAACGGTGGTGTATGCGGGTAATGCGCTTCGAGGGTACGGTAATTTAATCATTTTGAAACATAATGATGATTACCTAAGTGCTTATGCACATAACTCGAAACTACTTGTTAGAGAAAAGCAGAAAGTTAAGGCAGGACAAAAAATAGCAGAAATGGGCAAGTCAGAATCTTCGGTCACTGCGCTTCGTTTTGAAATTCGCTACCGTGGGCAAGCTGTCAATCCTGCTAAATACCTTCCCTAATTTTTAGGTATTGATAATTGCTCGGGAGAAGGCTTATGGCTAACGCAGCAAAACTTGACAAAAACACCACCGACGAAAAATTTGATGACACCTCAGTAGAAGAAACTGCAGCATTACTTGAAGAGGTTGATAACGAAGAAGAGATATTTGCAAAAGAGGAAGTAACTAAAAACCTTGATGCAACCCAACTTTATTTAGGAGAAATTGGTTTTTCTCCCCTACTTAGCGCTGAAGAAGAAGTCTTTTTTGCCCGCAAATCGCTACGTGGATGTGAAGCATCTCGCAAGCGTATGATTGAAAGTAACCTACGTTTAGTTGTAAAGATTGCCCGCCGTTATAACAACCGAGGATTAGCACTTCTAGATTTAATTGAAGAAGGTAACCTAGGTTTAATTCGCGCTGTTGAAAAGTTTGACCCAGAACGCGGTTTTAGATTTTCGACTTATGCAACGTGGTGGATACGCCAAACAATTGAACGCGCCATTATGAATCAAACGCGCACAATTCGCCTGCCAATACATGTAGTTAAAGAATTAAATGTTTACTTGCGTACAGCACGCGAGCTGACACAAAAGCTAGACCATGAGCCAACTGCTGAAGAAATTGCTGAAAGCTTAGGTAGACCCGTAGAAGACGTAACTAAAATGCTACGCTTAAACGAAAAAATTGCCTCAGTTGATATGCCAATTGGCGGTGAGAACGACAGCGCACTGTTAGACATTATTGCCGATGAAAAAAGCGCAGGCCCTGAGGGCGAAGTTCAAAACAACGATATTAACAAACATATTGTTGATTGGTTAGGTGAGTTAAACCCTAAGCAACGTGAAGTATTAGCGCGTCGCTTTGGTTTACTTGGCTATGAGCCATCAACACTTGAAGATGTTGGCCGTGAAATTGGTTTAACGCGAGAGCGCGTAAGACAAATTCAGGTAGAAGCATTACGTCGTTTAAAAGATATTTTACAACAAGAAGGGTTAAGCACAGAAAGTTTGTTTGACCAGTTCTCGTAATTCCCTTTTATATGTCTATGTGTTTAAAAGCTGAAGGATAAAACCTTCAGCTTTTTTTATGACTTACGACCCCCAAGAAATACTATTTACAGTATTATCAGCCTCTTAACCACCGCTCAAGTTACCTATATTCAAAGTAGTGCTTTTAATTTATAAAGAAGTTCGTGTGCTTGACGCGGCGATAGGTTATCAGGGTCAATGGCACTGAGCTGCTCCTCAACTTCAGAAGGCTCAGGCGCAGGTAACTCATTAGCAAATGAAAACGCCTGTTGCTCAGCATTAGGCGCTGTTACACTTTGGTGATTTTCGAGCAGTTTAAGCTTTTGTTTTGCTTGGGCTATCACGGCTTTAGGCACGCCGGCAAGCGCTGCGACCTGTAAGCCAAAGCTTTTACTTGCTGCACCATCAAGCACAGTATGCATAAATGCAATGGTGTCGTTGTGCTCTATGGCATCTAAGTGCACATTCACCAGCCCAGTTTTTTGCTCGGCAAGTTCCGTTAATTCAAAGTAGTGCGTAGCAAATAATGTTTTAGCAGATATTTTTTGTGCCAGATGATCAGCCGTTGCATAAGCAAGTGATAAGCCATCGTAGGTACTGGTGCCTCTGCCTATTTCATCCATTAATACCAAAGATTGCGCAGTTGCATTATTTAAAATTGTGGCGGTTTCAGTCATTTCTACCATGAAAGTAGAGCGACCAGAAGCTAAATCATCGCTTGCACCAATGCGAGTAAATATACGGTCAATATTACCAATTTTTGCACTATCAGCAGGGACATAACAGCCAATATGCGCCATCAATACGATAAGTGCTGTTTGGCGCATATAGGTTGATTTACCACCCATGTTTGGACCGGTAATAATCAACATTTTACGCTGGCTATTTAGCTCCACAGGGTTGGCAATAAAAGGTTCTTTCATTACTTGCTCTACCACGGGGTGGCGACCTTGTTTAATGCTTATATTGTCATCATCGCATAGCTGTGGTTTAGCATAGTTAAGCGTTTGTGCTCGCTCTGCTAAGTTATTCAATACATCTAAATCAGCTAATGCGCCAGCCATCATTTGAAGCTGTTCAATATGCGGGGCTATAAACTCAAATAGCTCTTCATATAATTGTTTTTCAAGCGCAAGAGCTTTTGATTGGCTGCCAAGCACTTTGTCTTCGTGCTCTTTTAATTCAGGTATTATGTAGCGTTCATTATTTTTAAGCGTTTGGCGGCGAATATAATCAGCAGGTACTAAGTGTGAATTTGCACGACTTACCTCGATAAAAAAGCCATGCACCTTGTTATAGCCAATTTTTAATGTGCTGATCCCGGTGCGCTCGCGCTCTCTAAGTTCTAGTTGCTCAAGTATATCGGTAGCGCCTTTACTCAAATTTCGCCATTCATCGAGTTCGCTGTTGTAGCCTGGTGCAATAACGCCCCCATCGCGAATTAATACTGGTGGGTTATCAATAACAGCACGCTCAAGTAAAGCTTGTAGTTCAGGCAGCTCTGGAGAATGGCGAACAATGCTAGCGATACGCTCATCATTAGCATCGTTTAATAAAGCATGCAGTGGTGCGAGTGCTTGTAGGGCACTGCGCAGTCGAGTCAAATCGCGCGGGCGTGCGGTGCATAAAGCAAGTCGTGCTATTACGCGTTCTATGTCACCAATTTCTTTTAATGAATCGTGTAACTCGACATATAACTGCACATCTAAAATAGCGCTAATGGCATTTAAACGTGAGTTAAGCTCATTTTTATTACGCACAGGTGTATGAATGCGGCGTTTAAGTAAACGCGACCCCATGGCCGTGGCGGTTTTATCAAGTACCTGCGCTAAGGTGTTTTCATAGCCGCCCGATAAATTAACGGTTAGTTCTAAATTTTTGCGTGTTGCTGCATCTAATATAACTGCGTGCTCATTATGCTCAAGCGTAATAGCGCGAATGTGAGGTAGGGCAATACGCTGTGTATCTTTTACGTATTGCATTAAACAACCCGCAGCGACCAAAGCAGCGTGCGCTTTATCTACACCAAAACCAACTAAATCTTTGGTGCCAAACTGCTCGCACAGTAAGTGTTGCGCGGTGTCTAGGTCAAACTCCCACTCAGGGCGTCGGCGTGCCCCTTTTATATGCTCAATTAAATGTGTGTTTTCAAAGCTTTCACAGTATAAAAGCTCAGCGGGTGCTAAGCGCTGTAGGGTTGAAGTAAATGCTTCGTCGGTGTTAACTTCAACTACGTTGAAACGCCCTGAATTTATATCAAGGTAGGCAATACCGTATAGCCCTTTTTTATTTTGCCATACGCTAGTGAGTAAGTTATCTTGGCGTTCTTGCAATAGCGCTTCATCTGAAATAGTACCCGGTGTAACGATACGTACGACTTTGCGCTCTACTGGCCCTTTACTGGTTGCAGGATCGCCAACTTGCTCACATATAGCAACCGATTCGCCCATTTGCACTAAACGAGCTAAATAGTTTTCTACTGCATGATAAGGGACACCCGCCATAGGGATAGGATCGCCGCCGGCTTTACCGCGATGCGTTTGCGAAATATCGAGTAGTTGGGCCGCGCGTTTAGCGTCGTCAAAAAAGAGTTCATAAAAATCCCCCATACGATAAAACAATAAAATATCGCGATGCTCTGATTTTATTTTTAGATACTGCTGCATCATAGGGGTTTGTTGTTTTATAGTGTGCGGTGCATAAAGATCAAACGACATGTATTTACCCAAAGGCTGAATATGGAATTACATCAAGAGATTAAAACACTTGCTGCGCAATTGGGCGTTATTTTAACGGATAAACGCTTATGGATCACTACCGCTGAATCATGTACTGGTGGCGGGGTGAGTTATGCGCTTACAGATACGCCAGGTAGCTCAGGTTATTTGGGCCGCGCATTTGTTACTTATAGTAATGAAGCTAAGCATGAACTGCTTAATGTGGCCAATACTACGCTAGAGCAATTTGGTGCGGTGAGTGAGCAAACAGTAAAAGAGATGGCTTTTGGTGCCGCAAGCGTTGCCAAAGCTGATGTTGCCGTGGCAATTTCGGGCATTGCAGGGCCAGGTGGCGCTACGTTCGATAAACCAGTTGGCTTTGTGTGGTTTTGCATACAAATTGCCAATGAACAATTTACGTTTAAGCAAATATTTAACGGCGATAGAGCGCAAGTTAGAATGCAAGCTATTGAATTTGCATTGAAAAGCACTATCGAGAAGATAAAATTATAAATTTCACTTGATACTGTGATTTCATACAGTATACTTGTTCGCATTAGCCGGATTTGGAGAACAGAATGAACGATAATAAACAAAAAGCGCTGGACGCTGCACTATCACAAATTGAGCGTCAATTTGGTAAAGGATCAATTATGAAACTGGGCGATAACAAAGCCCTAAATATTGATGCTGTATCTACAGGCTCACTTGGGATTGATATTGCTTTAGGCATAGGCGGTTTGCCTATGGGGCGTATTGTTGAAGTGTATGGCCCTGAGTCTTCAGGTAAAACAACGCTTACTTTGCAAGTTATCGCGCAGGCTCAAAAAGAAGGCAAAACATGTGCCTTTGTTGATGCTGAGCATGCTCTTGATCCGGTATACGCACAAAAGTTAGGTGTTAACATTGATGAGCTGTTAGTGTCTCAGCCAGATACCGGTGAGCAAGCGCTAGAAATTTGTGACATGTTAGTACGTTCAAGTGCTGTAGATGTTGTTATTGTCGATTCTGTTGCAGCGCTTACACCAAAAGCTGAAATTGAAGGCGACATGGGCGACTCGCACATGGGCTTACAAGCACGTTTAATGTCGCAAGCACTACGTAAACTTACAGGTAATATTAAACGCTCAAATACGCTATGTATTTTCATTAACCAAATTCGTATGAAAATTGGTGTAATGTTTGGTAACCCTGAAACAACAACCGGTGGTAATGCACTTAAGTTTTACGCATCAGTGCGTATTGATATTCGTCGTATTGGCTCTGTTAAAGAAGGCGATGAGGTAGTCGGTAACGAAACCCGCGTTAAAGTAGTTAAAAACAAAGTTGCACCACCGTTTAAACAAGCTGAGTTCATCATTATGTATGGTGAAGGTATTTCTAAACAAGGTGAGTTAATTGATTTAGGTGTTAAGCACAAAATTGTTGAAAAAGCAGGTGCTTGGTACAGCTACAATGGCAATAAAGTAGGCCAAGGTAAATCAAACTCTATTAAGTTTTTGAAAGAAAACGTAGAAATTGCAGATGAAATTGAAGGTAAGTTACGTGATATGTTGCTATTAAAAGCAACAGTTGAGCCAGAAGATGGCGAAGACGTATTAGGCGCTGAGTCTGACCTTTAAGTGTAAACGTTCTCTAAGCTTGATTTGACCCGAGCTTTAAAAGGCGCTAACCAGCAATGGTTAGCGCCTTTTTGTGTTTAATGCACGCTAAAACTATAACCTTACAGGCTTTAATAGATGCAGTTTAAATAGCACTTAACCATATTTACAGTGAGGCTGGCTAACAAGTTCGCTTTTTAATTGAGGCGCGTAATAAAAGCATGCTATTGCAATTACTTTGCATAAAGTAGATAGCGCAAGGAGGGTGATAAGCGCTTTAACTTAAAGGGGCTTAAAACAAAAACGGCACTAAAAAGTGCCGTTTAAATTTAAAAGCCGTACTTTAAAAAAGCGACTTATAGCTGCCAGTTTACCGATAGCGCGTAGTTACGCGGCGCACCGTAATAACCTTGAGCCCAGTATAGGCTGTGTAGGTATTTTTCATCTGTGGTGTTATTAACGTTAAAAGTAACCCCAACGTTTTCTGTAATTTTGTAGTTAGCCATTAAATCAAGAATACCGTAAGCATCTTGATTCGTGGTTACAAGTGCAGCGCCGGTTGCATCTTCAACTTGTACGCGGCTAACCGAGTCTTGCCAACGATAATTTGCACCAAATGTTAAGCCTTCAACAAATGGTACTTGGTAAGTTGCAGCAAGTTTTAGCTGATTCTCTGGCGTGTAATCTTCAACTAAATCATCACCATCAATACTTAAATTACTAAAACTGATACTTGCACTTAAATCCTCGGTTACTTTACCACTTAATTCAATTTCAAAACCGTCGCTGGTGATACCATCAGCACCATAATAACGAGTATCGCTTGGTAATGAATCAGGTAATGCAACAGCTAGGTTTTCTTGTTTTGCATCAAAGTAAGCAAAGGTTACAAATACTTGGTCGTCTAAAAGCTGTGCTTTTAAACCAATTTCGCTACTTTTACCTGTAATTGGCGCCAATTGCTCAGCATTAATATCAAGCTCTTTTTGTGGCACAAAGGTCTCTGTGTAACTTGCATAGGCTGAAAGCGATTCATTAAAGTCATAAACAGCCCCCACATACGGGATAACTTCGCTGTCGTTACGTGTTTGTTCTACACCATAAGCAGTGCCGGATGTTTCCCAATCAGTGTAACGTACACCTGCTAATACGCTTAGCGGAGCGCTTAATTTAATGCGAGTAGACATATAAGCTGATTGCTGTTTGTTTTCTATGTCACTGCCATTTAAGCCATCAGCAAGGGTTGCTTCAGGTACTACGCCATCCCACGTATCAAGCGAAGGCATGGCTGGGAAGCCGTTGCCCGTGGTGTAATCGTAAAGCGACTGCTCGTTGTAATCCATTTTTGCTTGGCTAACACCAAATGACAGGTCGTGTTCTTGGCCAAATAAATCAAATTTACCGCTGGCGTATAAATCAAATAAATCGTGCTTATCTTCGTAGTCGTAACGGCTTGCGTAACCGGTTAAACCAAGGCCAGTTTCGCTATCTGGTGTGCCATATACGTAAAATAGTTCTGAGTCTTGCTCGTTTTCTATATGTGCGTAACGCGCTGTTGCAACCCACGTAGCCGATAGGTTTTGCTCAAGTGTTACATATACTTGCTCTGCGCTGTTATCCCAGTAAGACCAATCAGATGCCGTACTTGTAGAGGCGTCGTAGTTTGTTGCTGTGCCATCGGTGTAATAAAGAGGGAGTGCGCCCCAAAGTGGGCTATCGGCATCTTTTTGTTGGTTAACATAGTTGATGCTTAATGTCGTGTCGTCGGTTAGCTTGCCTTCGTAAGCAAGATAAGCAATTGTTTTATCTGTTTCGTAACGATCTAGGTATGACTCCGCTTTTTGCTTGGTAAATACGGCGCGCACAGCGTGGTCGTCGTTAATTGGCGTTGAAACATCTACTTCTAAACGCTTGTTGTTCCATGAACCATACGATGCAGATGCATGCGCTTGAGTTATGTAAGTTGGTTTTTTTAATACCATATTTACGGTTGCAGATGGGTTACCTGCGCCAGTCATAAGGCCGTTTGCACCACGTACAATTTCTACACGGTCGTAAATAGACGTATCTAAAGTGCCTTGAATAGAGCCTGAGCTTTGTGGGATGCCTAAACCATCAACCTGAAAGTTTGTTATTTCAAAGCCACGGGCTTTAAAATAAGTGCGGTCAGTTTCTATTTGTTCTACAGTTACACCGGGGGTGCTCTCTAGCACTGAGTTAATATCATCTAGTGAAAAATCATCCATTAAAGCGCGAGAAACAACAGAAATACTTTGTGGGGTTTCTTTGATTGTTAGGCCTAATTTTGTAGCAGATTGCGCATCTTCTGTGATGTAGTTTTTATGATGCTGGCCATACACTGCTATTTTTTCTAATGAGTCATCTGTATTTGTTGTAGTTTCTTGTGCAAATGCATGACCAGATAAAACAAGTGAAGTAATAAGGCTTAGCTTAGATAAACGCAAAATTTGTTGGGACGACATGTGTTTTTCCAATAGGTTCAAAAAAGAAGTGTATAACATAATCTAAATGAGAGTGATTTTCAATAACACGTTTGTTGTTTGTGCAAAATAATTAGTAGTTATCCGAAATTGTGGGGATTTAGTGGATTTTAGCAACTAAATAGCCGCTTAGTTTAGCGCTAAGATAATATTCCTTAATCGCAAAGAGGGTGTTATTTCTGTACAAACTTTTATCTGAGCTCTTCCAAATGCTGCTATTTAAGCTTGTTTAAGTGCTAACCGTGTTTAATTTACTGAAAATCTCAAACAAAAAAGCACCCTTAAATAGCATTACTATCACAGTACTATTAAACCTTTTAAACAGAGTTCAAGTTGTATAGCTAAAAAAAGCGGCCTAAGCCGCTTTATTGTGATCACTATGTTTAATTAAAAATTGTATTTTACAGAAAATTGTAAGCGCTCTAAATCACCGTCAATACCACTTTCTGTTTCGCGCTCGGCATGTTTAAACTCTGCACCAAATGTTAAACGCTTAACCGGTGAGTATAAAATGTTTGCACTAAAGCTTTGGCTTGATTCAACAGGGTCGCCTGATATTGTTAATAGATCGGTGTTGTTGTCAGCACTAAAGAAAGAATATAAGAAGGTTGAGCGCCACTGGCTTGTCCATTTATGTTGATAAGCAACAAAACCAGATGTTGAGTCTATTGCATCAAGCTCATCGCCATTAAGCACTGTGCCATGGGCAACATTTAAGCCCACGTAACGACCAAGGCCTTTACCTTGAGTAAGCATAAATTTAAGGTAATCTTCGCCAAAATTTACACGGCCCGAAGCGCTAATACCAAACGAGGTTTCATCAGCGTCAACATCGCCTACTTTATAAGTAAGTTGGCGAGCAAGTGCTGCAACTACAAAGTTACCCCAATCGGCATTGTGTGTGTAGCGCGCAGTAAAATCAGGAAGTGACGCATCATCTGTTTCTACACGTGCGCCACCTTGTGTGGTAATTGTGCTTTCTGGGTTTTCTAGTGAGAACGACCAAGCACCGGTTGTGTACTTAATTTGCGTTTGGCGAACAAAAACAGTGCCTTCAGCAGGGCCTACAAAATCAAGTGTTTCTGCAAGTGCACCCACGTTTTGAAAGTTTGACCATGTTTGACCAAATAACCAGCCATCGTAAGTTACAAATGCATGGCGAATACGTGGTGCATAAGAGTTTGATACGCGCTCGTTACCGCCAGGGGCTGATGCTAAAAAGTCTAACTCAATTTTAGTTTTAACTGTTTTACCGTTATCCATTAACGTTGACGTACCAAAGTTAAAACGTGACTCACGTGCATGCATATCAAATACGGCATCCGAATCATCGTCATCGCCTACTGGCAGTGTGCTTGGTACGTAAAAATCACGCCCTACATTCGAGCCATCAGGAGCGCCTGCAGAGTAATCACTCCACATTGTATCTAGCTTAATGTATCCGCCGTAAGTAAATTCGGTGTTACCTACTTTAGCTGCAGTTGCCGCATAAGCCGTGCTTGTTAAAGCACATAATACAGCACTCGCTGCAAGAGTTTTTAATGGGGTAAATTTCATTGTGGTGTCCTTTAAAGGCTACTTGTTGTTTGTTGCTTTTTAAACGTTCAAATGTATTACTTGCTACAGGTATTACTTACGAATAAAAATTTATTTATCTTGCATCACGCTACGAGTTCGTTAAATAAGTGTTTAACTTGCATGGCTGCATCATTATTTTAATGTCCGAAAACCACTTTTAAATATGTGCAAAATTTACTCAATTACCTATTGGTCTATAAGACGAAGGTTTAAGAGTAATTCAATGGCCACTTACTTATATTTAACATACTGTATTTCTATGTAAAAAAGTCATGAGCGGCGAGATTATAAACCACAAAATGTTAATTAGAAGGGTTGTACAACTAAGGTCTAATACTTAATAAAGTACTGCTGAGTAATCCTTTAATCATGGCAAGTTATTAAAATGGAGACTGAGATGTCACAAAGTATCTATCCTGTTCCTGCACATATTGAAAAAACGACGTTAGTTGATAACGAAAAATATAATACACTCTACAAACAGTCGATTGATGACCCACAAGGGTTTTGGCGTGAACATGGCCAGCGCTTAGATTGGTTTACTCCGTATACTAAAGTAAAAAACACCTCATTTGATAAAGGCCATATCGATATAAAATGGTACGAAGATGGCGTTTTAAATGCCTCTTATAACTGTATTGACCGCCATTTAAAAACCAAAGCCGACAAAGTTGCGCTTATTTGGGAAGGAGACAACCCAAACCAAAGTGAAAACATTACCTACCAACAATTACATGATGAAGTGGCGCGCTTTGCCAATGGTTTAAAAAAACTGGGTGTACAAAAAGGTGACCGAGTTGCTATTTATATGCCGATGACGCCGCAAGCCATTTACGCCATGCAAGCCTGTGCACGTATTGGTGCTATTCACTCGGTTGTATTTGGTGGTTTTTCTCCCTCTGCCATTGCAGATCGAATTAAAGACTCTGGCGCTAAAGTGGTGATCACATCCGATGAAGGCCGCCGAGCTGGTAATTGTGTTCCTTTAAAAGCGAATGTTGATGAAGCCGTAGCACAAGAGTCGGTGACAAGCATTGAACACGTTATTGTACATCAGCTAACCGGTGGCGAAGTTGATTGGAACGAGCACGATATTTGGTGGCATGAGCTTGTAGCTGACCAACCGGCGCAGTGCGAACCGGAGCCAATGAATGCAGAAGATCCACTCTTTATTTTATATACTTCGGGCTCTACCGGCCAACCAAAAGGAGTTGTGCATACTACAGGGGGTTACTTAGTTTACTCATCAATGACCCACGAATATGTATTTGATTTACAAGAAGACGACGTATATTGGTGTAGCGCCGATGTAGGTTGGATCACCGGCCACAGCTATATAGCTTATGGCCCACTGGTTAATGGCTGTACGCAAGTGGTATTTGAAGGCGTGCCTACCTACCCAACCGCAGGGCGCATGGGGGAGGTGATTGATAAGCACGGCGTAACCATTTTATACACTGCACCAACCGCTATTCGAGCGTTAATGGCCAAAGGCGATGAGCCAACCGCGTCATCTAATCGTCAAAGTTTACGCATTTTAGGCTCAGTGGGTGAACCCATTAACCCTGAAGCATGGACGTGGTATTACGAAAATATTGGTAATGCTAACTGCCCAATCGTAGATACGTGGTGGCAAACCGAAACGGGCGGCATTATGATCACCCCACTGCCTGGTGCCACCCAAACTAAACCAGGCTCAGCAACGCATCCGTTTTTTGGTATTGCGCCGGCTCTATTTGATGCAGAGGGTAATACACTAGAAGGTGCTGTTGACGGTAATTTAGTGATATTAGATAGCTGGCCTTCACAAGCGCGTACTGTTTATGGCGACCACGAACGTTTTGAACAAACCTATTTTAGTGCTTACCCCGGTGTTTACTTTACAGGTGACGGCTGTCGTCGTGATGAAGATGGCTATTACTGGATCACAGGGCGTGTTGATGACGTGCTTAATGTATCAGGGCATCGCTTAGGCACCGCTGAAATAGAAAGCGCGCTAGTAGCTCACGAAGCTGTAGCAGAGGCCGCCGTAGTCGGTTATCCGCATGATATTAAAGGCCAAGGTATTTATGTTTACATTACGCCAAATGAGGGCGTTACTGTAAGTGATGAGCTGACAACTCAAGTACGTAATTGGGTACGTAAAGAGCTAAGCCCAATAGCTTCCCCTGATATGATTCAATGGTCGCCAGGCCTACCAAAAACGCGTTCAGGTAAGATTATGCGTCGAATTTTACGTAAAATAGCCGCAAATGAACATCAACAGCTAGGGGATACATCAACACTTGCAGACCCAACCGTGGTAGATGAGCTCATAGAAAACCGATTAAATCGTTAAATGCGCGTTAAAAACTTGATTACAAGTTGATTCTAAACGTAGTATATCGGCTGTCAGTAAGTACCTTATACCTTATTGGCAGCCGAATTTATTAGGAGCGAACCATGAGTCAGTTTTTAATAGCGGATGATCATCCGTTATTTCGCGAGGCACTAAAAGGAGCATTAAGTGCTAAGTTTGACGATTTAGAGGTATTTGAATCATCAGATTTTGACAGCACACTGCAAGTACTTAGCGAACAAGAAGATCTTGATATATTACTGCTAGATTTACACATGCCAGGTAATGGCGATTTATATGGCCTGATCCGCATTCGCGAAGACTACCCAAGCTTACCCATAGCGGTTGTCTCAGGAAGTGAAGACATAAACATAGTGTCTAAGGTAATGGGTTATGGCGCAATGGGCTTTATTCCTAAGTCATCATCTTCAGATGATATTGCTAATGCTATAAACCAAATACTAGAAGGCGATACGTGGCTTCCAAAAGAGTTAAAAAATAAAGTAGCCGAAATAGAAGGAGAAGACAGAGAAATTGCCGCGCAGGTTGCATCGTTAACGCCGCAGCAATATCGTGTATTGCAATACCTTCATGAAGGGTTACTAAATAAACAAATAGCGTACGAACTACATATTTCTGAGGCAACAGTCAAAGCACACATTACCGCAATTTTTAGAAAACTTGGCGTTTATAACCGTACCCAAGCCGTTCTTATTGCAGCTAAATTACAGCTAGAACCAATAGAGCAAGCTTAAAATATTAAAAGCGCTAAAATTTGTTTATCGTTTAAAATAAATTTAAAGCCGTATGTTTGGTGTTTAGGCAAAGCAGTGTCTAGCTAATGTGCTTATTGCCTGTTTATAGGTGATAAGCGCTTACAAATACCAGATATTCGCTGCTCTGGGTGATATGGCAAGACTGAATAAACTTCAATCCACAAAAGCCAATACACTCAAGCAGCGCTTTTTAAACTTAAAACCTACACGTCATTTACCTTTTATACATGATCTCTTTTGCAAACAATGCTAGGTTAGCGCAATTTTGTAATTTATAGAGCCAAGTATGACAGACTCCACACACTCACCTAATAATCAACCTAAAGACAATAACGGTTTATTTAATCGCTTTTTAGCAACCGTTGAGTTTTTAGGAAATATGCTTCCTCATCCCATTACTTTATTTGCGATATTTGCGGTTTCAATTGTGCTAATAAGTGGTATTGCCGATTGGTTTGGGCTAAGCGCAATTGACCCAAGACCGATTGGGGCAGCAGGGCGTGCGCCTGATGGAGTAATTGAAGTTGTTAGTTTACTCAGTGCTGAGGGGCTACAGCGTATTATGGCTGGCCTGGTTACTAACTTTACCGGTTTTGCGCCTTTAGGCACTGTTTTAGTGGCACTACTTGGGGTCAGTGTTGCAGAGCATTCAGGGCTACTCTCTGCTGCTATGCGAGGCATGGTTATGGGCGCGTCAAAGCGTTTAGTTACCTTTATGGTGGTGTTTGCGGCCATAATGTCTAACACAGCTTCTGAGCTTGGCTATGTGGTGTTAATTCCGCTTGCAGCCATGATATTTCATAGTTTGGGACGCCACCCTTTAGCTGGCTTAGCGGCTGCCTTTGCCGGTGTTTCTGGCGGCTATAGCGCTAACTTACTACTTGGCACAATAGACCCATTATTAGCAGGTATAACTACGCCTGCAGCACAAATGATTGACCCAACGTACGAGGTTGGCGCCGAGGCTAACTGGTATTTCATGATGATATCAGTATTACTTATTGCCGCACTGGGTACACTCGTAACCGAAAAAATAGTAGAGCCGCGTTTAGGTAAATATAACCCCGATGAAGCCAGTATCGACTTGTCACAAAACAATATTGATACACTTACCGCGTTAGAAAAAACCGGTCTAAAATGGGCGGGTGTTGCTCTATTAGTGGTGCTGTCGTTATTTGCTTGGACGATTATTCCTGCCGATGGTATTTTACGCCACCCAGAAACAGGCCAAGTGGCAGGCTCGCCTTTTTTAAAAGGAATAGTCGCAATTATATTTGTAACTTTTAGTGTGCCAGGCTTTGTTTACGGGCGTGTTGTTGGCAGCATGAAAAACGATAAAGACATTATTAACGCAATGAGCAAAAGCATGAGCTCAATGGGTTTATATATAGTATTAGTATTTTTTGCAGCCCAGTTTGTGGCCTTTTTTAAATGGACTAATTTAGGCACTATTTTGGCAATTAATGGTGCAGCACTATTACAAGCGTTAAACCTTACTGGCCCAGAAGTATTTGTATTGTTTATATTAATGTGTGCAATGGTTAACTTGAGTTTAGGCTCGTCATCGGCGCAGTGGGCGATTACGGCCCCTATTTTTGTGCCTATGCTTATGCTAATTGGTTACGCGCCAGAAACCATTCAAGCGGCGTATCGTATTGGTGACTCTGTGACTAACTTAATCACCCCAATGATGAGCTATTTTGGCTTAATTTTAGCGGTGGCAGTTAAATATAAAAAAGACATGGGTATAGGAACGTTAGTGGCCACTATGCTGCCATACAGTATTGTGTTTTTTATCGGTTGGGTCATTTTATTTTACGTATGGGTGTTTGCTTTAGGCTTGCCAGTAGGGCCTGAGTCACCTATTTATTACACACCTTAATGGTGGATGCCAATTTACAATTAATTACGGTGTCGGATAAAACACAGCTATAGCTAATATCTGACTCTAATTAAGCTGTTAGGCATAAAAAAGCCAGCAAAAGGGGTGAACCCTATTGCTGGCTTTATAGTATGTAAAAAGGGGTCTTAGCTAAATACCACCGTTTTATTACCGTTAATAAATAGTTTGTGTTCAGAAGCTAGTTGTAAGGCTTTACTAAACACGGTTTTTTCTACGTCTTTACCCATTTTAGCCATCATTTCAGCGGTATTAGCGTGCGTTACGCTGGTGACGTCTTGTAAAATAATAGGGCCTTCATCTAGCTCATTATTTACAAAGTGAGCCGTAGCACCAATAATTTTTACGCCGCGCTCAAATGCTTGATGATACGGTTTAGCGCCAATAAAGGCCGGTAAAAACGAGTGGTGAATATTAATAATTTTGTTCTCAAAACGACCCACAAATTCAGGGCTTAGTATGCGCATGTATTTTGCTAAGCCAATAATGTCAGGGTTATAAGAGGCAATTAAATCACCTACTTTTTCATCATGCTCGGCGCGACTTAGGCCTACGTGCGAAACAACATGAAAAGGCACATCAAAGCCTTTTGCTAATGGCTCTAAATCTGGGTAGTTGGCAATCACAGCTAATACTTCAATATTTAACGCTTGCTCAAACTGTTTAAGTAATACAGACCCTAAGCAATGTGCTTCTTTTGTTGCAAGCAGTACCACTTTAGTTTTTGTATCATCATGTAGAGCAAGTTGTGCACCCTCAGGTAATAAAGCGCGTAATTGCGATAAAAAGTCACTTTGTGGCTCGCCGGTTAGTTCAGTGCGCATAAAAAAGCGCTTGGCGTCTTTATCTACAAATTCGTTATTACGTGTAATATTTAAATTGTGCGCGTGGCAAAGCCCTGTAATTTTGGCGATTAGGCCTACATCGTCGGCACATTGGGTGGTTAGTATATAGCTCATTTTCCTCATTCTTACCCAGTTTATAATTGCTTCATTATTTGGTTTTTAACGCATAAAGCAAGGGGTTTATGCGTAAATTTAGAATTAATCGGTCAAATAGGTATAAATGATTCAATAAAGTGAAGGACAATTAAAAATACGTTAATAATAAGGCAGATAAACACCATAAATTTTAACAAGCTGGTATTTAAAAAAGGTTTAGCGGTAAGTAATTAGTGCGCGCACGGTTTGTAACCTAGTTGCCTAGATTACAAACCGTGGCGCAGTTTAGCTTTTACAAATATAGCAAAGCGATTATTAAGCTTTAGGCTCTGGTGTTAAGTTCTCTTCTTGCCTTAGGTAACCAGCGGCCTCTTCATCTTCTTTTGTTATTGCTTGCTGAGTAGGTATTGCACGGGTTTGTTGGTTTAATTGATGTATTTGCGATGCATTGCCTAAATCGCGCTCACTGGTAATTGAGGCAATCGATTCGCGGTCTTTTAGAAAGGCAATTACATCATTTTTAATGGCTTGTAATTGACCTTCATCTTTGTGCATTTCCATTATATGGCGAGGATGCTCAAGGTTTTTCATACCGGTGGCAGCAAACGTGCTCGTAATAACACGAGAGACAATGACCCATGGCGTGATACTGCTGCGCACTAAGGTGTTTTCTGAGCGGGTGCTGTCATGAATACCTGTCCCCGTTGAAATTTTAGATTCGGTAAATGTGCCTTCACATTTAAAGTACACAAGTAATGATTCAAACTGCATTTCGGCAAAAAATAAATGAGCACAGTTAGCCAATAAACGAGCAAAGGCTTTAATAATCACTGCTATTATTAAAATATGAACACTGCTCATTAGTAAGCTACTAAACTGTATAACGTTTTGATTATTAAACGCTTGCTGTAAATTATTAATATTAGCGCTATCTATGTAGTAATAAATATCTATTAATGAATAGGCTAACAACACCGTTAATACTAATGCCACAATATAAAGTAAATTAGCACTTATTAGCGCAACTAATCTGGCTAGGGTAAAGTTTTTACCTAGCTCCATAGCGTGTAGCTTAGGCTGAACCTCTTGAATCATTTCGCCTTTAAAACCGCCTTTACCTTCTATTTGCTCTTGTAGTTTTGGGTCTAGCTCGCGGTAAACTCTATTAGGCACTTCTTTGTAGCGTCTATTTGCCATGACAAGATTATCAAGGTTTATAAATACTTCATCAGGGTGAACAGACTCTTGCCAGTTTTCACGTAATTCTGACACTTCGGCGGTAGGGGTCACTGCGTTTAAGCGTGCTTTGATCATTGTAAATACTAATGCGCAGCTTAACGTTGCTAATATAATAATGGCAATGAGGTATATGCCAGCATGCAAGTTTGGCAGTTGTGCCAGCCACGCGTCTATTTCTTGTTTGCTGATATGTTGCTCTTGCATTAGCCATGACATAGAAAGGCCAATAACAATAGGCAAAATAAATGACAACGAAATAATTTTAGCTAATGTACCGCCTCCCAGCGCTTCAATGTTTCTTTCAGCATTGCGAGAGATAGGTTTGCTACTTGAGCGCCAAGAAAAAAGCACATAAAACATTAAAATAGCACTGTAAACCGGAAAGGCTAATTCGCCAGCTTCCCCAGTAAAGCCCGACAGCGAAACAAACGCTACAAGCCCATAAGCAATTAAGGCAACAAGCGTGCTCACCCATGAGCCAAATAATCGCTGCGCTACATTTCGAATTGGGTAAGGTAAAAATAACAGTTTGGGAATTAAGCTGTGTAACAAACGAGATAAAAATCCGTTAGGCTCTTTAAAGGTACTGTTTTTACGACCAACCAGCATTTCTTCGAGTGATTGGGCGTTATAGGCTACTTCTTTTTTTTCTTCTTGCGCGGTAGAGCTCTCAGACTTACTAAAATTATACGCAAGCGACGTGGGGTGGTTTCTACCTACAAAGTATTTTAAGGTGGCATAAATACCTGACGATAAAGAGCGAATACCCAGCGCTAAAATAAACATGCCAAATAGCATTAAAATCCAGCCTGCGGTGGTACTTTCTTTCACCGAGCTTGCAGCTATAACAAGTAAACTTACGCCTGCTACCGACTCAATAATACCTCTTAGCGCCGTTACTTTACCTTCCAACTTAAAGGGGTTTTTTAATCCAAGATCAATAGAACCATAATCAAATGCCATTGTATGCTCCTTGTAAACAGCACATTATTTAAGGGGGGTTACCAGTTTTGCAATAATACTTAATCATTTGCGGGACCAAACCTAGTGTTAGCTATGTTTTCCGGGCTCAAATAGACTAATTAATTAAGCGAGTTGGTATTATTATCCGTGTATATTTTGGCCAAAACGAGCATAGCTAAACGGTACCAAAAGGTGCAGTTTATATACTTAAGCAGGTAATTAAACTAAACGGATTTTTATATTGTTGTTCAATTTTTTATTATATATCAATAACGTTGTTCAGTTTAAGGTTATTTTACAGTGATACATTTATTGATGGTGGTTTAAGTTGCTAGGAGCATAAATGAAACTAATCTACGTAGATGATAATTTACCCGGTATAACCCGTAAGCGTAAAAACAAAACGTGGCTGTACTTTGACCCAATAGGAAAGCAAATCACCGATCAAAAAGTGATTGATCGTTTAAATGCGCTAGCGTTTCCGCCCGCCTACAAAAATGCTTGGTTTTGCCCTGAAGAAAATGGCCATATTTTAGCAACCGGGGTAGATAGTAAAGGTCGTAAGCAATACCGCTACCATGAAGATTTTAGAGCTCAACAAGAGGCGAAAAAATACCAAGCCTGTGGGGTGTTTGGCAATAAGCTGCCATTACTGCGTGCCCGTTTAGAAAACGATTTACAAGGGGATGAGCTCAGCGTAGAGCGCACATTAGCTGCGGTAGTTAGGCTTATGGACTTAGGTGCATTGCGGGTAGGTAACGAGCGAAATGTAAAGCAAAACAAAAGTTTTGGCGCCACAACCCTGCGCAATCGCCATGCTAAGCTTACGGGTAAAAATATACAGCTACGGTATCGGGCTAAATCGGGCAAAGAGCGCGAGGTAAACATAACCGATAGAGTGCTTAGCCATGTAATTAAAGACCTACAAGATTTACCCGGTCAGCATTTGTTTCAATATATAAGCGATGGAGAGCGCACAAACGTAACCTCTAGTGAAATTAACCAGTATATTCAACAAATTATGGGTGAGGACTTTAGCGCTAAGCACTTTAGAACCTGGCGAGCCAGTGTTATTGCCTTTAAGCAACTTGTAAAAGCAAAAGGCGCACTTAGTTTAAAGAGTATGCTCGAGAGTGTGTCTGAGCAGCTAGGTAACACGCCCGCTATTGCCCGTAAATCGTATGTTCACCCGGATTTAATTGCCTTGTGTAAAGAGGATGAACAAACCCAAACAGCGTGGCGAGAGTCGCTTTCTTTACCGCGAAAAACAAAATACTTGAGTCGTTATGAGCGTGGCTTTTTAGCCTTTTTAAAAGACTAATTGCTATAGCAACTTTACACACTACAGCAACCAAATTACATAATTGCGTAGTTGAAGTGTTTTTTAACTAGCATGTGAAAGTTCAAAAAGTTATTAAATTTCAGTGTGTTGTGTTTTTATTTTATTTTGGCACCTGCATTGCACCTTCAAATTACTGTTAAGCAGTAAGTACAAAAGCATTTATCAATGATATTTAGCGAGGAGGTACAAAGTGAAGGGGTTATTTTCAAAGGCATTGTCTACAAAGGTAAAACACATTACGTTACACGCTACGCTCGCAGGCTGCGTTAGCACCTTGCTAACAGGGCAAGCGCTAGGCAGTGCAGATCTTGAAAGTGTGGCACTTGCCAACTCTTCATTGACCACTTACAACTCGAAACAACAATTGCAAAATGGCGATTATTATTTTGATCAAAATGCATCACAGTTAATAGCGCGCACCGAAAAAGCAATTAACTGGTACACAGAAATAGTTAACAGTGGCGGGTTTACCCCTTTATACACCAATGAGTTGCTTGAACTTGGCAGCACCAGCAAGGCGGTGAGTCAGTTAGCACTGCGTTTGTATCAAGAGCGTGACTTAACCAGCAATGTATGTGACAGCGCAATGTGCACATTTGATAAAACCATAGAGCAGGCTGTGCAACAGTTTCAGCGTCGCCACGGTTTAAAGGTTGATGGGCGAGTAGGAAAGCACACCTTAGCTAAGCTTAATGTACCCGCTAAGAAAAAATTGGCTAAATTAAAGCTTAACTTTTACCGCATAACTAACTTCGCAGGCTCAAGTGATTCGCAGTATGTGTATGTAAACATACCTGAGTACACCTTGCGCTATGTAAAAGCAGGCGAAGTAAAACTACAAAATAACGTTATTGTGGGTAAGCCGAGTTGGGAAACACCTGCCTTTAGTGACGAAATCGAAAAATTTGTAGTAAACCCTGAGTGGCGCATACCAACCTCTATTGCAACCAAAGAAATAGCACCAAAGGTGGCAAAAGATCCTCAGTACCTTGCTAAAAATAATATCGAAGTTAGAAAAAGCAGCTACCTAGATTCTAAAACAGTTAATCCCAGTAATATTGATTGGCAGTCTATTAAGCCCTATCAGTTTGATCACTTTTTAGTTAAGCGTGCAGGGGATGAAAACCCACTTGGCGAAGTAAAGTATTTGTTTCCAAATCCTGAAGCCATTTATGTTCACGATACGCCAGCAAAGCAGCGTTTTAACCAAGCGCAGCGTGCGTTATCACATGGTTGTATAAGGGTTGAAGAGCCATTTTCATTGGCGCGTGAAATAATTAAGCACCAAGGTGAAGAGCGAACCCTTAAGCAAGTGGATAAAGCCAGAGATACCGATACCACTCAAACTTTTTATTTAAATGAGCCCTTACCTATTCATTTAGTGTATTGGACGGCGTGGGTTGATGAAGACATGCTCGTTAATTTTAGAGACGATATTTATCAACACGACGCAAAAGCATTACTTAAAAACGAAGATCAGTCAGTCATTGCTGCATTGATTAAATAGACTATGAGAGGATTTATGCCGTTTATACCGAGTATTTTAGGCTGCATATTAGCGCTTTGCGTAAGCGTAGGTAGTTATGCCGCCGAGCCCGTGAAAAAAGCACACCCAAGCGTTGATATTCAAAATAAAGCAAATTTTGAAGATGCAGAGTTTAGCCTAAAAATTAACGACATAGTAATGCCGTATTCGGTGTTTTCTGTATTTGTGATGCCTAATGAGGCAGTTGAATTTGAAGTGCTTTACGCACAATCAAAACGATCCTATTCATTTATTAATAACCATAGCAACGCCACCTTAACGGATACAAACCGCTGGCAGTGGCAGGCGCCTAAAAAGCCTGGCTTAACACGGGTAATTATTGAATCCCCGGACAAAAAGCAACGTATGACAATTAATGTGTTTGTTAAAGTACCTGCAGATGAAGTACAAGGTGGAAAGCTTAAATATTACCACATTGGCCATTACCCAACGCCCTCACAAATTAAAGATAGTAAGCATTACATAGTGCCCGATGGTTTTGTAAAGGTGACCCCAGAGAACGAAAATATAAAAATATCACCGCATTTTTCTCTTAAAGAATTTGTGAGTAAGCAACGAAGTAAGCACCCTAAATACTTATTTTTACAAAACAAGTTGTTACTTAAACTTGAAAAAATACGCAAAGAGCTGATTTTAGAAAACATACCGGTTAAAAATATGGTGGTAATGAGCGGTTACCGCACCCCTTATTACAACAAAGCCATTGGTAACGTAAAGCTTAGCCGCCATGTGTTTGGCGATGCTGCCGATATATTTATAGATAACGATGGCGACTACCGTATGGATGATATAAACAACGACGGCAAGCACTCTATTGGCGATGCACAAGCTATGGCTGGTATAGTGGAGTCGCTCGCTAAGCGAGAATCATTTAAAGGTTTACTTGGCGGTTTAGGTGTTTACGGGCCAAAATCGCATCGCGGTGCATTTATACATGTTGATACGCGTGGTTTTAAAGCGCGCTGGGTGAGTAAGTAATTGCAGCTGCATCATCATTTAGTATAAAGCTAAACTAGTTATGTCTAACTATGCTAAAGATTAGCTAAGCCAAGTAAGGGGAGTTTTCTTGGCTTTTTATACTCTTTGTTTTAGCAGCATCTTATATACTTACTGCGCTAGCCTTTTTTGTTTAAGGCTGAGGCGCTTATGTGAGCTATAAACATGATGTATATCATCGGCTTTAACAAGGTATGCATCAATTTCTACAGAAATCAGTCCTGATAATGGTTTTATTTCTAGTGTGCCAATATCCTCAAGGTTTGCAGATAACAAAGCTTTGTTGCCAAAGGCAAAAAGCGTTTTATTACACTCGCGCAAGTCACCATTTACATATAACTTAATGCCACCAAACCAATAATTAATTATTTTAATTTTGTTTGATTTGACCGTGAATTCAAACGACTTTCTCATTCAGAGATCCTATTATAAAAAGCGTGGAATAACCTGGCTAATTTTATACGAAAACCGTTATGCTACTGCAGCATAAAAGTTTCGTACTCAAGCTCTTCAAATTGTTTTGATAGCCAATACAGACCAATTACAGATGTAATTATGGTCGAGAGCGCAAAACCGTAACCATAAAACTGTGGCCCTAATGCAATTGAGGCAATCGTAAATACGATATTGATAAACAAAAACAGCCCAGATAAAAATAATACGGTGGCACGCTTATCTAAGTAAAATAAAATATTTAAAATAGACAAAAATATAACCTGTACACCTACACCCACCACATCAATAAACAGCAGTGTTTTATAGTTAGGGTCTATGCCTATAAAGGTCAGTATTTGCTCGCCCCACAGTAATAAGCACGCAACGGTTATACCTTGGATTTTAAATATATCGTAAAGGCCGCCTTGGGCTGTTTGCACCATTTTATCTTTTAGGTAAAAAATTTCTTCAAGCGATGAGCCACCTCTAATGGCGGTATAAAAACGGTCGTATTGTTCTACAAAGTCGGTTTCCATTCTGACTAAAAATACCGCCATCCCTGGAATAATGGTTAAATAGGCTAAAAATATAGGCAAGTCGTAAATAGGGCTTGCTCTTAATGTGCCTATAATTTGAATAGAGGTAGCGGGGGAGTACCAAAAAATAATTTTATCGGCCCACACGCCTATGTTGTAAAAAAGCCCACAAAAAAATAGGCTGTAATACACTTTTTTGTTGTTTAAAAAATCAAAACTAATGAGTTTACCGCCAGGGTAGCGACGAATAATCATAAACAAAAAGCTAAAAAAGAGCAGCGCTTCACCGGCAAAAAAAGCAAAAAACAACCCGTCTATTTGCCAGTCGCGCAGTAAAAATGCTAGTAACACCATAAAGCTGTAACCGCTTAACATGGTTACTAAAATAAGTCGGTACTCCTTCATTCCCGACAAAAATATAGCGCCAAGCCATTGGTTACATAAGCTTACAAACGCCCCTAATATTATTATTTTAGTCACAACAGGTAGCGGTAGTATTGGCCATACAGCTAAGCCGATCAGTAATGCGGCAAGGGTGGTAACAAGCTGCGCGCCAAGTAAATTAGGCAGTACCTGCTCGTCCTTTTTTTGAAAAAACAGATCGGCAACAAAACGCGTTAATAATAGCTGCAGACCGCCGGTTAATATAAGGGACGCTGCCATCATATACGTAATAAGCGTTAAAAACTGAATAATTAATACTTTTGGCAGCACGACACCTAGGCTTAAAATACCAATTAGCATGAGCGCAATGATAGAAAGCAGCCAAGGGCCTGAGCCTATTAATCCCGCATAACCGTATGCTTCAAAAACAGAGAGTAGGGTGTTTTTTTTGAGAATTTTACGTATCTCAAAACCTATTCCGGCCATGCGATTGTATCCTTGTAAAGTTTATCGTAGCGGGCAAACATATGGCTCTCGTCGTAGTATGTTTTAACGCGATTGAGGCCGCTTTGTTGGTACTGATACCATGTTTGCTCATTTTCCAATAGGGTGATTATTTGCTGTGCGGTTTCGCTGGGTGAGGCAATAGAAACTACTTCGCCAGCTTTACCAAGGGCCCTATCTTCCTCGCTTGCCCCTTCTATTATTTCTCGGCACGAGCCCACGTCACTTGCAAGTACAGGTACGCCTGCAGCCATTGCTTCAAGCAGCACTAATGGTTGAGCTTCAGAAATTGAAGTCAGCGCAACAATGCCTAGCTTTGGGAGTATTTCGACGATGTTTTTCATGCCGGTAAACGTAATGTTTTTGTCTAAATCTAGGCTGCTTACTAGTAGCTGGCACTCTTTATAATACTGTGGGTCTTCCTCAAAAGGACCTATGATCCAGCCTTCTATGTCTGGCAGTTCGGCTTGGACCTCTTTAATGGCACGAATAAAGGTTTTAATATCTTTAATTGGCACTACACGGCCAATTAACCCAACCACCATAGGGACCGATTTAGGTCTTGCGTTAAGCGCATCCACAAAGCGTTTTGTTTTTATACCATTAGGCACTACCGAGGCTTTACTTTCGCTGGCACCATCTTTAATTTGCCTTTGTCTATTCCCTTCATAAAGCGAGATGATTTTGTCGGCTTGATGATAAGTAGTGCGGCCAATTTGCTCAAAAAAGCTGATCCACATTCGGCGAATAAAGCCCATTTCAGTATTTAGGTTTTTACCTAGGCTTTGTTCAGACTCTTTTATCCAGCTGGCCTGTATTAAATCTATTTTACGCTCTTTAGTATAAATACCGTGCTCGGTAAGCAAAAATGGCGTGTTGTGTATAACGCTTGCACCTGCGCCCAATATGCCAGCATAGCCTGTCGAAATAGAATGAATAAGTTTAACATCGTGGAGTGAACGGGCTATTTCGGCTATTTTAAACAGTGGTTTATACAAATTTCTGTACGACCAAAAAAAGTCGATAAATGACGATTCATCGCAATAGGTTAAATAATAGTTTGCCAGCACCTGCCACGACGATTCGCTGTATAAAAAATCGGCTTCGTTGATGCCGTCTTTTTTAGCTAGATTTTCAAAGGCAAACTTTAAAAGCTCCGTCGGTATTGGGTCTTTACAGTCACGGAAATACCCTTGCAATTGCTGCCAAAAATCAAACAGTTCTTTTTTATATTTAACGCCATGTTTCGCTTTTATTTTTGTACTGTGTTGCGTAACTAAATAATGCACATGCAGCTTAGTTACATTACTCGGTAACGTGTACTGAATGTCGCCGTAGTGTTCGGGTGCGCCACCAACAAACACTAATTCAAAGTTATAGTGAGGCAGGCCTTCTATAATTTGATGTACCCAGCTTGATACGCCGCCCCGTACATAAGGGTAAGTGCCTTCAAGTAAGAGTAAAATGTCCGCTTTTTTTTCACTCATGCCAATACTCCTGTAAATGGCGTAACTCAGAGCCTTTAGGCTGTAGTGCTAGCTCTTCGAGATAGCGCTGACAGTCTGTATAATTGTGTAATCCAAAGGCGACTTCGGCTTTATAAGGTAGTACGTGGCGCCTAGCCATGCCTAATTGCGTGGCTAAATTTAAGCTTTGCTGCGCCTCATTTAATTTACCGAGCGCAAGTTGAATTCGCCCTAAAAACACATAGCTTGCTGGCTGAGGGTTAAACTTTATACTTGTTAAGGTTAGTGCTTCTGCTTTTTCTAGTACGTACTTTTTTAGTGCGCCTTGTGCTAAGCCTAAGTAACTAAGCTCCCAATAAAGCTCGGCTTGTTGGCGTTGCAGATTGCTTAATTTAGGTTGTTGCGTGGTATTGGCTATAGCGTGCTGGCATTGGCTTATTTTTTCGTTCAGTTTAGTTTCTTTGCTATCAAGAGTTGAATAGGCAAGTAAACGAATATCATCTTCTAAGTCTTTTAAAGCCAGTTTGAGTATAGGAATAGCTTGGGCATCGCTCATGTGCCGTGCAGCCATTACTGCACTTAGGCGTTTATTTGGCTCACTGGCGTGTTTTAAAATAGCTTTTAGTCCACCCATTGAGTAAATAGGCGTTGCTGAGACACTTCTTGCTTCAAAGGGCAGGGCAGGAACCTTGTGCTCTACAATATCAATATCGTTGTTTTTAAGCGGTTTACTAAGAGCAAAAGTAATGGCAAATACCACCCCTAAAATACCAAATACAGGCAAGGTAAATAGCAGCAAAAATAACAGCGCTGAGCCACTTTTTAAGGTGGTTTTGTATTTGTTAGGAATAAATGCATGGCTTACAAAGGTAAAGCACAGGCTAGCAATGCCATGTAATAAAACAATCAACAGCCAGTTAGGCGCATCTAAAATATGCGCAAAAGCAAAGTATTCACATAAACAGCCAATAAAAGCGGCAACGATAATTTTAATCATGGGATGCAACTAACTTAGCGATGTGTTCGCTGCTTATAGGCAATGCCATTTGTTCTTCTATTTTAATTTGCAGTTGCTCAACGGTTTTACCAAAGTGCTCGATACACCAAGTATTAATACGCGATATAAAGCCACTTTTGTCCAGTTCACTTGCCATTGGCATAAGCAGTAATAGTGTGTGGTTTTCACTATCGTAAAGATAAATATCTAGACCTCTGCGAGCTTCACTTAAATACTCTAATAATTGGCGCGACTCTTCACTTGTTTGCATTGCTTTAAGTTTAAGCAGCTGCGAGGGAATATTATAGCGTTTAGCTTCTTTGTTCGCCCTGCGTAGTTGCCTTACAAAATAAGGGGTTTCTTGTGGGGTCATTACCGGGTTGGTAATTTCATGACGCAGCAAATCGCCAATGTTACCGGCCATAACGGCTAGCAAAGTAAGTGTGGTATTTTTAAGGGCAAAAAATTGAATGCTTTGTACTAAAATTACCCCGTAAATAGTGTTATTAATATCAACCAGTGGGATAGCAATATGGTATTGGCTAAATTTATTTTTAACCTCTTTAACAGAAACCAGCTCGCGCTCTTCAAACATGGCTTTAATAAGGGGGTCTTCCCTATTTAGCTCGCCCATAGCACCTATGCTTGCTAATGGTTGCTCTATTATGGTGTTGTTTTCTACTTTATAAAGCGCTGCTTTTTCAAGTGAGCCATATTCAACAAATAAGTTTAAAATGCTATTTGCCGCACTGTCTAAGCGTCTTTGTGTTAGTTGCCCTATAACGGCCCGCACCGCTTGGAGCGATTCGCGCAGGCTAAGAGTATGACCTGCTAACATTTGCTCAATCCGGTCGTGGGATGAGTTTATTAAATGGTATTGGCGGGTAAAGGTTTCTAATCGGTTAGTTACATATTCAAGCTCAATACTTTGCTGTTGATTAGTGCGCTCCCATACATCTCTGAATTCGCCAGCAATCATAATTACAATTAAATAACCAATCATGGCGTTAATATTAAATTCGTTAGGTTGCGCTAATACTTCGCTTTTGCTTAACAGCAATTGCCCGGCTAATAAACATAATATGCTTATAAAGCCTTTTGAAAAACCATAGCGCAAAGCCACTAACAGCGGCCCAAGTACCGGCCACGAAAACCCATTTTCCGTCCAAAAGGGGTCTTCGGCGTTAAATATAACCGGCAGCACAATTGCAAGCGCGGTAAATACAATTACCTCAGCCCAAATTTGTAGCTCAGGGACCTCTCTTGGTCGAAAAAAATGTGTTTTCACTCACTAACCTCAATGTACGAAATTAAATCGGCGATGACATCTTGTGCAGTCGCGGCAATACTGTCGCGCCCCCAGCCACTTTTTGCGATAGTGCCCGTCCAAAGTGGGGTTGTTTGACCTTTAGCCGTTAAGCTAAGTGTAAGTGCGACTACCGGCTCGCCATCTAGGCCCGCTTTATAACGCCATTCTTCTATGCTACCTGATAACACATAGTCTGTTTGCTGTGTGCTTAACCACTGCATGGCGTTATCAAGACGGTATTGATCGTCAAGTGGCGGAAGGTCTTTAGTGTTACTGCGTGGTGCACGTAATAACGTAGGAAGCTTATTTTGCTGCCAAATACTTGCAAGTATATCTTCTGCACGTTCACCGGCTAAGGGGGTTTGCGCATGATTTACCAAAGGCATTAAAGCCACGGTAGTTGATGGACCTAGCTCTACATCATCAGCCACACGGCTGGTGGTACATGCACTGAGCACTAATACCAAACACGGTATGATTAAACGAAACATATTCTCTCCTAACATTAAAAATGTACGTAATAGCCTAATTGTAATTGTGTATCTGAGTTACCCACTTTATTACTACTTTGATAACCCAGCTGTAATTTAAATAAATCATCCCCTAGCACTGACCAGCCCGCACCACTTGATACTGAAATGTCGAGGGTGTCGTTTAACGTTTGATAACCCGTACTGATGTCGAATAACCACGAGGGGCTTTCGCCTAAATAAGGGGGAGCTAAGTTTGAGTTTGACGAAAGCGAAGTGCCCATAGCAAAGCGCCTAAAAGGTTGTATATCAATAAGCAGCGGTCGCGCTCTTTGATCTATGCCTAAAGGGGCTAATGTGCGTTCAAAGTCTTGCCATTGAGCACTAAAATAAGTACTCCAAATAGGGCGGTCTTTTAAAATAGTGTATTGATAGCGGGCGTTATATTCTTGACCGCTGACAAGCGTTGAGCTATCACTGCGGCGCTTAAATGCCATGGCGGCTGCCGAGAACTGCATGTTTTGACGCCCATCAATAGCGTAATTTATATAAGCCGTGGTTTTATTTAATTTGGCAAAGCTAAGTAAGGTTTCTGATTGGCGGTTTTCAACGTTGTGCTCAAGTTTTACGCCTACCTGCGTGCGCGAGTCCCACTGGTAACGCGCATCTAGGCTCAAGCCTTGGCGGCTCATTAAATTGCCCTGATGAGAGTCTACTTTTGCATTAAAGTACCAACGACCCCATGTCATTTTATCTTCTATGGCAAACAGTAACCCGTTGTTATTTAGGTTTTGTTGATTGCTAATGCTAAGTTTCCATTGCCCTTTAGCATACGGAAAATAAACATTTACATCGTATTGGCTAGTGTTTAAACCGGCCTCGGGGGATAGGTTAATCTCTAATGCTCTAAAGTAGCTGGTGCGGGCATTACGTAATAAAGACGTTTCGGCTTGTGTTGGCTCGTGTGTTAACTCCTCATACCAACGCTGCATAGTTGCATAAGGCTGCCTTAAATAGAGCAAAGCACTTAGCTCATCTATTTTGCCTAACGTTTGCGTATTTACCAGTGCTTTTACTTTATTAAACTCGCCGTTGCTCATAGCCAATTGTAGCTTTTGCCATGGCTCAAGTTTTTGTGCTGCGCGTCTGGCTAACCACCAGTTGGCGGTTGCGTTGTTTATAGCCTCAGGTGCTATGTCATCTAAGCTGCTAAATTGGCGTAAGTGGGGCACGGCCATTGCGCCGGCCCATTGGATCATTAAACCTCGGTATGCGTATTTGTCTTTTGGTAAATGGTTTAATAAGTAATGTTTCAGTTCGCTGGCATTAGCGTAGTAGCCTAACTGGTTCATAACATCGGCTAAATTTACTAAAGTGGTTAAATCTCGAGGGTTACTAATGGCTAATTGGCGCAGATAAAAATAAGCACTATTAAAGGCTTTTTGATGAATAGATAAACTCGCCAGTAATTGTGCCCACTCTCGGCTGGGTTCATTGCTTGAGTAGTTAGCTAAAATACGCTTAATCATAATGGTGTCGTGCATTTGCAATGCAAGCCAGCCTTGCGCTAGTACCACATCGGGATTGTATTCACTTAGTTTTGCTGCGCGGTTAAGTGTTGTGTATGCGTAATTTAAGTCACTTTGATTTTGGTACCAGTTTGATAATATTAACCATGCAGGGTAAAGCGCTTTATTATAACGTTGTTTTTCAAGAGCCTGATGAGCACGAGTAACGTGTTCTTCATCGCCAATTTGCGTGCTTAATAAGGTGATTTGGATTAACTGTCTATCAGTGAGTGCGGTTTGTTGCCATAGGTAATTTAATAACCCTTGTGGGTTGTCGGCAAATTTTAGCTGCTGATAATGCAGCATATCACCTACACTCAGTGGGCTAATGTTTTTTAATTGCTCTAAAGCGTACAGCTCTTCTTTTTTATCATTTACACGCAAAGCCATATCAACGCGGGCACCCCAAAACTCATCATCGTTACTATGTGCTTTTTGCTTTAAAATGGCCAAAGCGGTTGTAAAGTCATCGTTTAACCAATGCGCTCTTGCAAGCCAGAGTAAGTCTTCTTCGTTTTTTGGCCCTGCGTAGTGAGGCCACAAGGCTCTCAGCCCAGCTAAATTACCGGTATCGTGTAACACCTTGGCTTTCCAATATTGTGAAAGAGGTGTTTTTCCGTTTATTTGCTCATAGCGCTCAATATGATTAAGCTCTTGTTTTGCGTTACCAATAAATTCGTTGGTTTGCATCCAATTTGCAAATCCGTTGCCTTTAAGTTGTCGGTTTTGCGCTTTATATTCGTAAATGTCGTTGGCATCTTGATATAAGTACAAGGCATTCGCATCATTAATGCTGTCGGTCAGCATAGCTACATCAACGGCTTTATGGGCCATTAACCATTTAAATTCTTTAAGCGCCTGTTTAGGCTTATTTTGCCAGCGCATAATTTTCCAATTTAAAAGCCTCAGCGCTTTATCATTGGGTGTTTTAAGTAATAACTTTGCGATTAATTGTTCAGCTGTGTTTGCATTGCCATTGGCTAAGTTTAAATGCATGGTTTTGGTTAAATATTCGCTGTTATTAGGCTGAGTTTTTAATAATTTTTCTACTGCTTTTAAGGCTTCTTTATTATCACCCGCTAAGCTTGCAAAATATAATGAACGCTCGGTATTAGCGGTATCACCGTATTTTTTCCACCATGTGTAAGCTTGTTTTGGATTGTTAGCACCTAGTGCGGTTTCAATGGCTTTTTGGGCTACATCGGCATTAATGTGGGTTTTATAAATAGCGAGCGCTTTGCCAGGCTCACCTGCGCCTAACCAAAAATCAGCGGCTAATAATGGCTGTGCGTGTTGCTCATAATATTGCGCTACGTTTGCATTGAGCCCCGTGGCTTTAGCTATATTTAATAACTGGTTATCCCAGTGTTTAAATGCCGCAAGTTTAAGTGTTAGTTCTTCAAAACGGTCATCTTTATTTGCGCCGCTATCAACCCACAATGCGTATAAAAGTTTTATTTCTAATTCAGTTTTTGTATCGCTTTTAGAGAGTTTTTCAAGCTCGTTAGTCGCTTGCGAATACTCATTTAAGCCCAGGTGAATGGCTATTTTTTTGGCGCGTAGTTTTTCATTATTAGGGTCGCTACTTAATGCGGCATTTAAGTAGGTTTTTTCAAAGGTATAATCTTGCGATAGCGAGTCATCTTCAAAAAATAAGGTGTGCGGAAACAGCGCGTAAAGTGAAAAGCAACTAACCGCTAATATAATTAAAATGGTTTTAACTGATACTAAGTGAGGGCGCTTTTTGTTATTCATTATTGAGCCCTTTTTGCGCAGTTTAAATAGCCATAAAATTCGCCAGCAGGTAATGTAAACTGCGTTGTATTGGCAAAGGTTTTTCCGCTAAAGCGCTTTCCCATATGCGAAATGAATTGACAATTGCGAGCATTTTTAAGCTCAATTTTAGCCTCAATCCACGCTTTAAAGCTGACAGGGCCGTTTACCTGCCAATTACTAAACGCGACATTAGCAGAGAGCAAATAAGGTTGGTTATCTGGCGTTGTATGATCAAAGTTAATTGTGGCTATTTCATCGCCCACGTGAATATAGTTTCCTTGCGCGGTTACCCCTAAAATACCCTGGCTGTTAGTCATATTGGGCACATCAAAAATAGTAGGCAAGCGCAGCGTTTTTATATATTTAGAACTAAATAGCCATTCGCCGCGCGTATTTTTAGCAAGCGCAGAAAAATAAAAATCTTTGGCAATGCGTGCATATTGACTTAAATGCACCGGGGTATTTTCTTTGGCTAATACGTAATCAATATTGTAATGCAGCGCATCAAGCCCTGCCGGCACTTCGCCAGAGTAAAAATGAAAGTAAATTGTGTAAGGCTTTAACCTGTATGGTTTTTCGGTTATTTCAAATGTTTCTACTAAGCGTTTAAAACCATAGTAAGGGCCGTGCCATAAATTGGTGTAAACATTTTCGTTTAAAATGGGGGCGTATATTTGATACAGCAAATCTCGCTCAGGACGGCCAATAGGTGATATATGCGACAAGCTTGGATTGTCGGCATTTACGTCGGTATTTCCTCCATTAACGTTAATTACACCGGCATCGCGCGCAAGTTCGAGGGCTTTTGGACCTGGGGTTGCATCACCCGACCATAGCATCATCACTGTTTTTTTATTTTTTGGTGCGAGTCGCTCATTAATGTAATTTATTGAGCCGGTTATTTCTTTATTTAAATCGATGGCGTCATATCCGGGTACATCTAAATGAAACCCGTAGTCGGTGTCGTCTTTATTTATTTCTTTTCTACCTGATAAGGCTGTCCAAAAATAGGGATGGCTGTAAGTGTGTGATGCCACTTCGACATAAGGAAGCGCAAAAATTTCTTTGGCTATTTTTTCAAGCTTTGGGCTGTCAGCGCCATGCAATCCGTTAGGCTCAATATCGGCTTGGATAATTGAGGAGGTCAGTGGTAGCTTGTATTTTTTTATAACTTCATCGCGCACAACTTCTGCTGCGTAAGGTTTACCTGCAAAGTGCGCAATGCTTGTAAAGCCGTCGCCATCAATATGAAGGGTTAGCATACGCCGGCCGCTTAATGTAGTTGTATCTGGGGCTAGTATAGGCGCAAGCCCCATTGCCTTAGTTAACACGGCTTTGGGGTCTACAACCCAGTTACTGCCCTCCATAGGCAGTGTATCTATAAGCCAAGGTGCCGCGATAAGTGCGCCGTACTTAGTTTTACTTCCTTGGGTTAGGGTAGTGCCATCTTCAGCGTGTATTGATATTAATGATTGCGCATTCTCTGCAAGTGTTAATAAATAGGGCTTTACAATAGCGGGCGCAGTGGTTGACTCACCTTTGAGCCAAGATGCCATAGCCGCGAGTTTATAAGGCCCATTTGAAGGCAAATTAAAAGGCTCGACTCCTAAGCTTTCAAGTAACTTATTAGAAGGAGGGAGCTCGCCAAGTACCAGTTGCGGTACCACGCCTAAGTTACTTTCGAGCCACTCAATAACCTGTGCATTATAAAATTGATCGCTCGTCGTCCAAGAGATAATGCCAGCATGGAGGCTGGTATCTACTTTAGGTAAGGGCGTGTTAGCCATGTCTATGTAATCAGGTATGTAGCCTAAATACTCAATCATTGTGGCAAGCTTTAAGTGAACCGTAGTGTATATAAGTGGCTTTACATTACTGTTGTATGGAATAAGTATGCGCCTAGGCACTGGCTGTATATTTGATGTCCCCCAAGTTTGAAGGTGCCCATCAGTAACCCAAGGAGCATAACCTTGGGCAATAATCTGCTTAGCCATCGCAAGGCGCTGCTGTGGTTTAGCGTAATCAATTACCTGTACGTTAAAGCCCAGTGATTGTGCTTTATGAAGCTTTTCATTTAACCAAGCTTGATCGTTCTCAGTGGTAAGTTTGTAGCTGTTATCTACTGGATTAAAGTGGCTAAATAGCCCCTCGGCAACTAAATCAGAGGCGTAATCGTTAAGCTGTGGCAGTAGCTCAAACCCTCTGTTTAAAATTAAATGTTTATTAAATGTACTCGACAAACCTTTAATTATATTCACAAGCCCCACTTGTTGAGCCGCTTTATCGTAATCGGGTTTTAATAATTGGTAGCTGTCGAGCGTATCTAAAAATAAACCGTTAAAGCCTCGTTGTTGTAATTCACGTGCTTGTTTTTGCAGGTGTTGTTGCCAATGCTCAGCGGTTAAATCAGCAATATGGCTATTCCAGTGTGGATTTTTTGCTACTGAGGATTCATTTTCAGTAAACGATTCTCCCACACTTAAATAAGCGTATACGCTAATGTTGCGCTCTTTAAGCCAATTAAGTTCGTGTTGAGTGATGCTTTGCGGCTGCACAACAACCCGTGAGTAAAAGGTCATTTCAGCCAGCGGCATGGGGGATGAGTAATAAAAGGCAATGCTCTTGTTAGCAGGTTGAGCGCACACGTTTAAACAAATCAACAACGTTAGATATAAGAAGTACTTCATTATTATTTTTAAAAACCACAGCCTAAGTTAACGTTGAACATTGTCCCGCTTTTTGTATAAGTATTTATTATTAGAATTGTGATGATTATATGTTAAATAAAAATGCCTGGCTACCTTAATGTGAGATGAATAGCGGTGGAATTGCTTGAGTGACAACTAAGTAAAAGGTAATGAAAACGCCTTACTGCACAGTGTTTTCGATAAAAAATTGCGACTAATGTCGAGTGATAATGTATATCTAAAGCGCTGTAATCTAATTATAATGCGCCCACCTTGCCAGCCCTTGGCAACCCCCTGCGCTATTTATAAATTGATATAAATAGTGACATATTAAATGCTTACTTTATTGCGTTGATTACTGCAAAGCAGACAGTGATAACGTGCATACCCTATTTGTGGAGATTTAATGAGTAACTTAAGCTTGAGAAATAAACTTTTACTACTGGCTATTTTACCGTTGAGCTTGTTATTAATTAGCTTAATGGCCAGCTCGTACTATTTAGAATCGCAAAACCAGCAACAAAATTTTGAAACAATTAAATCTAAACTCATTAAAGACAAACACACGCTACTTGCCACTGAAGTGGAAATAGCAAGCAAGTTGGTACGCCATCAGTTAGATAACGGATCAACACAAAGTGTTAAAAATATCCTTAGGGAGCTTACTTTTGGTGACGACGGTTACTTTTTTATTTACGACACACGTGGCGTTAGCGTGTTCCATGCCCTGTTAGGAAGTGCTATTGAAGGGCAAAATAAAATAGGGATGACAGACCCAAATGGTAAAAAAATAATTGTTGGATTATTAGAGCAAGCACGTAAAGGTGGCGGGGCATTTAATTACCATTTTCAAAAGCCAAATACCAACGGGTTAGTAGAGAAAATAGGGTATGCCGTAATGATACCAGGTACCGATTGGATGATTGGTACGGGTGCCTATATGGATGATATACAAACAGAGCTTGCAAATTATAAACAAACTATGCAATCGCATACTCGCGAAAAAATAACCACCTTGTTATTAATTGCCTTATTTTGGGTTGTGGTTAGTGTAGTGGGCGCACTTTTAGCGTCTAACGCTATGGTTAAACCTATCCAAATAATGGGCCAAAGCTTAGATGATATTGCAAAAGGTGAAGGCGACTTAACAAAACGCCTAGCTATACATACGCACGATGAAATAGGGCAGTTGGGCGAATCGTTTAATGTGTTTGTTAGCAAGCTGCAAAGCATTATAAGTAATGTGGCTGATGTTACTAATGATGTAAAAAATGCCTCAAGCGATATTAATTCGCAAACAAAACTGTTTGAAAATAAACTGCTCAATCATAACCACGAAACAGATTTAGTTGCCACAGCGATTACCGAAATGTCGGCCACCTCTCACGAAGTGGCTAAAAATACCACGCAAGTTGCTGAGTCTACTCATACGGCAACGCTAGAAGTGGCAAAAGCGCAAGAGTGCGTAGATATTTCCCTAAGTGAGGTTTCCAACCTTATGGGCGAAATTAACCTAGCTGCTGATCAGGTAAACTCTTTAAGTGAGCAATCTAAAAAAATAGACAGTGTACTTAGTGTAATAGGTGGCATTGCCGAGCAAACTAATTTGCTTGCACTTAACGCCGCCATAGAAGCCGCACGTGCCGGCGAGCAGGGTAGGGGTTTTGCCGTGGTGGCTGATGAAGTAAGGAGCTTAGCGAGTCGTACACAACTTAGTACTCATGAAATTAGTGAAATGCTAAGTGAATTACATAACTTAGTAGGCGCCGCGGTAGACGCCATGCAGGCGAGCCAAGCAAGTTGTAATCGCTCAGTTGAGTCATCGCGCGATATATCGCAAAGTTTAGGTGCTGTGACTACGTCGGTTACTACTATTAACGACATGAGTACGCAAATTGCAACCGCTGCCACAGAGCAAAGCTCAGTGACAGAAGAGATAAATCGTAATGTGTTTGCCATTCAAGAAATTGTTAATGAACTAACCCAAGCAAGTAAGGCCACCTCTGAGGTTAGCCAGCATTTAGCAGGGCGCGGCGAGAACTTAGGGCAATTAATAGGGCAGTTTAAGGTTTAAAATTTAAAACGGCATTGTATAAACCACTACTAGCCGCAACTTATGTTGCGGCTTTTTATTTTAAATACAAAATGGTTTAGGGGAAGTTTACTTTTTGAGGTTGAATTTTTAGCAACGTACTTTTATTTGGTAAAGCTGTGCTTATATTTTAAGGTTGTTGCAGAGGCATAGGCGATAACGCAGTATTAACGCCAAACATGCCAGACCCTAGGTAGAACAAATTTTTATTTTTGAAAGTACGCTAACCCTAGGGAATTTTATTAATTATGTGTAGTCTATTACACGCATTTTGAATAAACAGAGTAACCCTTATATGCAACAAAGTATGCCTTCAGTACAAAACGCCGACCCCGAAACGCTCGTAGCAGAGCAAGACCTAGGCCGGTTGATATCGTTTTTACGTTCAAAAATTGCTACACACATTGATGCCCAACTCGATTGTATGGACTTAACCTCTGCGCAATATATTGTGGTGGTGCTATTAGCGCGTGGCTCAGTAAACACATTAGCCGGACTGAGCGATCATATGGTGTACGATAAAGGCGCGATGAGCCGTTTGTTAAAGCGTTTAGAAGAAAAAGACTTAATTGAAAAAACACAATGTGAGTTTGATAAGCGCTCTACACTTTTAAGTTTAAGTGATAAAGGCAAAGCGCTTTATCCGCAAATAATGCCCTTAGTAAATCAAGTGTACGAAAAAGCACTTAGCGGTTTTTCTGAAAATGAAAAACACAGCGTTATGGACTTACTAAACCGAGCAATAAACAACCTAGATACACCTTCATAAATCTCTAAAAAAGATTATCAACATTTTAGCGATACTGTTTCAATAAAAACTTAGCCTGCTAAGTACTAGATCTAATTGTGCGGCAAATCCAACTTTGCTAATATAGTTGCCTAGGCAATTAAGGTTATCATCTTGTTAGGTTTGTTATGATTGAAAATAAGTTGTTATCACAATTACAGCAGCAGTTTCCTGAACATGTATTTATGCAACAGTATTTAAGTGTTGTTCATAAAGGGCGTTTTGCGAACGCAATTGTATACAGGTACAAAGATGATACGTTTGACTTAATAGTAAAAGACTTTAGCCAAAGCCCGTGGTTTATTCGTAAAACCTTTGCCAAGCTTTCTGTAAATCAAGAATTTAAAGGGTTGAGCCGCTTAGCACAGCTTGATGCAGTTGCTAATCGGTTTAGTCGTTTATCGCCGATAGCGGTGGCGTATGACTACATAGAAGGCACGCCGCTTAGAAGCTTAATACACCAGGGTGAGACGTTGCCTGTTGAATTTTTTATTGAGCTTGAACGCCAAGTTGCAAAAATGCACCGCCTAGGCATTGTGCATTTAGATTTACGTAATATGGGCAATATATTATGTGGTAGCGATGGCAAGCCTTATATCATTGATTTTCAGTCAACCATTAGCTTTTCGCGCTTTTCGCGTTGGTTGCAACGTTTTATGCGCGGCTCTGACATGTCGGGCGTATATAAAGCGTGGGATAAGCTATGTAGTACACCTTTGCCGCGTGCTAAGCAGCAGTATTTGCAGCGTTTTAACCATGTTCGTAAACGCTGGATATTTAAAGGCTACCCAATACAACGTGCATATGCATGGGGTGCTGCAATGGTCACGCAGTTTGTGGACTCTGACCTAATACGTAACTTAACCGATAGATTTTAATTCCCCTTTTTCATTGTGTGACTTTGCCCATAGCAGCTTAGCGTTATGGGCTTTTTTTTGGCTAAAAATAAGGCCAATAATTTCTTTTTTAATTTTTAAAATAAACAGTAGTATCGCTGGTGTTTTTGCCCCTACAATGCGCAAAAGTAATGAGCGCAGTTTCAACCATCAAAGCTTAAAGCGTCTTAATAAGTTTAGGTTTTTTCTGCAATTTTTTATTGTTCAAGTAAACTATAAGCAATGTGCATTTTTAAATTTAAGGTTTCAAGATGATTGAGTATCCAGTCGACCAACTACCGCAGCTAATAAACGATTTATTACAATGCGAAACACACACGCAAAAAAGCCAGCTTTTAGCCGATGCACAGCTTAATTTATCTACTGAGCACCTATCGCTACTTTTTGAAGCCATCCCAAAAGAACAGCGTCTAGAAATTTGGCAGCTATTAGATAAAGACACGCAGCATGAAATATTCGTCACCCTGAGCGATGACAGCTGCTTATGGTTACTACAAACCTTAGATGATAGCGAGGCATACGCGCTATTAGATGAAGTGAATGTTGAAGAATTACTTGAGCTTGAAGAGGTTATTCCTGAGCGCTTTGTTGATTATGCTAAAAAGCAACTCGATGAAGCACAAACGAAACAATACGATCTTGCTCAGCAGTATCCGCCTGAGCAATTAGGTCACTGGGTTGGTTTCGACTTTCTAAAAATAACTGAAAAAGCAACAATTGCAGGCGTTAAAAAATTACTGCACAAAGGTTTGCCGCAATACAGCGAAGTTGTGTATTTAGTTAGCCGCCAAGGCAGCCTAATAGGTGAACTTGCAGTAAATGATTTAATAAAAGCCGATGAAGGCGATAACCTATTGGCGCTGGCAAACTATGATTTTTCATCATTGCATGCTGATGATGATTTATACGAAGCGGCAGAAGTGGTTATTCACAGTGAAAAAATGGCCATGCCGGTGGTTAATACCGATAACAAATTAGTCGGGCGTTTAACCATTAGCTCGGCATACGAACTACGCCAAGAAATTGCCGACGAAGCTGCTGCCAAAGCTGGTGGTTTACGCGAAGACGAAGACCTGTTTGCCAGTGTAAGAAAAAGTGCTAAAAACCGGGGAATTTGGCTGGGTATAAATTTAGCCACTGCGTTTTTAGCATCGTGGTTTATTGGCTTATTTGGCGCAACAATAGAGCAGGTTGTGGCACTGGCGGTACTTATGCCTGTGGTGGCCTCTATGGGCGGAATCGCCGGGAGTCAAACTTTAACGGTAATAGTGCGCGGTTTAGCGCTTGGCCAGGTAACCGACTCTAACCGCAATGCACTTTTAAAAAAGGAGCTACGGGTGGGGGCGGTGAACGGCTTAGTGTGGGCATTAGTGATTGGCGCGCTCACCTTTGTTTGGTTTAGCGACATAATGCTAAGCATTACAATTACCGTTGCTATATTGCTTAACTTAGTTGCTGCGTCGTTAGCTGGGGTTGTTATACCGTCTATTTTAGACAAAATGAAAATAGACCCTGCGCTTTCTGGCTCGGTAATATTAACCACGGTTACCGATATAGTTGGGTTTGTGACCTTTTTAGGGTTAGGCAGTTTATTACTGCTTTAAGCTAAAAAACAACAAAGCCGCATTAAGCGGCTTTGTTTTTTATTAAGAAAGGTCGCGTTCTTTAATAGTAACCACCCGCTGCGGAAAGGGTATTTCTATCTCAGCGCTATTAATGGCTTTATAAACGCCTGCGTTAATAGCAAGCTTGGTTTCTATTATTTTGGTTGTAGGCACCCAATAGCGATAACTAATGGTTACGCCGCTATCGGCAAAGCGCTCTATGCCTACTTGAGAAATAGGGTTTTGAGCCACCTGATCATGAGCCTTTAATACTTCTTCAATAAGGCTAACAGCGGTATCAGCGCAGGCAGTATAGGCTATGTCTATTTCTCCTTTAACTAACGAGTAGCTAAACGAGTTGTGAATAATTTCACCCACTATGTGCTTGTTAGGAATAGTGATTTCTACTTTTTCTTCATCTATTAAAATGGTGTAACCCAGCTCAATTGTTTTTACTTGGCCACTGACCCCTTTTACTTCAATGGTATCGCCTACCACAAAAGGGCGCGTGGCAATAATAGCAAGGCCAGCGCCATAGTTTGAAAGCATCCCTTGTAAGGCCAAACCCGCACCCAGAGAAGCAGCACCTATAGCCGCTACAAAGGGGGTAACACTAATGCCTATTTTGCCAAGCGCTATCACTACAACCATCACAATAAGCAATACTTTTACCACGTTACTGACAAAGCTGGTAAGCGTGATATCGACATTATGACGAGCCATCAATTTAGCGACTAAATTTGAGAGTTTTTTAGCCACCCACAAACCTAGTATAAGAATAAAAACAGCACCCACAATTTGCATGCTGTAGGTAACTAAATACTCAGTGAGCATGGTGTAGTATTTTTCAAATTGTTCTATTTCAGAACTGATCATAGTGGGCTCTTTATATTGCGTAATTATTTTTTGCTAACTATAGCAAAGAGTTGACTAAAAAAGGATATAGCACGGGGACTATTATGGCGGTTAATAAAGCGCTTAAAGCCATAGCAACCGAGGAAAACGCGCCTATTTTTGGGTGCTCGTCCAGTGCTGCTGCGGTGCCTATAGCATGGCACGCAGTTCCCATTGCTATTCCTTGAGCTTGGTGGTTATTAACACCTATCCACTTAATGAGGATTAACCCAAAGAGCGCACCTAGTAAGCCAATAAATATAACTAATGCAGCGGCAAGAGAGCTAATCCCCCCTAAAGACTCAGTAACTATTAATGAAATAGGCGTAGTTACACTTAATGCAGCTACGGAGGCGCTTAAATTGGCGGGTACATCAAATAAAATACTTAAAATAAAAGCCACCACAGTGGCGTTAATAATGCCTAAGCTACACGTGCTTACTATTAACAGTAGATTTTTTCTGACATGTATAAACTGCTGATACAAAGGTAAGGCCAGTGCCACTATAGCAGGCTCTAATAGCCAACTAAGTAGTTGGCTATGCGTGGAAAAATCAGCATAAGGTAATTTTAAATTAACAAGAACTAAGGCAATAATCGCAATACTTAAAAACACCGGGTTGGTGAGCGACTTTACTATGCTGTGCTGCCAGTGTTTATTAAACGCTCTTAATAATAAAAACAGCAAAATAATAGCGGGAGTTGTTAAGTACCATAGTGTAAGGTGCAGCTCAGTCATTGTTATTTTTACCTTTAACATAGCCAACAACGCTGCTTACCAGTAAAAGCGTACTGGCAGGGACGAGCAAAATAACCAAAACCAAATAGGGCCAATGCAGCTTAATAAGTGCAATGTGCTCGATAAATCCTACCCCCGCGGGTATAAAAAATATTGGCATAATATTTAAAATAGGGGAGGCCGAGGGCTTAATATGGTGCTCTTTCACTACACCTAACAGTAATAAACTCAGTAAAATAACCATGCCAAGGAGCGGTGCAGGGAAGCTGCCACCAATTAAGTGCATTATTAATTTAGCACACCCTAAGCACAGTAAAATAATTGCACTGCTAAGCAAGTACTTCATGATAATGGCTCATTAATATAGAAAGAAATTAACGTTAGCAAATACGCACTATTATTAAATGCTAATTTAGTCTTACCAGCGCTTTGAATTTGCATAGCTTATATCTGTTTTCCCTTTTGCTTTGGCAATTGCTTTTTTAGTATTAGGATTGAGTAACAAGCGAATTTGGCTAAACGTTTCTTTAGCTAAAATTTGTCGTTGGTTTGTTGTGTAGCTTTTTTGAGTAACGCGCTTTATCGCTGCCAGTGTATCGGGGGAGCGTTCACGTAATATATTTAACATGCGCTGCGTGGCCTGTTCGGTATTGTCTGTAAGCTCTGTGACTAACCCCAGCTCGTAGGCCGTGTGTGCACTAATAGGATTGGCATGGCTTGCCAGCCACAGCGCTTGGTCGCGCTTTAATAAACCAGCAAGCACTACATTAGCGCCCATATCGGGGCATAGCCCCCAACGCGCTTCCATAATGGCCAGTTTTGCTTGGGTATCAACAACTCTATAGTCGGCGCCCAATGCTATTTGTAGCCCACCCCCTAAACAATTTCCGTTTATTTGCGCAATCACAGGTACGCTTAACGATTGCCAGCCCAGTACCACTTTTTGCGCTAGGTTTTGATTGCCAGGTAGCCATTTTAGCAACAGCCTAACAATGTTTAATGGTGAGGCCATCACTGCAGCCACATCAAGCCCTGAGCAAAAATGCTCACCATCACCTTTTATCACTACGGCGCGAACACTTTTATCTTTTTTTATACGTTTAATAGTGCTGTTTAATTGCATGAACATATCAAAGCTAAGTGCATTTTGTTTTTCTGCGCGGCTTAAAATAACGTTAGCAATGCCTTGTTGTATTTCTAGTTTTATCATTGCGCTCTCCTATTATTATGTGTTTGAGCTTATGATGTACGCCTTACTAAGTAAAGTAACGGTTTGTTTTATAATAAAAAATAAATTGAATTATTTTTAACTTTTTTAGTCAAAGCACTTTGAATCTTATTTAAGCTTAACTGCGCATGAGCTGGTAACAAAAAAGTCATTATTTTTAGCTGTTTTTTCTCAAAACACAGATGAGTTTTGATATTATGTGCGCACTTAAAATGCATTGAGGTTTTACCCATGTCAGGCCCACGTTTATATAGCGAAGAAGAAGTTACCCATCAAGCGTACGATATTTTTTTAGAGCTGGCGCCAAATAATCTTAGCGAACAAGATGTTGAAGACTTTAACGAATACCGAGAAGAACTTGGGTTTATTGAAGAGGGCGAGCCTGATGAGCAATGGCAAGACTTTGTAGCACTTGAAATAGAGCCGGAGTTATTTGTGCAAGTGCTAGTGGGGTTAGAGTTTGAAAACGAAGATGTGTTATTTGCAAAAATTTTAATTAGCCGTGATAAAGACGCGCCGTTTTGTCATATTTTGTGGAAAGAAACAGAGCACGCTGAGTAAGCAGTTTTGTTTGTATGTGCAAGAGAGTTTACCGTGCATAAGTATTTACTATTCGTGTTTTTAATAATGAGCAGCCGCTGTTGGGCTGTTGATCCATTTGAAGACTTTCATGAATATGGACAACTCTCTGATGAAGAAATTCACGAGCTACATAAAGGCGAAATGCTCTATGGCGATACTGAATTTGGCTTGATTTTAAGTAAGGGTAATACTAACTCTACCAGCTTTAAGTTTAGAGGAAATTTATACCAAGACTTCGAAAATTGGCGTAACCAATTTAAATTAGACACCTTGTATAAACGAGATCAAAACGAAGATACAGGGCAAACCGATGTAACGGCAGACCGTATTTTTGTCTCTGCACAGGGTAACTACAAAGTGGGCGTTAAAAACTCTTCATTTTTTATTTACGGTGACTACGAAGAAGATAAATTTAGTGGCCTAGATTACAAAAGTACAGTGGCTACAGGCTATGGAGCCAGAGTTTACCAAGGTGTAAAAAATAAAGTAGATATTGATATTGGCCCAGGTTTATATCGCTCCGTCGCTGATGATGAGTCAGAGGTAAGCGAAGAAGATGAAAACAAAACCGGTTATTTAGTTCGTATTGCAATGCAGTGGGAGCGTTTGGTATCAAAGCGCACGCGCTTTAATCAAGATGTGAGTATTGAGCAGTCTTTGTCGGGGTTAAATTCGCGTTTGAAGTCAGAAACCGCTTTGATTAGCCAAGTCATAGGTGCGGTATCGTTAAAGTTTGCCTACATGTATCGTTATAATTCAAAACCTGAAGACGATAACCTTAAATACGACTCAGAATTAAGCGCCACGTTGGTGTACAGTTTTTAATAACAAAGAGAGCGTTATGTATCAGCATAAACAATATGCGGTGTTTATATTTTTTGTTTTAGCATGGATAGGCGGCTTTGTAGCCTTAGCCTGGAACTTAATGGGCGCCGATGTGCCATTAATGGTATTTGCCGGTGTATTGGTTTTAGTCGGCTTTTTGTTTCATGGTTTAACCGTAAAAGTTGATGAGCAAACAATTAGTTGGGCTTTTGGCCCTGGCGTTGCGGGGCAACGATTAGCACTAGCTGACATAGTAGAGGCTAAAGCGGTGCAAAACTCTTACCGCCATGGTATTGGTATTCGTATTACGCATGATGGGTGGGTGTATTCTGTATCCGGGTTTAGTGCGCTACAGTTAACCTTAAAAGACGGTACTAAGTACCGAGTGGGAACAAACGATCAGCAAGGCTTATTACGTGCGCTTGAGGGTAAAATAACACCCAGTGAAACTCCTTTAGAGGAACCGGCGCCAATAAAAACCGCAACCTACAACAATATGTTATAAAAAAAGCGCCTTAGGCGCTTTTTTTATAAACGGCGGTATGATTAGTGAACGTGACCACAACCGCCTTCACCGTGCACGTGGCCGTGCGCAAGCTCTTCTTCGGTTGCTTCGCGCACCTCTAAAATTTCTACATCAAAATTAAGGGTAATACCCGAAAGCGGGTGGTTGCCATCAACTATAACGTCTTCATCTTGAATCTCGATAATCATCACAGATTGATCACCATCATCAGTCGACGCTCTAAATTGCATACCCACTTCAATCTCCATGCCATCAAACATCGACTTAGGCACCGCTTGCATTAGGTTATCGTGACGTTCGCCGTAGCCTTCTTCAGGTTCTACTTTTACATTTAATGTATCACCGGCTTGCTTGCCTTGGAGTGCATTTTCAAGCCCTGGGATTAAGTAGCCTGTGCCAATAATAAAAACCAGTGGCTCGCCATCAAAAGAGTTATCAATGGTATTGCCATCGTTATCCAGTACTGAATAATGCATTTTTACTACTGTGTTTGGTGCAACGATCATAGTCATTCCTATTTATTCATCTTCAAGAGAGTAAGGTAGAGGCAGAATGCTTAGCTCTACCTGAGGGGTGTGCTTTGCACGAAGTACGTGTGTACTTGGTGTATCGTTTGGCAGCACAACAAGGCCAAATATGGTTTGGCTATTTTCGTTATAGCTTTGGGCAATTAGTTTACCAGCGCGGCGCCAGTTTTCGCCCACTTGGGTTTCAAGCTCTGGCTCTTCAAGTAGGCCATCGCTTTTACCTGTAACAATATACATAGCGCGTTTGTTTTTACCTAGGTACTTCATACGGGCAACCGTTTCTTGGCCGGTGTAACAGCCTTTTTTAAAGCTAATGCCGTTAATCGCTTGAAGGTTTACCATTTGTGGTACGTATTCGCCAATGGCGTCACTATTTAATTGTGGCTCGCCCGCTTTTATAGCGGCTTCTTGCCATAGTGCGCAGTTATCTAATGTAGACACATCATCTGGCATACTAAATTGGCTATCAACCATTAGTAAAACGCGATTTGGCGCTAACTTAAGGGCTTTACCACTTGGGAAATCACAGGCCGTTTGGTCATCAGAAAAACGAATATCAAGTTTTTCTAGTACTGGGGTTAAATCGTCACTGATCAACCCGATTAATCTGTTCGTAGAAACATCAATATCTACTTTGGCAAACACAGCGTATTTTTTTAGCTCACTGAGCGACTTCTCTACCTCAGGCTGTGAACCTGCTAAGTAGTAGCTATCTTGGTGAGAAAATAATTTAAACACACCCCACAACTTGCCTTTGGCACTGCAGTGACCAGCCCATAAATAATTGCTGTTAGATAGTTTATTGAGATCTTGAGTGATTTGTCCGTGAAGATAAGACAATTTATCCGCACCGGTTAGGCTAATAAGTTGGTGAGATAACGGACATGCATAAACGCTCGACATAAAAACCTTCTGTGCAATACAAATGAGTAGACATAATAACGCAGTTATAACCTAGGGTACAGCAACGAAGGCGGGCAGTTTTTTATTATTTGAACACAGATTAATAGCTGCTAATTAGGCGGGTATTTGTTAAACTCGGGACAATTAAGTATGAGGTTTAAAATGACTGAAATTCATAGTAAAGCACGTATACGCTGGGCTTGTCGCCGCGGCATGTTAGAGTTAGATGTTTTGTTTATGCCATTTGTAGAGCAGGCGTATGATTCGTTAAATGCACAGCAACAGGCTGTATTTCAGCGTTTGCTAACCCAAGAAGACCCTGATTTATTTGCATGGTTTATGGGCCATGAAGAGTGTAAAGATGCTGAGCTTAATACCATGGTATCGCTAATTTTAGACCGAGTTCGTGTATAGGTTTACAGTAGTAAATAATAAAGCAGAGCAGCGGCCTGTGGTGCTGTTTTTCTGCTTATTAAGTGTGGTATTGGGGCTTTATTTAAGCTCTTTTTTTAGCATTGTTGTTTGTATAACTGTAAATGCAATTGCGCTTTGCTGGGTATGGCAAAAAATAGTGGCCATTCACCCTGAAAGTGGCGTTATTATTTTAGAGCCTAAGCAAATACGCTTCGAAAACGAAAGTTTAAAAGTTCAGGGGCAAATAACCCCTAAAACAAAAATATTAAATACCAGTGTGTGGTTACACATTAAAGGTTTTAATAAACGCCAATGGCTTATTATTTCAGCTAATGGCGTAAATAAGCAAAGCTACGCACGTTTAAAGCGCGCAGCATTGATTGCCATTAATGGCGAGGTGGAATCAAAATAGTGGGTGTTGGGTTTTCATTTTGCTCAGGGTAGTCAATCGTATAGTGAAGGCCACGGCTTTCTTTACGCTGCATTGCACTTCTAATTATAAGCTCGGCTACTTGTACTAAATTACGAAGCTCCAATAAGTTATTACTTACTCTAAAGTTTGCGTAATAATCATGTATTTCTTGTTGTAATAACTCAACACGGTGCAGTGCTCGTTCTAGGCGTTTAGTTGAGCGCACAATGCCTACATAATCCCACATAAATAACCGCAGTTCGTGCCAGTTATGGGTAATAACAATTTCTTCATCAGAATTACTGACTCGGCTTTCATCCCAGCTTGGCAGCGCAAGTGGTGCTGGCGCATGCTCAAGTTTACTTAAAATAGCTTTAGCTGCAGCGTGTGCAAATACAATGCACTCTAATAATGAATTGCTCGCCATACGGTTAGCGCCGTGCAAACCTGTGTAGGCTACTTCGCCTACAGCGTATAAGTTATCTAAATCGGTTTTACCGTTAAAGTCGCTCATTACACCGCCACACGTATAATGCGCGGCAGGAACAACCGGGATGGCTTCTTTGGTTATATCAAGCCCTACACTTAAACACTTTGCGTAAATAGTAGGGAAGTGCTCAATGATAAAGTCTTTATCTTTGTGGCTAATATCTAGGTATACACAATTTGCACCTAAACGCTTCATTTCAAAGTCGATAGCACGGGCTACTATGTCGCGCGGTGCCAGCTCTTCTCTATCGTCAAAGTCTTTCATAAAGCGAGTGCCGTCGGGGCGCTTTAAATACGCTCCTTCACCGCGCATAGCTTCGGTAATTAAGAAGTTTTGTAGCTCTGGATGATAAAGGCTTGTGGGGTGAAACTGGTTAAATTCCATATTGGCTACCCTACAGCCTGCACGCCACGCCATGGCAATACCGTCACCGCTAGATACATCAGGGTTTGAAGTGTACAAATACACCTTGCTTGCCCCCCCTGTTGCGAGCGCTACAAATTTAGCTGAAATAGTTTCTACTTTTTTTGCTTTTTTATTCCACACGTACATGCCATGAATATGCGAACCCGGCTTACCTAAGCTTTTATCACTAATCAAGTCGATGGCGTTGTATTGCTCGAGCAAGGTAATGTTTTTATGCGCTTTAACTTGGCTAATTAACGTGGTTTGTACGGCCTTACCAGTGGCATCGGCTGCATGTAAAATACGGCGATGGCTGTGTCCGCCTTCGCGGGTTAAATGAAAGCGCTCTTTTCCTTTGCTATCAAACTCCATGTCAAAAGGAACGCCTTGCTCAATGAGCCATTGTAAACACTGATGCGCATTACTTGCAGTATAATGCACAGCTTCTCGGTCACATAAACCACCGCCGGCATCAAGGGTATCTTCAACATGTGATTCTATGCTGTCGTTTTTTTTATCAAATACTGCGGCAATCCCGCCTTGTGCATACAGTGTAGAGCCTTCGGTGAGGGCACCTTTACTGATCACAGTAACATTACAATAGTTAGCTAAAGACAATGCAAGAGATAAGCCCGCCGCGCCGCTACCGATAATAGCGACATCAGCAATATGATGTTTATTTTGGTTCATGTCAGAGGTACTTTGCGGTTACAATGCTCAAATTAGAGCAATATTTGTTTTTAATAGTGTAGTTGTATCATATTTGTCATATTACTACGTAGTGATTTTAATGGCTTAGCGCCGTTATTTACGACTATTTTATAAAAAAATAATATTAAGCAGAACTTTTTATTCATAAAGAGGTCAGAGTATTTGTGAACAATGGCGACACTATGAATAACCAGCAAGAATTAAACAGAGGAGTACCGGCTCGAATGAGCGAGCAGGAATTAGATTTAGCGCTTGTAAAAAGGGTCCAGCAAGGAGATAAAAACGCCTTCAACCTATTAGTAAAGAAGTATCAGAACAAAATTGCAGGGTTAATTTCACGTTATGTGTCTAATCAAGGCGATATTGCAGATGTAGCACAAGAGGCATTTATTAAGGCCTACCGTGCACTTCCAAACTTTAGAGGTGATAGTGCCTTTTATACGTGGTTATACCGTATTGCCGTTAATTGTGCTAAAAATTATTTAGTAGCTCAGGGCCGTAAACCGCCAGCAAACGATATAGACGCTGAAGATGCCGAGTTTTATGACGGTGCGGATTCGATGCGTTCAAACGCATCGCCTGAAAACTTACTGTTAAGCGACGAAGTACGCGCTGTTATTTTTAATACGATTGATAGTTTGCCTGAAGACCTTAAAACCGCGATTACCCTAAGAGAAATCGAAGGGATGAGCTATGAAGAAATAGCCGTGGTAATGGATTGCCCTGTTGGGACAGTACGTTCGCGTATTTTTAGAGCCCGAGAAGCAATAGATAATAAATTAAACCCATTAATAGGCGAGTCTTAGTATGACAAAAGCACACGTTAACAAGTTGGATAGCGAAACGTTATCAGCATTACTTGACGGCGAACAACACCTTGCAGAGGGTAAAATTTCTGATCAGGATGTTGCTACGTTTGGTCGATATGCGCTAATTGGTGATGCGATGCGTGCTCAAAAAAATAACAACGACATACACATCGATATAAGCGATAACATCGCCTTAGCACTTGAAAGTGAGCCTGTGTATGCCGATTTCACCCAATCGACAGCAAACAAAGCGCCTGATACCGAGCACAGTGAAGCGCAGCAAGATAACAAAGTAGTGGCGTTTAATTGGCGCAAGCCGGTTGCACAACTTGCTATTGCTGCAAGCGTAGCTATGTTTGCCATTGTTGGCGTAAATACCTTGCCGCAAGGTGCGGGCGAGCAAGAAAGCGAAATTCCGCTTTTACAAACTACCCCATTAACAGGTATGGCATCACCGGTGAGTTATTCTTCAGAACCTGCTCTTGAAAACGCTGAGCAAGGTTTACGCGAATTACAGCAACAACGCATTGGCGCGTTAGTTTTAGAGCATCAACGTCAAGCACGTGTTGCACACTCTTTGCAAACAGCGCAAAATAGTGACAAAGCGCAAGAGGAAAAAAACTAATTAAATGAAAGTAATCACTTTTGTTCTGTCGTTAGTATTAAGTTTTAATGTTTTTGCTAACGACACAAATCCCGCCAAAGATTTATTACTAAACATGGCGAATGCAGTGCATACCCGTAATTTTGACGCCTCTTTTGTGGTGGTAAAGGGTAAAGCCATGGAACCTTACCGTTGGGTGCATGCAAAGCAAGGTGAAACAGAGCTTGAGCATTTAAGTTTACTTAATGGCGCGGGCTTAGAAATGGTGAGAATTAACGACCAAGTAACCTACTTTGAACCGCAATCGCAGCCATATTCTATAAATACAGACTCCATTGCTGGGCCAATACCTGAAGTATTATTTAAAGATATTGAAGCGCTAAGCAGCCAATATGATTTTGTGCTAGGTGGTAAAGGCCGTATTGCAGGGCGAGCGGCGCAACTGGTGAGAATAGAATCAAAAGATGAATACAAATATAACTATTGGATATGGCTTGATACAGAGTCATCGCTGTTATTAAAAGCCGCTTATGTTAACCACCAAGGTGAAGCATTAGAGCAGCTACAGTTAACCCATATTAGCGTAACAGAGCAACCAGCACCGATGATTTTAGAAGTGCTCAACCGTAATTTTCCAACGCCGTTACCAGGTAACGCACTGGAAGGTGAAAAAAGTAATGCCACAAACTGGCGCATTGGTTGGTTACCTAATGGCTTTAAATTACTAAAATCAGACCGCCATAAACTTGATTTAAATAACGAACTTACTGACTATTATTTATATTCTGATGGGTTTGTTGAAATTTCAGTTTTTGTACAGCGCCCCTTACCAGGTCGCCGCTTAAGCGGATCATTAACTTCTGGCGCAACGACAATTTATGTGCATAATGGCGGAAACTTTGATGTATCCGTTGTTGGTAATGTGCCAAGCCAAACCGCAAAGGCAATTGCTGAGTCAGTGACTCGCGCATTATAAACAATTCGTAAGGGTTGTTATGATTGAACAAACACTTACAGTGGTTGCCCTAGATGGCACCACTGCCCACTTAGAAGCCCAGCAAAAAAAAGCCTGCGAAGGGTGTAATGGCCGCTGTGGCTCGCAAGTCTTTGCCAAACTCTTTGGTAGCGATAAAAAAACCTTTCCATATCAATTTGATACTCCTGTAGAAGTGGGCCAAAAAGTAACGCTTTCATTAGATGATTCGCATTTAGTCAAACATGCTTTTGCTGTATACATGCTGCCTTTATTTTTAGGATTAACGCTTGCGTTTATTAGTGCCGAATTACTACTTTTAGCGCAGGGATGGCAAATATTATTCGCCGCTTTGGGTGGTGTAGGTGGTTACTTTTTAGCTAAAAGCAAAGTAAAAACACTCAGGCATGATGTAAAAGTGATAAAAATTCATCCAATTAGCCTTCCTTTAACGCAAATAGATGGTGATTAAGGCCAATTAAATGTAAAATTGCCGTTTTATACCAGAGTAACTTGGAAATACAGGGTAAAAAGGCAATCAAAAATTTGATTATCTAAAGCGCATTTAGCCACTTATATAGCACTTATACCCAATAAGTATTTTCAAGTCACTCAGGTGTTCGTACTTAGCCTATTAAAATAGAAGTTTAGAATCCAGTTTATGAAGCATATCCGTAATTTTTCGATCATCGCCCATATTGACCATGGTAAATCGACCCTTTCAGATCGTTTGATCCAGGTTTGTGGTGGCTTAACAGACCGCGAAATGCAAAAGCAAGTGTTAGATTCAATGGACATCGAGCGTGAGCGCGGTATTACCATTAAAGCGCAAAGTGTAACGCTTAACTACACTGCTAACGATGGCGAAACCTACCAACTTAACTTTATCGATACACCAGGGCACGTTGACTTTACTTATGAAGTTTCTCGTTCTTTAGCGGCATGTGAAGGTGCGCTTTTAGTTGTTGATGCCGGACAAGGTGTTGAAGCACAAACGCTGGCAAACTGTTATACCGCCATCGAAATGGATTTAGAAGTAATCCCTGTTTTAAATAAAATAGATTTACCGCAAGCCGATCCGCTTCGTGTAGCAGAAGAAATTGAAGACATTATTGGTATTGATGCCCTAGACGCTGTGCAATGTAGTGCAAAAACTGGTGTTGGTATTGCTGAAGTACTTGAAATGATTGTAAAGGATATTCCACCACCGGTAGGTGAAAAAGATCAACCTTTGCAGGCGCTTATTATTGACTCGTGGTTTGACCCATACCAAGGTGTTGTATCACTAGTGCGTATTAAGCACGGTGAACTACGTGCCGGCGACAAAATAAAAATAATGTCGAACGAGCAAGTACATACAGCTGATCACGTGGGTATTTTTACCCCTAAACAAACCAACACGGGTATTTTACGTACCGGCGAAGTAGGGTTTGTTATTGCCGGTATTAAAGAAATACACGGCGCCCCAGTTGGCGATACGATTACGCATCAAAAAAATGCGGCACCAGCGCGTTTACCAGGCTTTCAAAAAATTAAGCCACAAGTATATGCAGGTATGTTCCCAATTGCCTCTGATGATTATGAATCGTTCCGCGATGCACTTAATAAACTAAGCTTAAATGATGCGTCGTTATTTTTTGAACCTGAAAATTCAACAGCACTGGGTTTTGGTTTCCGCTGTGGCTTTTTAGGTATGCTACACATGGAAATTATTCAAGAGCGTTTAGAGCGTGAATACGATATTGATTTAATTACCACGGCACCTACTGTAATCTACGAAGTAGTAACCAAAGAAGGTACAAGTCAAATTGATAACCCATCTGACTTACCAGCAGTTAATGATATTGTTGAAATCCGCGAACCAGTAGTAGAGGCAAACATACTTGTACCGCAAGAGTTTTTAGGTAGCGTTATTACTCTGTGTGTAGAAAAGCGTGGTATGCAAACTAAAATGAGTTATCACGGCAAGCAAGTCGCTGTAACTTATGAGCTACCTATGGCTGAAGTGGTTATGGACTTTTTTGATAAATTAAAGTCAACCAGTCGTGGTTTTGCATCGCTTGATTACAACTTTAAGCACTTTCAAACATCAGACATGGTACGTGTTGATATACTTATCAATGGTGAACGTGTTGATGCGCTCGCTATAATTGTTCACCGCGACAGTGCACAATCACGCGGCCGCCAACTTGCTGATGCGTTAAAAGAGCTTATTCCGCGTCAAATGTTTGATATTGCGATTCAAGCTGCAATAGGACAACATGTTATTGCCCGTACCACGGTTAAGCAATTACGTAAAAATGTAATCGCTAAGTGTTACGGTGGTGACGTGAGCCGTAAGAAAAAGCTACTGCAAAAGCAAAAAGATGGTAAAAAACGAATGAAGCAATTGGGTAACGTAGAAGTACCGCAAGAAGCGTTTCTAGCTATTTTGAAAGTTGGTAAATAAAAACAAAGGATTATAGATGGCTGGTTATTTCTCAGTTTTATTGGTGTTATTAACGTTAGGCTCAGGTTTAATATGGTTAATTGACCACCTAATGTATGCGCCAAAAAGGCAAGAGCGTTTGGCGCTTGCCCAAACATCTGCCGGTGGCCAGCTTGATGAAGAAACAACGGCGTTAATTGCACCTGAGCCGGCAATTACAGAAACTGCAAAATCGATTTTTCCGATGATTGCAGCTATTACTATTTTTAGGTCGTTTATTTTTGAGCCTTTTCAAATACCGTCAGGTTCAATGATGCCAACCCTGTTGGTAGGCGACTTTATTTTAGTACAAAAGTACTCGTACGGGATTAAAGACCCAGTATGGCGTAGCCAGCTTGTAGATGTAGGCGAGCCTGAACGCGGCGATATTGTTGTTTTTAAATACCCGTTAGATGAGCGAGTAGATTATATAAAACGTGCTATTGGTTTACCGGGCGATAAAATTGTTTATCGTGATAAGCGTTTATATATTCAACCTAATTGTAAAGAAGGCGAGACCCAGCAGGGTGACCTACTTTGTAATGAGTTTAATAAAATTGATTTTAAATTAATTAACGATAATGAGTTTAAACAAGGCCAAATGTCGCTTGCCCGAGTAAATGAAGATTTAACGACACTCAAGCACGACATTTTAATCAACCCACGCGCACCTGAACGTAAAGGGCGTTACTATCAGCAACCAGGGACTCCTTCTGATGAATGGACTGTACCAGCTGATCATTATTTTATGATGGGTGATAACCGCGACAACAGCCAAGATAGTCGCTTTTGGGGCTTTGTACCAAAAGAAAACTTGGTGGGTAAAGCTGTCTTTATATGGATGAGTTTTGAATTTGAGAATGGCCCAGATGATGTTTTACCAGGATGGGTTCCAACTGGTGTTCGTTTTGAACGCCTAGGTAATATTCAGTAACAATGAAAAAAAATGTAACAGAATTATATAAACGAATTGGCTACGAATTTGCTGATCAAGGTTTACTTGAGCAGGCAATGACGCACCGCAGTCATAAAGGTCAACACAACGAACGCTTAGAGTTTTTAGGCGATTCAATTTTGAGCTTTGTTATTGCCAATGCTTTGTACGACAAATTTCCAAAAGCGCGTGAAGGCGATTTAAGCCGTATGCGCTCTACGCTTGTGCGTGGCCAAACACTTGCTGAATTTGGGCTAGAGTTTGGTTTAGGTGACTACTTGCGCCTTGGGCCGGGTGAGTTAAAAAGCGGTGGTTTTCGTCGTGAATCAACATTAGCTGATGCTGTAGAAGCCATTATAGGGGCTGTGTTTTTAGACTCAAACATAGACCGCTGTGGCGAGCTGATTTTAGCGTGGTACGAATCTCGACTTGATGCTATTTCACCAGGGCTTAATCAAAAAGATCCTAAGACCCTGCTGCAAGAGTATCTACAAGCGCGTAAGTTATCTTTACCGGGCTACACCGTTGTTGATACCAAAGGTCAAGCGCACAATCAAACGTTCACGGTTGAATGTATAGTTGAAGGTATGGATAGCATTATTTCTGTTGGTAGCTCGCGCCGTAAAGCCGAACAAAAAGCTGCCGAAAAAGCATTGAAGATACTAAAAAATGAATCTTGATACCTTAATACAGCCTCATGAAGGTGATATTGATACGTTTTGTGGCATGGTTGCCATTGTTGGCCGCCCTAATGTAGGTAAATCAACATTGCTTAATGAAATCATTGAGCAAAAAGTAAGTATTACCTCGCGCAAGCCACAAACAACTCGCCACCGTATTATGGGTATTCATACAGAAGGGCAACACCAAGCTGTTTATATTGATACGCCGGGCTTACACGTTGAAGAAAAGCGCGCTATTAACCGCTTAATGAATCGTGCTGCATCGAGCTCAATTGGTGATGTAGAGCTTATTATTTTTGTTGTTGAGGGCACTCACTGGAATGCCGATGACGAAATGGTACTTAATAAAGTATCGCAAAGTGGTAAGCCTGTTTTACTTGTTATTAATAAAATAGACCAAGTAAAAGACCGCGACTTAGTATTACCGCATATGAAAATGCTTGGCGACAAATTTGATTTTGTGGGCATTATGCCGGTATCGGCAACGCAAGGTAAAAACGTTGATTTAATTAAAGCCGAAGTAACTAAACGCTTACCACCGTGCGAATTTTACTTTCCTGATGACTATGTAACCGACCGCTCAATGCGTTTTATGGCGGCAGAAGTTATTCGTGAAAAGCTAATGCGCTTTATGGGCGAAGAGCTGCCGTATTCTGTTACTGTAGAAATTGAGCAGTTTAAATGGCAAGAAAACGGTGTTTGGCATATCAACGGGTTAATTCTTGTTGAGCGTGAAACCCAAAAACGCATGGTAATAGGTAACAAAGGCGAAAAGCTTAAAGTGATTGGCCGTGAAGCCCGTAAAGACCTTGAAGAAATGCTCGATAACAAAGTGTTTTTAGAGCTTTGGGTTAAAGTTAAATCGGGTTGGGCAGATGATGAACGTGCCTTAAGAAGTTTAGGCTATGGCGAAGATTAACCAGCATTTAGCCAACTAATATGGATAGCGACTTCTACACAGCGTACCTATTACATCGGCGTCCTTATAGCGACTCCCAAGTAATGCTCGATATGCTGGTAGAAGGCGTAGGCCAGCTTAGAATGCTAGCCAGAGTGAGTGGTCGCCAGGCCACTAAACACAAAGCACAATTGCAGCCTTTCCAGGCACTGCTTGTTCATTACAGTGGCAAGTACGATTTAAAATACATTAATAAATTTGAGCTACATGGTAATCCTTTATATTTAACAAAGGATAAGCTTTACTGTGGCTTTTATTTAAATGAGCTGACTAACCGCATTGTGCCGGTAAACGAGCCACTTGAACAAGTGTTTGAGCTCTACAAAACTCACCTAGAGAACTTAAATAGCGATGTCGATTTACAATCGGTGCTGCGCTCATACGAATTTCAACTATTAGAGTTGTTGGGCTATGGCGTCGACTTTAGCTTTGATGCCAGTGGTGAGCCAATTGATGAAAGACAAACGTATAGTTACTTTCCTGAGTTGGGTTTTTTGATGCAACAAGATACGCGCTCAGGGTTTAGCGGCGCGCAGCTCAAAGCGATTGCTAATCATGATTTTAGCCAAAGCGATGTACTCTATATGGCAAAACAATTAAGCCGTTATTTACTAAAACCTTTACTGGGTAATAAACCATTAAAAAGCCGTGAATTATTTATGGCCTCTCAATAAACATATTTTACAGGTAACAAAATGAAAGACATTCTTTTAGGCGTAAACGTTGATCATATTGCAACGCTTCGCCAAGCGCGTGGTACATCATACCCAGACCCAGCACATGCAGCCAGTGTGGCAGAGCACGCCGGTGCAGATGGTATTACTATTCATTTGCGTGAAGACCGCCGCCATATTCAAGACCGCGATGTGTACGTAATGGCTAAAACGATTCAAACGCGTATGAATCTTGAAACGGCGGTTACGGATGAAATGATTAATATTGCCCTTGAAGTAAAGCCTGAGTACGTATGTTTAGTACCTGAAAAACGTGAAGAGCTTACGACCGAAGGCGGCCTAGATGTGGCTGGTAACGTAGATAAAATTAAAGCGGCCACTAAAACACTAACTGATGCGGGTATTAAAGTGTCATTATTTATTGACGCCGATAAAGCACAGTTAGATGCAGCTAAAGCGTGTGGTGCACCGTATGTAGAAATTCATACCGGCGCGTATGCAGATGCCACTAATGATGAAGATTTACACAAAGAGCTTGAGCACATACGAGAGGGTGTAAAATACGCGGCGAGCTTAGGCTTAATTGTAAATGCAGGGCATGGCCTTCATTATCATAACGTAAAACCTATTGCTGCAATGCCTGAAATTTATGAGCTTAACATTGGCCACGCTATTATTGCGCGCGCAGCTATTGATGGCCTTGAAAAAGCAGTACGCGACATGAAACGCCTCATGATTGAGGCAAGGTTATAAATTTAACCCCATGGTGGCACCATTTCATAGAAATACTTAATTAAGTAAAATGGTATTAAAACCTGTTAAAAGCGCATTTACTGCGCTTTTTTATTACGTGTTTTTTAGCGTTGATGCTCGGTAGCACTTGCATCTGCCATGAGGTTTTCCAGCTCATCCTGAAGCTCAAATAGTTCAGGCTCAACGTTATCTAGCACGCAATCACTTTTAAGTGAGGTTTCTATGGTTTCTGCCAGTGATTTAAGCTTAGGCACACCGGTATAACAGCACGCGCCATGGAATTTGTGGATAACACTTAATACCGTTTGGCAATCGTTTTGCTCAATAGCTTCGTTGAGCTGCGAGAGTGTCTCTGGCACACTTTGTAACAGCATATTGAGCATTTCCAGCGCCAGCTCACCTTTGCCCCCTGCACGTTGTAGCGCAAGCGACCAATCTAAGCAGTTACTTTCAAATGGAGCAGGGCTTTGTGACGTTACACTTTTAATTTTGTCGCGGCTTACGGGCGATTGCGGACTATGATCGCATATAATTTGGCTCAGCATGTCCTCATCAATAGGCTTAGTTAAATAGCCTTTAAAGCCATCTTTTAATAGCTGCTCTTTTTCACTGTGCAGTGCATGCGCGGTTACCGCAATAATAGGTGTGTCTTCGTTTAAAGAAGACTCCTTAATAAGTTTACACGCGGTAATGCCATCCATAATCGGCATTTGTATGTCCATAAAAATAACATCGTACTTATGGCTTTTACTTAAGCTGTAGGCTTGCGAGCCATTATAAGCGGTGTCTATAAATTCAACTTGCTCTTTTAACAAGGTGCAAATAAGTTTTAAGTTTGCATCGTTGTCATCTACCACCAGTACTTTTAATGGTAATAATGTTTGGTCGCTTGGCTCAATATTTAAGGTTGGATGGTCAAGGCGATAAGGCGCAGCCAGTACTTCACATAATTTACGGTGATTAAGCGGCTTACTTAAGCACGCATCGGCACCGCTACCAATAAACGCTTCGCGCATATTATGCGATACAGTATTGAGCATAAGGTATAAATAATCGCACGACTCGCGAACCATATTCACATAGCTCTTAAGTCGCTGCATATCATCTACCGATGCCATATCACCAATAATACAAATATCGTACTTGAACATTTTATGTTTGATGGCGTCTAAAAACGCTGCTTCATTAAAACAGGCGGTTACAACCGCTTCCCACTCGTTTAATACAGAAAGCACTGAGTGGTGCGTATGCTCGTGTGGCTCTAGGTATAATATGCGTTTACCAATAAGTGATTTAGAAGGTAAGTCGTTACTAAAGGTATGATCAGGCAACCTAAACACACCATTAAAGGTAAAACAGGTGCCGCTTCCCGGGGCTGAATTTAGCGTTATTCGGCCATTCATAGCCTCTACAATGTGTTTGGTAATAATAAGACCTAAACCAGTGCCGCCAAATTTTCGGGTGATAGATGAATCTGCTTGGCCAAATGCAGTAAATAACGCATCTTGCTTATCCATTGGAATACCCACACCGGTATCGGTTACTGATACTAAAATAGAGGCGCGGTCTTCATCTAATAAGCGGTAGCTTATATCAACTTTTATAGAGCCTTTTTCAGTAAACTTAATGGCATTACTTAACAAGTTAATGAGTACTTGTTTAAGGCGAGTGGGGTCACCGGTTAAATCATCAGGCACTTGTGGGTTGATATAAATAGATAGCTCAAGTTGTTTTTCATGCGCCGAGGGAGCTAATAATGTCATAACCTCGTTTACGCTATCGCGAAGTTGAAACTGGATTGATTCAAGCTCCATTGCGCCTGCTTCAAGTTTAGAAAAATCTAAAATATCGCTAATAATCGTCAATAAGCTATTGGCAGAAAGTTCTATGGTATCGAGGTAGTCTTTTTGATGTTTATTTAAAGGTGTTTTATACAATTGGCGCGTAAAGCCAATAACCCCATTAAGCGGGGTGCGTAACTCGTGACTCATTTTAGCTAAAAAGTCGGACTTAACGCGGTTAGCATCTTGCGCCTCTTTTTTGGCCATGGTTAGCTGAATATTTGAGGTTTCGTATTGCTCTAGGGTTTCGCGGTAATCACTCGTGGCCTGATCAATATTTTTCTGCATTTCGTCTTTTTGCATAACCATAGTGTGGGCAATGGTATTAAGCCCTTCACGCAAAAGTTCAAATTCGCCCATCATGGTGTCGTTTAAACCCGTGTCTCTTTTACCTTCAACTAGTTTGTCGGTGGCAAGTACTAACTTATTAAGCGGGTTCATAAACATACGGCTAAGCTTAAGCGCTAAAATAGATGCCAATATTATTGAAAATAAAATAACAATGCCGCTAATTAAAACCGCTCGCTGCTGGCCTATAATCGCTTGGTCTTTATTAAGTTGTAAAATAACGGTGCCAAGCGGGGTTTGAAAATCATTAATATCCCATTTTGATACCGGCGCAGAGTGATTAAAAATTGGGGTGTAGAACGTGATTAACTCTTCTGATTTATTAATTTTTGTTGTGTGAAGATTTTCAATTTGTTCTTTTTGAGTTAGTTCATCAAACGAGCGATGATAGTTACTGGTCATAATAAGCTGATTGCTGGTATCAAAAATAGCAATCGATTTAATGGTTGGGGAGTGCTTATTGTGTGTGTAACTAATCAGACGGTTGAGCAGCTTTTTATTTTTTTCAAGTAAAGGCTGCTCTAAAGCAATTGCTAAGGGTTCAGATATTGAGCTGCCTTGCTGATATAAAATTTCATCAAGCTCAATGTAACGATTTATTGTAAAATAGCCGCCAAGTAACAAACCAATGATCACTGTGGGGATCAAGGTTAAGGTTAAAACAGAATCACGTAAGCCTAATTTGGTCATAATGGAAGCGTTATTATCATTATTAGTATGGATCGAGTATATACGGTTCATCGGCTATTCTCAAAGCATCTGATTTGCTTATACGTAATACAAAATTTAAGGTAATGCCGCATGGCGCAAATTTTTAAAGCAAAGAAAAAACCACTTAAACAGCAAACACTCACACTTAATATTACGGCCATGGATCATCAAGGGCGGGGCGTTGCCAAACACAATAATAAAGTGTGCTTTGTAAGCGGCGCTTTAATGAATGAAAAAGTAACGGCAAGCCTAATAGAAGATAAAGCCAAGTACAGTAGCGCAAAGCTGGTTAAGGTTATTAATCCAAGCGATGCGCGCACGCAGCCTTTTTGTCAGCATTATAATCACTGTGGTGGTTGCCAGTTGCAGCACCTAGAAATAAATCAGCAAGTGGTTGAAAAGCAAAATGCAGTGACGCAACTGTTTCAAAAATTTGCCAAATTAAGCGACTTAAATTGGCAAGCGCCTCTTTTAAGTAAGCCCACTCATTACAGACGCAGTGCGCGTATTGCCGTAATGTATGATAAAGCCGCTAAAAAAATGCGAGTTGGGTATCGTGCGCCTAGCTCTAAAAATGTGATTAGTATTGAGCAATGTGATGTGCTTAGTAAGGCATTTACTAACGTATTTAGTATTTTTGAAACGCTTATTAATCAATACAAAGCGCTACACAGTATAAGTCATTTGCAGTTGTGCCAAAACGAAGCTGGGAACTTTATTGTTATTCGCCATACTAAAGCGATACCAGATGAAGCCAAAAGCTACGTACAAGAAGCGGCAAACGCACAGCAGTGGTTAATTACCTGGCAAGACAACAGCGATGTTATAGAGCAGGCTCATTTGCCTACGCCGTATTATTTTTTAGAAAAGTTTAAATTAAAATTTGAATTTGGCCTTGGTAATTTTATTCAAGTAAATGATGATGTTAACCAAGCTATGTTAGCTCAGTCAGTAAATTGGCTTAACTTGCAAGGAAACGAGCAAGTATTGGATTTATTTTGTGGTATTGGTAACTTTTCATTAGTGCTAGCCCAGCATGCTAAATCGGTTATTGGAGTAGAAGGGGTTGCATCGGCGGTTGCAATGGCGACGCAAAATGCGCAAACTAACTCTATCACTAATGCGCACTTTCATTGTTTTGATTTAACGCAAAAAATTGAAACAGCACAATGGTTTAATAAGGCGCTAGACGTATTAGTATTAGACCCTTCTCGCACAGGTGCTATGGCTGTTTTAGAGCAACTACCTTTAAAGCAGTTTAAAACCATTTTATATGTCTCTTGCGATCCTGTTACTTTAGCCCGTGACAGTGCAATTATTTCGCAAGCAGGCTTTGAAGTTACTAAAATTGGGCTAATGAATATGTTTCCACATACAGGACACATAGAAACAATGGCGTTATTTCAACGGAGGTAAAGCGTTTTATGGTCGCTACACGTCAATCACATCAACAGGACGACACAGGTGACTTTGCTACTAGCCTAAAACAGTTAGCGTTATCGCAAGAGAAAATAACGCTACTAAACAAAGCGCAAGCATTGTGTGTTACATGTGACAACCAAGCACGGCAAAACACGGCCATAGAAATGGTCGAGATTTTAGCCGAGCTAAATTTAGATGCAGAATCTCTCGCAACCGCGTATCTCACGCATTATTACTTAAATGACTTAGTAGACCTTGAAACCGTAGAAGCACAACTTGGCAAAAATGTAGCCATGCTTTTAACTGGGGTTGCGCAAATGGCTGCTATTAGTACTTTATCGCACCAAGGTAAAGGCACTATGCAGGTAGATAACATTCGTAAAATGTTACTTACCATGGTTGAAGATGTGCGCGCTGTGGTGATTAAACTTGCTGAGCAAGTGTGCCATTTACGCAATGTAAAAAATGGCGATGAAGAAGAGCGTGTTATTGCCGCTAAAGAAACCGCAGATATTTTTGCCCCGTTAGCAAACAGGTTAGGTATAGGCCAGCTTAAGTGGGAACTAGAAGATTTATCGTTTAGGTATTTACACCCCGACACCTATAAAAGCATTGCTAAACAACTTGATGACAAGCGCCTTGCCCGTGAAGCCTATATGGAAGACATGGTCGCGCAAGTAAAAGCCCGCTTAAGCGAAGCCGGTATTGAGGCGCAAGTGTATGGCCGCCCTAAGCACATTTACAGCATTTATAAAAAAATGCAGCAAAAAAACTACGAGTTTGATCAGCTGTTTGATATTAGAGCAATGCGGATTGTTGTAGAGCGCCTGCAAGATTGTTACGGCGCGCTAGGTATTGTGCACACTAATTGGCGCCACCTTAATAAAGAGTTTGACGACTACGTTGCTACACCCAAACAAAATGGATATCAATCAATTCATACCGTGGTATTTGGCCCTGAAGGGAAAACCGTTGAAATACAAATACGCACCAGCGAAATGCACCAAGATGCAGAGCTAGGCGTAGCCGCGCACTGGATGTATAAAGAAGGCGCTTTACCTGGGCGTGGCTCAGGCTATGAGCAAAAAATTAGCTGGTTGCGCAAATTACTGCAATGGCAAGAAGAAGTGGTTGATGGGGGCGATTTAGCCGAAGAGCTTAAAAACCAAGTTGTAGAAGACCGCGTTTATATATTTACCCCAAGTGGCGATATCATCGATTTACCTGTTGGCGCTACACCGCTTGATTTTGCTTACTACATTCACTCAAATGTAGGGCACCGCTGTATAGGGGCTAAAGTATTTGGCAAAATAGTGCCGTTTACACATCAGCTATCAACGGGCGATCAGGTAGAAATTCTCACGCAAAAGCAGCCTAATCCAAGCCGCGATTGGCTAAATCCATCGCTTGGTTATATTAAATCGTCGCGTGCAAGGGCTAAAATCCATCATTGGTTTAAACAGCTCGACCGCGATAAAAACTTAAGCGCCGGTAAAGAGATTCTAGATAACGAACTGCAAAAGCTAGATTTAACCTACAAAGATTTAGACCCAGCTATTAAGCGCTTTAATTTTAAAGAACTAGATGACTTAATGGTTGCCATAGGTGCCGGCGATGTTCGCTTAAACCAAATGCTTAACTTTGTCAGTGATCGTACTGAAGAAGAACCCGTTATTCGTTTTAAAGCGCCAAGTAAAGTAACTGGCGATAAAAACGGCATTGTGGTGGATGGCGTGGGCAGCTTAATGAGCCACGTTGCTAAGTGTTGTCGCCCAGTACCTGGCGATAAAATAATTGGCTATATTACACAAGGCCGTGGCATTGGGGTACACCGCGAAGATTGCGATTCATTTAACAACTTAAAAGAGCAACACCCAGAGCGTGTTATATCGGTTAGTTGGTCAGATGAAATAAACGGCTCTTATGCGCTAAGTATAAAAATAGAAGCAAGCGATCGCTCAGGTTTAATTCGCGATATTAGCTCTGTACTGGCTAACGAAAAAGTAAATGTGATCAACATGAACGTTAATACTGTTGGGGCCGATCAGTTAGCGGTATTTACTATGCAAATAGAAGTGCATGACCTATCGGGCACAAACCGGGTTTTGTCTAAACTGCATCAAATTGAAGGTGTTCACAGTGCCAAGCGAAACCAATAAAATGGCAAACAGTAACGCCCTTGAGCAACTCCTCGATATTATGGCGTTGCTTCGCGATCCTACCGACGGTTGCCCGTGGGATCGCAAGCAAAACTTTAAATCGATTGTTCCGCACACGCTAGAAGAAGCCTTTGAAGTGGCCGACTGCATAGAGTCGGGAAATTTAAACGAGCTTAAAAATGAGCTGGGCGATTTACTGTTTCAAATCGTTTTTTACGCACAACTTGCCAAAGAGCAGGAGCTATTTGATTTTAACGACGTGGTTAGTGAGCTAAATAGTAAACTTACCCGCCGTCACCCTCATGTTTTTAACACCAAGCAAGCATTAACCGACGAGCAATTAGCAGAGCAATGGCAAGCAATTAAAGCACAAGAGCGTGCAGCAAAAGTACAGCCAAGCAAAGCCTCACTTTGGCAAGATATACCCACCAATATGCCAAGTCTAACTAAAGCTAAAAAAATTCAGCAGCGTGCTGCCGCACTTGGTTTTGATTGGCCAAGCTACCACGGGGCACTTGATAAAGTAAGTGAAGAGGTACTTGAAGTAAAAGAAGCGCTTGAGCACGACCCTTCATCCGATCATACAGCAGAAGAAATAGGCGACTTATTATTTGCCACAGTAAATGTGGCTCGCCATGTTAAACGCGACCCAGAGCAACTACTCAGACAAGCCAACGATAAGTTCTCGGCGCGCTTTGAAAAAGTGCAAGGTTATTTAATTGCAAAAGGTAAAAGTTTAGAGCGCGCAACGCTTGAGGAAATGGAAGAAGCATGGGAAGCCATTAAAAAAGCGAAATAAGATTAGCTCAGTACAACCTAATGTTAATCAACGAACATTTTTTGTGCGTCTAAACGCTATTTTTAGCTGGATTGCTCAACGCTGTTTTGGTACAATTTCGCCCCGTCTTGATGATATACCCAGAGTCTCTTTCTCGGGTGTTATATTCCTTTTAATTCCTGATATTCTAGGGTTCGCATGAGTACAAAATTTATCTTCGTTACTGGCGGGGTTGTTTCTTCGTTGGGTAAAGGTATTGCAGCAGCGTCATTGGCAGCTATTTTAGAGGCCCGCGGTTTAGATGTTACCATTTTAAAGCTGGATCCTTACATAAACGTTGACCCAGGCACAATGAGCCCAATTCAACACGGTGAAGTATACGTTACAGAAGACGGCGCCGAAACGGATCTTGATTTAGGTCACTACGAGCGTTTTATTCGCACCAAAATGACCAGCCGCAACAACTTCACACAAGGGCGAGTGTACGAAGATGTACTACGTCGTGAGCGCCGTGGTGAATACTTAGGTGCAACCATTCAGGTTATTCCACACATCACAAATGACATTAAGCAACGTGTATACGACGGTGCTGAAGGTCATGATATTGCGATTGTAGAAATTGGTGGCACAGTAGGTGATATTGAATCACAACCATTTATTGAAGCAATTCGTCAGTTAGGTACAGAAATTGGCCGCGAACGCGCGCTATTTATTCACCTAACGCTAGTGCCATTCTTAGGCCCTGCAGGCGAAGTAAAAACTAAACCAACACAGCACTCAGTTAAAGAGTTACGCTCTGTAGGTATTCAGCCAGATATTCTTATTTGTCGCTCAGACCGTAAATTGCCTAACAACGAACGTGCAAAAATTGCATTGTTCACAAACGTTGAAGAAAAAGCGGTTATTTCGCTTCCTGACGTAGACAGCATTTACAAAATTCCTGCGCTATTAAAATCACAAGAGCTAGATAACTTTGTATGTCGTCGTTTCCACCTTGACGCACCAGAAGCTGATTTAGTTGAATGGGAACAAGTACTTTATCAAGAGTCTAACCCGACTGGCGAAGTAACAATTGGTATGGTTGGTAAGTACATTGAACTACCAGATGCATACAAATCAGTTAACGAAGCACTAAAGCATGCAGGTCTTAAAAACCGTTTAACCATTAATATTGAATACGTTGACTCGCAAGACTTAGAAAGCAAAGGGGTAGAACTGCTTTCTCATCTAGACGCTATTTTAGTACCAGGTGGTTTTGGCGGCCGTGGTGTTGAAGGTAAAATTTTAGCAGCTAAGTATGCCCGTGAAAACAAAGTACCTTACCTAGGCATTTGTTTAGGTATGCAAGTAGCACTTATTGAATACGCACGTAATGTTGCAGGTTTAACCGACGCTAACTCAACTGAGTTTAATATTCACTCAAAAGCGCCAGTAGTGGGCTTAATTACAGAGTGGTTAGATGCTGAGGGTAACATTGAGATACGTGATGAAAAATCTGATTTAGGTGGCACCATGCGTTTAGGCGCACAAAAATGTCACTTAACGCCGGGTTCTAAGGTGCACGAAGTGTACGGCAATACAGAAATTATTGAACGTCACCGTCATCGCTACGAAGTAAACAACAACTTTGTAGAGCAATTAGAGCAAGCAGGCTTAAGCTTTACCGGTTTATCAGAAGATAAAAAACTAGTAGAGATCATCGAAAATAAAGATCACCCATGGTTTATTGCCGCGCAATTCCACCCGGAATTTACGTCAACACCACGTGATGGTCACCCGTTATTTGAAGGGTTTGTAGCAGCTGCTCATACTCATCAAAAAACGTCTTCGTAATTAAAAAAAGCCGTGCATATTGCACGGCTTTTTTGTCTAAAGGGCTGACTAAAAGATATAAAACGTAGTAAAGTTAGCTGAACTCACCATTTTGGGAATATAGAGGAATCAAGATGTCAGAAATCGTAAAAGTAATTGGTCGCGAAATTATGGACTCGCGTGGTAACCCTACTGTTGAAGCTGATGTATATTTAGCTGATGGTTCTTGGGGCCGCGCTGCCGCTCCTTCAGGTGCATCAACAGGTACTCGCGAAGCACTAGAGCTACGTGATGGTGACAAAGCCCGTTACTTAGGTAAAGGCGTATTAAACGCAGTTGGTTTTATTAACAACGAAATTGCGGATGCGCTAAAAGGCCAAAATGCATTAGAGCAAAGTGCTGTAGATAAAGTAATGCTAGATTTAGATGGCACCGAAAATAAAGAAAAACTAGGTGCAAATGCTATCTTAGCGGTATCACTAGCAACTGCAAAAGCCGCTGCACAATTTAAAAAAGTTGAGCTTTACGAGCACATCGCAGACTTAAACGGTACGCCAGGTGTTTACTCAATGCCGTTACCTATGATGAACATCATCAACGGTGGTGAGCACGCAGATAACTCTGTCGATATTCAAGAATTTATGATCCAACCTGTTGGCGCTGAAAACTTCCGCGAAGGCCTACGTATGGGCGCTGAAGTATTCCACAGCCTTGCTAAAGTATTAAAAGCAGACGGCCACTCTACAGCGGTAGGTGATGAAGGTGGTTTTGCACCAAACCTTGCATCAAACGAAGCGGCACTTGCTGCTATTAAAACAGCTGTAGCAAACGCAGGTTACGAGCTAGGTAAAGATATTACACTGGCTATGGACTGTGCAGCATCTGAGTTTTACGACAAAGAAGCAAACATTTACGATCTGAAAGGTGAAGGCAAAAAGTTCACTTCAGAAGAGTTTAACTACTTCTTAAAAGATCTAACTGAGCAATACCCAATTGTATCTATTGAAGATGGCTTAGATGAGTCAGATTGGGATGGCTTTGCACACCAAACTAAATTAATGGGCGATAAAATCCAATTAGTAGGCGATGATTTATTCGTAACTAACACAAAGATTTTAAAACGCGGTATTGATAACGGTATTGCTAACTCAATCCTAATTAAATTTAACCAAATTGGTTCCCTAACTGAAACGTTAGCAGCAATCAAAATGGCTAAAGATGCAGGCTTTACTGTTGTAATTTCGCACCGTTCTGGCGAAACAGAAGATGCAACTATTGCTGATTTAGCGGTAGGTACTGCTGCAGGCCAAATTAAAACAGGTTCATTGAGCCGCTCTGACCGTGTTGCTAAGTACAACCAACTTCTTCGCATTGAAGAAGCGCTAGGTTCTAAAGCACCTTACAACGGTCTTAAAGAAGTTAAAGGTCAGTAATTCTATTCTATATAGAATCTCATTTTTAATTTTAGATGATAAAATCCTCGCTAATGCGGGGATTTTTTATGCCTGATAATTTATCAAAGAGATGAGAATGCTTTGTAGGCGTTAAGCTTGCTAACGCGCGCACGCAGTGCGAAAAAGGATTTGCTTAACTCATAATATTTTCTGCACAGCTCAGAGCTGAAATTGCTGCTTTAAAATAGCTCCCGTAAAACTGGTTTTTAAATAAAAACCACGCGGTAAGGTTTTTATTGTTTGCCCATTTGGACCAATAGCATCGGTAACTACTTTGCTATTAGCGGCTTTAGGCCTAATTTGTATAGCATCCCCTAAATGGCCTGATATTTCATCAACTCGCCCAAGCGCTATTAACTCCATTTGTTCTTCCCAATCACGTTGTAGCAACGCATCTTGCTCAGGCGTAGGCTGCCATAAAAAACCACTGCCTATGGTTCTATCAAAAGGCGCAATATCGCGCTCACTCAATATAGGCAGCCATAAAACATGATTGAGTTTTTTACGCACAGCGCTTGTATGCCACGTCATGCCGGTTACATTTATCAGGGGGGTAACCGACACAAAAGTGGTTTCTAAGGGTTTTCCTTTATACGAAATAGGCAGTGTTTTTAATTCAATGCCTAAATCTTCAAAGTCGGGGAGGGGTTTTGAGCCTGCAGTAGCGCCTAACACGTATTCAATAAGTTGCCCGGTCCAGCCTTTTTCGCGTAATAGGTCGTCAGGGGTTTTAAAGCTGTATTGAGAGGCTAATTGCCCTAATGTTAAACCAGCAATAGCGTTTACGCGTTGCATTAAGTCATTAATTGAATGGGGTTTTGTTGGTCGCATGCTACTCATTTACCTTGAATAATTAACAGCGCCATGATAGCAAAACCCCCGTAAGGTGGATATCTTTGCTTTTGGTTGTTTTTTATACGCACTGTGTTTGGCGTAATTTTGCTCACCCCAAAAAGTCACAGTTTAACTGTAAGTGACTGACTAGCTTTAATATTTTCTATTAACTCATTCAGCTTTAATTAAGTTAGCAAATTCTATATGGGATAAATACAACTATATAAACATGTTTATCCACAGAATCTGTGGAGAAAGCGAGTTTTTAGATCTGCTATTGTGGACTTGTTTGCAAAATAGCCTTGTTTATCAAAAGTTATACACAAGCTGTGAGTAAATAGCACTAAACATAATAATCAAGGCATAGCTTAGCTTTTTTTGCTAAAAGTTGCGTGAATTAAGGGTTATTTTATCCTTGTAATTACTCAGTGCTCATTTAAGGTTAAGTCGTTATGCACAGTGTAAATAGTAAACGTGCGATTAGGGCGTGATGACTTTGGGGATAATAGTGTTTGCCGAATTGCAGCTAATGTGGAACAATCATTAAAAATCGACTTACAAATGAGGCACTAAGGTGATTGATGCCGAAGGTTTTCGTGCCAATGTCGGAATTGTAATTTGCAATAATCAGGGGCAGGTTTTTTGGGCTAGACGTTACGGTCAACATTCTTGGCAATTTCCCCAAGGCGGTGTTGATGACGGAGAAACACCCGAACAAACCATGTACCGTGAATTACACGAAGAAGTAGGTTTGCGACCAGAAGATGTAGAAATAGTTGCAAGCTCAAAACATTGGTTACGCTATAAATTACCCAAGCGATTAATTCGCCGCGACTCTAGTCCGGTGTGTATTGGGCAAAAACAAAAATGGTTTTTATTAAAGCTGCGTTGCAAAGATGAAGATGTAAACTTGCTTAAAACACATCATCCCGAGTTTGATGATTGGCGCTGGGTGAGTTATTGGTACCCAGTAAGGCAAGTGGTGTCGTTTAAACGCGATGTATACAGACGGGTGATGAAAGAGTTTGCACCGTTTGCAATGCCTTTTAATAAAAGAGAACATCATAAAGAACAGTGGCGACACAAAAGGTAGTAGCATAATTATAAAATAAGGAGCAGGTAATGCTGGCAACACTTAGAACTATTGCTGAGTCTGTTTCGCAACAAGCGAATTTAGACAGTGCCTTAGTGTGCTTTGTGAAAATGGTTAAAGAGGCCATGAAAACCCAGTGCTGCTCTATTTATTTTGCCGACTACAGCCAAGATAACTTTGTACTTATGGCAACCGAAGGCCTTAACCCCGACGCCGTAGGTAAGTTTAGAATTGGCTTTACCGAAGGGCTTGTAGGTTTAGTAGCCCAGCGTGAAGAGCCTATTAATATTGCTTTTGCAAAATCTCATCCGCGTTTTAAGCTCTCCCCCGAAGTAAACGAAGAAGGTTACAATGCCTTTTTGTCTGTACCTGTGGTGCATCAAAAAAAGGTATTGGGCGTTATTGTTGTACAACAAAAAATGGCGCGGGTTTTTAGCCAAGACGAAGAGTCGTTTTTAATTACCCTTTCAGCGCAGCTAGCCTCGCAACTTGCGCATGCTGAAATAAAAGAGCTTTTACGCCAAGACGAATCATCACACCAAACCTCAGTGCTCAAAGGGGTGTCGAGTGCGCCAGGTATTGGGATTGGCCAAGCCTTTGTGGTACTGCCTAAGCTTGATTTTAAATCTATAGAGCTAAAAAAAGATCCCGATAGCGCCGAGCAGCGCCGTTTGTTTACACAAGCCGTTGCTGCCACCCGCAAAGAATTTAATACCCTGTCTATGACCTTGAGTGACTCAATACCGCGAGAAGCCCTCGCGGTATTTGATGTATACCAACAATTACTTGATGCGAAAAGTTTAGGCCACAATGTTGAGGTACAGTTACAAGAGGGCTGGTGCGCAAAAAGCGCCTTAAAAATTGTTATTGAGCGGCTTATTTCGCAGTTTAATGCCATGCAAGACCCCTACATAAAAGAGCGCGCAGTTGATGTAAAAGACATAGGTTTAAGGGTATTACACCACCTTGTAAACACAGAGCACGCAGTAAAAGATTACCCACCCAATACCATATTAATTGCGAATACCTTAACGCCCGCCATGCTGGCTGAAGTACCCAACGGGCATTTAGCCGGTGTAGTGAGTGTGAATGGCTCAGCCAATAGCCATGCCTCTATATTAACCCGAGCGATGGGAATACCGGCTATTTGGGGGATTGAAGATTTACCCTTATTGCAATTTGATGCTAAACCAATGATTTTAGATGCCTTTGCAGGGCGTTTATATATTTCTCCTTCGCAAGTGTTACTCGATGAATACGCTCAGTTAAAGCACCAAGATAAACTACTCAATAATCGCTTTTTAGCAGAGCAAAGTGCGCAGTCGGTTACCTTAGATGGTGAGCAAATAAATTTAATGCTAAATGCAGGGCTTGAGCTTAATACCGATCAAAGTAGTGCGCATATTTGCGATGGGGTAGGGCTTTATCGTACCGAAGCATGGTTTATGCAAAAGGGGCAATTTCCATCGCAAGCTGAGCAAGAAAACTGGTATAGGGAGGTGCTAAAAAGTTACCATCCAGCGCCAGTGGTTATGCGAACCCTAGATATTGGTGGCGATAAAGTTTTAGATTACTTTAATATCACCGAAGAAAACCCCTTTTTAGGGTGGCGCGGCATACGCATAAGCCTTGACCACCCAGAGCTATTTTTAGATCAGCTCAAAGCTATGTTAAAAGCAAATATGGGTTTAGGTAATTTAAAAATAATGCTGCCTATGATCAGCGGTACAGAAGAGGTAGACGAAGCGCTCGCGTTATTTGAACAAGCTTATTTTGAACTGGCAGAAAAACACCCAGAGCAAAACTTGGAGCGCCCAGAAGTAGGCATTATGCTTGAAGTACCCTCAAGTATATTTATGCTCGACGAGTGGGCTAAAAAAGTGGATTTTTGCTCAGTGGGCAGTAACGATTTAACGCAATACTTACTTGCTGTCGATAGAGCAAATGCGCGAGTGGCTCAGTTATTTAACCCATATCACCCCGGCGTGTTAAGGGTATTAAATAAAGTAGCGAATGAATGTAATAAACACCGTTTACCCTTTAGTTTATGTGGCGAGCTAGGCGGCGAGCCAGAGGGCGCTATTTTACTCATTGCCATGGGCTATAGGCATTTAAGTATGAACATGTCGTCGTTAACGAAAGTAAAGTGGATTTTAAGGCGCTTAAATATTAACGATATGCAGCAATTACTCGCAGAGTGCTTAGTGCAATCGAACGCTAAACAGGTACTGCGCTTAACGCGCAATTTTATGATTGAACACCAATTAGGCGATCTGTTTTATACCGCCAAATAATGCAGCGCTTAAAGATGCTATTAACTTTATAATCCTTTAATATAGGCGCACGAAAAGGTATTTGAGAACACTATGTATGACTTAGCTTTACTCGTGGCCAGTTGTGCGCTACTTGGCTGTGTAGTTGGCTTTTTAGCTGGGCTATTAGGGATAGGCGGCGGTTTAATTATTGTGCCTGTTTTAAGTAGCTTATTACTGATGTTTGACGTTACTTCACCTGATCACGTATTAGTTATTTCTATTGCAACATCACTTGCCTCTATTTTATTCACTTCTACTTCTTCAGTCTTGGCTCATCATAAAAATGATAATGTGCCGTGGCAAATTGCACCGTGGGTTATGTCGGGTGTAGGCTTAGGCGCGTTAATAAGTGGCTTTGCCGCAAGTTTAATACCCGAACAAGCATTACGCAGCGTGTTTGCAATAAGTGTTGTGTTTATTGCAGGCAGAATGGTGTTGGCATCACGTAGTAAATCGCTTAAAGAAAAACCGCTACCAAAAGGGATTATTTTAGGGAGCATTTCTGCTCTTATGGGCGCGCTTTCTGGTTTAATAGGTATTGGTGGCGGCGCACTTATTGCCCCTATGCTTAATTACTTTTCAGTTGATATGAAAAAAGCGATAGGCTGTGCATCAGCGAGCGGCATTGTTATCGCACTATTTGGCTCTATTGGTTATATAAGCGCAGGCTGGCAGGTAACCGATTTAGCCCATGGGTTCGCAGGGTTTGTATACTTACCTGCATTATTTGGTATTGTAATAACATCGTGGTTTGTGGCGCCCTTAGGGGCTAAAGCAACTCATTATTTACCTGTTAATATAATAAAGAAAATTTTCGCGGTGTTGCTTGTGCTCATCGCACTTAAAATGGTTTTTAGCTAAAGGTTTATTTATGGCACTTGAGTTTCCTCAAATCGATCCAATAATTTTTTCTGTTGGACCGCTAAGCGTACGTTGGTACGGTTTAATGTATTTAATTGGTTTTGCATTTGCGATGTGGTTTGCTAATCGTCAAGCCGAAAAACCAAACTCTGGCTGGACTAAAGAGCAAGTTAGCGACTTGCTTTTTTACGGCATGCTAGGGGTTATTTTAGGCGGCAGAATTGGCTATGTATTGTTTTATCAGTTTAGTTACTTTTTAGAAAATCCATTATATTTATTTAGAATTGACCAAGGCGGTATGTCGTTCCACGGCGGAACATTAGGGGTTATTACCGCTATTATACTATTTGCAAAAACCCGCAAAAAATCACTATTCGCAGTGGGAGATTTTGTAGTGCCGCTGGTTCCGGTTGGCTTATTAGCAGGGCGTATTGGTAACTTTATAAATGGCGAGTTATGGGGCCGTGTAAGCGATGTGCCATGGGCAATGGTATTTCCAACGGGTGGGCCGCTTGCGCGTCACCCATCGCAGTTATACGAAGCCTTTTTTGAAGGGCTAGTCCTGTTTTTAATTTTATTATGGTTTATTAAAAAGCCTCGCCCTGCAGGCAGTGTAGCCGGTGTGTTTTTATTAGGATACGGCGTATTTAGATTTTGTATTGAATACTTCCGCCAACCAGATGCGCAGCTTGGCCTATTTGCCGATTTTATCTCAATGGGTCAAATACTCTCGTTACCTATGATAATTGGTGGCCTAGGGCTATTAATTTGGGCGTACAAAAAACCGCAACCTGTAACCGCAGCAAAGGCATAGTAAGAACAGATCATGAAACAATATTTAAAATTATGTCAGCGCATCGTTGACGAAGGTGTATGGGTAGAAAACAAACGCACAGGCACGCGCTGCTTAACCGTTATTAATGCCGACTTAGAATACGATGTAGGTAATAATAAATTTCCTATGATCACCACTCGTAAAAGTTACTACAAAGCCGCTATAGCAGAGCTTTTAGGTTATTTACGAGGGTACGATAGCGCAGCGCAATTTCGCGATATAGGCTGTAAAACTTGGGATGCAAACGCAAACGATAATAACGCATGGCTAAATAACCCTAACCGCAAAGGCGAGGACGACATGGGCCGCGTTTATGGCGTGCAAGGGCGTAATTGGCAGCGCCCAGATGGCTCAACGCTCGATCAGCTTGCTAAAGTAATAAATAACTTAAAAAACGGGATTGATGACAGAGGTGAAATAATTACCTTTTATAATCCTGGTGAGTTTGAGCTTGGTTGCTTGCGCCCATGTATGCACACGCATACGTTTTCGCTGCTTGGCGACACGCTGTATTTAACATCGTATCAGCGCAGTTGCGATGTGCCTCTAGGGCTTAATTTTAATCAAATTCAGTGCTTTGTATTACTGGCATTGGTAGCGCAAATTACCGGCCATAAAGCAGGTAAGGCGTATCATAAAATTGCTAACGCGCATATTTACGAAAACCAGTTACCGTTAATGCGCGATGTACAGCTAACACGTGAGCCGTTTGACTCACCGCAATTAAATATTAACCCAAACATAAAATCACTAGAAGATATAGAAACATGGGTAACACGAGACGATTTTGAAGTAGTAGGCTATCAATGCCACGAACCAATCCAATATCCGTTTTCAGTATAATAAGATTAAGGAGAACAAGATGAAAGCAGTGATCCCAGTAGCAGGCCTTGGAACGCGTATGTTACCTGCCACAAAAGCTATCCCTAAAGAGATGCTCCCAGTGGTAGACCGCCCGCTTATTCAATATGTAGTAAATGAAGCGGTAGCAGCAGGCGTTAAAGAGATTGTACTTGTAACGCACTCAAGTAAAAACTCTATCGAAAACCATTTTGATACCAGCTTTGAACTAGAAGCCACGCTTGAAAAACGCGTAAAGCGGCAATTACTTGCCGAAGTACAGGCAATTTGCCCTAAAGATGTGACCATTATTCACGTACGCCAAGGCGAAGCCAAAGGCTTAGGCCACGCAATTAACTGTGCAGCGCCAATTATTGGCAACGAACCCTTTGTGGTTATTTTGCCAGATGTAATTGTTGATGACGTAGAGAGCGACCTTAAAAAAGACAACCTAGCAGAGATGATCGCCCGTTTTGAAGAAACTAAGCACAGCCAAATTATGGTTGAGCCAGTACCAATGGACGAAGTAGACAAATTTGGTGTTGTTGATTTAGGTGACGTAGAGCTTCACCAAGGTGAAAGCTCGCCAATTATAAACATGGTAGAAAAACCGCCAGTAGATGAAGCACCTTCAAACCTATCTGTAGTAGGGCGTTATGTATTGAGCGAAAACATTTGGCCACTTCTTGCTAAAACGCCGCAAGGGGCTGGCAACGAAATTCAACTTACAGATGCAATTGCCATGCTAATGCAGCAAGAAAAAGTAGACGCGTACGCAATGAAAGGCCGCAGCCACGATTGTGGTAGTAAAATAGGCTACTTAAAAGCAACGATAGAGTTTGCTCTGCGCCGCGACGAGTTTGCAGATGATTTAAAAACATTTATTAAATCGTTAATTTAGTTTTTATTAAATTACCCACCAAGGCGCCTGTTTAGGCGCCTTTTTTAGTGCTAAATTATTAATACAAAAATAGGTATGGGTTTACTTAATTTTAACCACGCCAGTAATAAAGATGGTCTACGCTTAATTATGTTCTGAATTTGACTTGCGTTATATAGCAACATAACGTAATTTATATTGTAAAGTTTATGTTAATTGGCATCAAAGTTGTATTAAAAGCCAAACTCACGGAAGGGTCATGTTAATTTTATCTAAGCAGGTAAATTAGCGTGCGGGAGCAAAAATCGCTCATTGTTTAAATTGCTAAGTTAAACGCTTTCTTGTGAGAATGTTTAACTGAAATGTAAGTGCACAGGCACTGCTTTCAGGATAACGGGTACATGCTTAAATTAAAAAAATACTATAAACACTTTTTTGTATGCCTTTTTACGCTTACGTTTGGCACGGCGTGCTCTATTACGCCTACCGCTAAACCTGCTGTTGATAATGAAATACCTAACACCACGCCCGATTACGTATCGATAACTGCACTAGAGCTTGCGCAATTAAAAGATGCCGCAATGCAATGGCAGCAAGCACGCGCCGGTATAGAGCGTATTTTAAAGCTTGAAAAAGAAATTACTTACCTGGTTAATCACATAGATATAATAAACTCTAAAGCTATTGCACAATCTAATGCAAGCCCTGCCTACAGCAGCCGTTACACTCGCACGCCTTCGCGTACAACCAGTAATAAGCCACGTCGTCAGCAAACTTACAAAGCTGCTAACAATAACCAAAAGCAAACTATAAAGCTTAATACCCCTAAACATGTATTTGCATTACAAGTTGCCTCGGTTGATTCTAAGCAGGATGTAGCCAAAGCCTGGCAAGAACTAAATACCAAAGCAGCGCCACTATTTAGAGATAAAATATTAACCAACGTAGAAACCGCAAAAATAAATGATAAAACCTTTTATCGCTTAAAGCTTGGCTCTTATAAAAACCTTAAAAATGCCAAAGCCGACTGTGAAGTATTTAAAATGTATAAGCTCGACTGCATTGTAAGTAACTACACCGATAAGCCAATTAAACTTTAATAGTGATACCAACCCGCAATAATAAATAATCATTTGACGGGCCTAATCGAGTTGCGTTCTGCGTTAATAAATCTCGTTTAGAACAACTAAATAGCAATTTTTTTGCCTAGCTATCAATACGTTTTACTATCCTCATAATAGATTACTTAATTAAGCTAATTGGTATAAAAGCGCAATAGGCCGTAGCACGCGTGACTTGCTTAGCGTTGATTGGCTGTTAAAATAGCGCCCACTCTTACCCATATTAACAACATACTTATGCTGCACTACAAGGATTTTTTAGCCACATTAGTTTTAGGCTTTGCATTATCAAACAGTGCTCACGCACTAGCAACGGCCCAAAAGCAGGCGGTGCTCATTAAAAAAGATGACTTAGCCGTACTAAAAGAGTCAGCGCAGCAGTGGCAACAAACCAAGCCTCAACTAGAAAGACTGTTAAAGCTAGAAAGTGAATTACAGCGCACAGTAGATAAATTAAAACAACTTAACGCGCAGCCAAAACAACAGCAAACTAACCACTTAGCTGTTGTAAATACAAATGCGCTGTTTGCTGTGCAAGTGGGGGCATATAAAAATAAAGCGGTACTTGAAGCGGCTATAAAGCAATTTCAATCGGCCTCAAATAAGCTTGAAGTAAATACCGAGCAAGTACTGATTGACCAGCACACCTTTTATAGATTAAAGCTTGGTGCGTTTAAAACAAAAGAAGCAGCAAAGGATGCATGTAAGTCATTAATAAAAATTAATAACTGCTTTGTAACCTACTACGTCAAAACGCCTCAAAGTTAATTAACCTGAACTCTGGTTAAGAGCCTTACTAGCATATTGAACTATCTTGATACTTAAATTTATTATCTCTGGCTAGAGATAGGTTTATTATCCAGAGTTTAGGTTAATTAGGCATAATAATTGCTTCATCCTCGGTATGTTTTAAAGAGGACGGCAACTATGCGCCTTTTACTGCCTTTAGTATTGTTAAATTTAACTGCTTGCAATTTGGTTCCGCCCCCAGAGCCGAGTGTGCCTACTGACGCGCCAAAAGCAGCAATGGCCCCCTATACCGTTAACGAGTATGTAGCAAATCTAACCTCGCAGCTTAACCATGTAAATGGCGCTTTAAATGCCAATGCGCGCATTGGTGTGAGTAGCTTTTTTTATGCCGATGCTTTAGATACTAAGGTAGTAGCAGGGCAGGCCTCGGGTTTGAGCTTACAAATTCAAGAAAGCTTATTAACGCAATTTACCCAGCTTGGCTATCATACCGTTGAGTACCGCCTTGGCAATAACCTTATATTAGCGCAAAACGCAGACAGCATATTAAGCCGCGACTTAAGTAAATTACGCAATCGCCAAAATATTGACTTAGTCATCACCGGCACTGTAACGCGACAACAGCATGCTTATATAGTTAATGCACGACTCGTTAATATTGAAAACAAGCAAGTACTGTCGGCAGGCAGCACAGAGATCCCTATAAATGTAATGTGGGGAAATGAAAAAATTCAGCAGCGTGACGGCTCTTTGTACCGCAGCGAATATTAATCAGGAGCACACCATGAGAAACCTATTAATTACCCTATGTTTGCCATTAGGCTTTGGCTGTTCGCAAATGTTAAATTCGCTACATTCAGAGCCAGAGCAGGTTGAGCAAGACAATGCAGCCCAGCTTGTTTCAGAGCAACGTGCGGTAAAAGCACCTGCACCAAATGAAGCGTTATTTCAGTCTAATTTAAACAAGCAAAGTAACTACACCAAAAGTGCCCCCGCAAAACGCAAAAATATAAACCATTATGTGCGCGGGATAATGCAAGACATGGTCGAAAACCTGCAATACGTAAACGACAAAACGCCACTTGCCGTTTCTAGCTTTGTATTTTTAGATGATGACTACAGCGATGGAAGCCTGTTAGGTAACCAAATAGCCGAAAGCTTTATGCATGAACTGCATAGTTTTGGAGTACCGGTTATCGATTTTAAAACCACCGATTATATGCGAGTAACCCCCGCAGGCGACTTTGTATTTAGCCGCGACTACCTAGAGCTAAACCAAGATCAAAACTTTAATTACGTATTAGCAGGAACACTTGTGAGCCACCAAGGCGGCGTACTGGTAAATGCTCGAATAGTGGGCATTAAAAGTAAAGCGGTAGTGGGCAGTGCGCAAGGGTTTATTCCTCAATCAGTGGTGGATGCGCTAAACAGTAGCTATCGCACCGACGGAATTATGCTTAAACAAGCCAGCGAGTGAGGTTGACCATGTTTTACAAACTATCTGCTATAGCAGGGCTAACGGCAACGTTAGCATTAACTGGCTGTTCAATAACGCAAAATAATGAGCATAACGAAAGCATAAACACGCGCTCAGACTACACCGTGGTAACGCAAAGTAGCCAACCAACGCCAGTGTATGCCAACCAATCTGTGCAGCAGCAAAGTGAGTACGACACAGCAAGGCAGTTTACACCGCTTAAACACCACAAAACGCTGGCAAACTATGTAGAGCAAATGGCGCTGGATTTAGTCGATACGCTTGAAGCCGAAGCGCCCGATAACAACAGCATCAACATAGCGGTTACCACCATTGTAGATTTAGACGCATCGCTTAATAAAAGTAATCAGTTGGGTAATCAATTAGCAGAGACGTTTATTCATCAGCTGCAAAAATTTGGCTACGGCGTGGTAGATTTTAAAACCATGGACAACATTGATGTATCAAACAGAGGCGACTTTGTGTTATCTCGCGATATAGAAAAGCTAAGCGAAAGCAGCATGGCTAACTATGTATTAGCAGGTACGTTAATTTACCGCCCAAATGGCGTAGCAGTAAACACCCGCGTTATAAATGTTCACAGCAAACATATTGTAGCAAGCAGCCGCAAACTCATACCACTGTACGTGTTAAACAAAGAAGATATATATTTATCAAGCAATTAAGTTAATTTTAGCTTGATATGAAAAACAAGATGCCGTTATAATTTTTGTAAGCTGTAAGCTCGATGCGGCCTCTTAGTTAAATGGATATAACGGCCCCCTCCTAAGGGGCAGTTGCAGGTTCGATTCCTGCAGGGGCTACCAATTCATGTTTTCCATAGTAATTCATATTAGTTTATATTGACTCGTATTAAGTCAGCCTCCCTTCTTATCTCTTGTGTTTAAAGGTTTTGATGGTATCTCCTGAACGAACTTAAACGTTCATGATGGCTTTCTATATTCCATATCTTTAGTTACACTCATAGTTACACCGAATCGTTTTGTCGATTTTGATGTAACTAAAACCGCTGTAATTCAGTTAAGCGGATGAAAATTAAAGGAAGAATGCGGATCGTGATTTTAATATCCCATTTTAAGGGTTGGCTACCTGTTCGATAGTGGAGTGAAAACGTGCCTAGATTAACAACTCCTTTGAATGATACGCAGATAAAAAATGCGAAACCAAAAGCAAGTGAATACCTGTTGTCAGATGGTGGCGGGTTAGGCTTGCGTATAAAAAAGAATGGCTCTAAAACGTGGCTGTTTAATTACTACCGTCCGCACATCAAAAAGCGAGCCCAAATAAGTTTTGGTGTTTACCCTGCGGTAACATTAGCAGCGGCTAGAAAAAAACGTGATGAGGCAAGGGCGTTACTTGCTGATGATATTGACCCTAAGGAATATAGGGAAGAAATTCAGAGCACCAAAGCAACTGAGGCAAAGAATACCTTTGAAGCAGTAGCAGCTGAATGGCTAAAGCTAAAAACAGTAAAAGTAAGTGAGCGGCACTCATTTAATATTTTACGAGGATTTGAAATACATGTTTATCCTGCGCTTGGTAAAGTGCCGATAAGTAAATTATCCGCACAGTTAACCATTGAAACGCTGCGCCCTTTAGAGGCAGCGAATAAGCTCGATATGCTAGGCCGCTTATGCCAGCGTATTAATGAAGTGATGGATTATGCGGTTAATACTGGGCGTATGCCGATCAATCATCTTCACAGTATCGCTAAAGCGTTTGATACTGTTAAGCATACTAATATGCCTACGGTAGCCCCTGAACAGCTGCCAATGCTTTTAGCAACCGTTAACGATGCTCGTTTAAAGCTTATTACTAAATGCTTATTTGAGTGGCAGTTACATACAATGGCTAGGCCGTCAGAGGCAGCGGGGGCAATGTGGAATGAAATTGATTTTGATAATCAAGTGTGGAACATACCTGCTGAGCGTATGAAAAAGCGCAAACCGCAAGCAATTCCTTTAACTCCGCAGGTATTAGCCCTATTAGAGTATTTAAAACCTATTAGCGGTCACCGTGATTTTATATTCCCTTCTGATAACAACCCACGTACCCACCTAAGCCGAGAGACATTAGGCGCAGCGCTCAGGCGTATGGGTTTACAAGGCAAGCAGACAGCCCACGGCTTACGCGCACTAGCGAGTACCACTTTAAACGCACAAGGTTTTGACTCTGATTTAATTGAGGCAGCACTAGCGCATGTAGATAAAAACCAAGTGCGCGCAGCCTACAACCGAACCGACTATTTAGAACGCAGACGTAAAATGATGTGCTGGTGGTCTGCTCATATTGAAGCGGCTAGTAAGGGTGATTACTCGGTCACTGGCAACCAGCATTTAAAAGTAGTCTAAGGATTAGCTAATGGATGAATTTATTAGTGTAGATGAAGCATTAGAGGTGCTTTTTGATAAAGCAGATATGGACGATAGCAGTAAAATAAAACGCTTTTTCCGGTATTACAACAGAGGGAAAGTTGATTTTTATACTGAGTTATTTGGTCGGCATAGTCGTTATGGTGTGCGCGAAAATCAAAAGGAAAGCCCTGAAAGTTTAGAAAAGTTAGAAGGTTTCTTTAAGTTGAACCGACAGCATTGTGATGAGTATTTTCATGAATTATTGCTTTTACATTTAGGTGTAGAGTTCAAAGATAATGATGTTGAAGCGGGTAGCAATGTTATTGACCCCTACGATCATCACCAGTTCTATGAGAGCTTTAGTATTGGGTTGGTGGAAGATATGGAAGGGCAAGTTTGGAAGTTAAAAGCTCAAGAGCCAACAGAATATAAAGGAATTGAAGTACATCATACTCACCCTATACACCCTCAAGTTGATGACTTATTAATTAAGGCTGATCAAGCAGCAATATTAAGAGGGGCAATTAAACCAAAAAAAGAGCCGCACAATCGTTTCGATATTATAGATAAAAGTAATAGGGAAAGAATGGAAATACTGGGGGCTGCTCTAGCTGTATTATCTGAATTTAGGGGGGAGTGTGTAACAAAAACCACTGGAAAAGTGGCTGGCGCAAAGGTGGCTAAGTTAGTTGATATAAAAGCGCAGCTATTCTGGCCTGAAACATTGGAGCCTCCACAAGATAAGGGGTCGATTGAAAAGATAATTAATGAATGGTTGAACAAAGCAAGATAAATGTTGTTTTGAATCATATTCTTATGTTTATTTTTAGAAAGTTAAGTTTTGAAATCAGAAACCTAAAGTTAGCTGTCGTGTAATTTATTTTTGAGCCCTTAATATTCGCCTTGACCCAATAAAATAGAAGGTGAAAGGCGATGACAGATAGAATTTTAAAATTAAATGATGTTGTGGAAATTACTGGCGCTAGCGTATCTACGATTAACCGCTGGGAAAAGGCGGGTAAGTTCCCTGCTAGAAAAAAGCTAGGTATTAAGGCTATGGGCTGGCTTGCTAGTGATATTCAAAAATGGATGGAAAGCTTACCCGGTGCTAATGAAGTGAAAGGGGCTGCCTAATGAAAGGGAGCAGCGGTAAAAAAGCCGCCACTCAAGCCAATTTATCAGCTAACAATAATAGCCAAAAAAAGCCGAGAGCGCAGCCAAAGAAGGAGCGAGCATTTATATATATTTTGCAGCACCCCACAGGCGCTACAGAAAACGATATTTTGCGTAACGTTGGCCTATCCAGTGGTAGGAACTATTTCACGCAGTTAGAGCGTTTACATGGTTTTGAGTTAACACGTGTGAATGATGAGAACCCTGATGGCATAGGCACTCATCTTAGATATAGCTTTTCATCACCAGAAATAGCAGCGGCAATTTTAAAAGAGATTAACGCGAGCCGAACAAGGCGAAAAGCAGGAATATTAAGTGAGGGGCAAGAGGCGGAATTGTTGGCGCCATTTAACCGTTTGCCATTACCGGCTATTAAAAATTAATTAATAGGGAACAGGATAATGACTACAAACAATATGAAATATGATGCTAGCATTTCGGTGGATAACTTTGACTATCTTGATGGGGCAGTAAAACAGGTACATAGCCTAACAGCGTTTATTATTGCTAATGATGGTTATAAATCAATGACAGAAGTAACATTGGCAAACTTACTTTGGACGGTTAGCGATCGCATAGGGGGAGTTTTGACGGATAGCGTTGATATGTATTTTGGTGAAATCCCAAGAGAGCAATTGAGGTTTGAGCAGCTATTAATTCAGGCTGGAACGGTGCTGGACGCTTTGCGTAATAGTGAGGGATTTGGCGGATTGTTTGGAGAGCATCTGAGTAATGTAATTTGGCTGGTGGAAGGTTTGCTTGAAGATGCCGTAAAAGAATTAGGCAAATTGTCTGCTCGTTTTGATGAACAGGCCGCTTAATAAAAATATGCGCCACCAGCGTATTAAATCAACTTTGAATTATCCCTTGGTAGTGATCGTGGCCAAGGGAAACCCACCTAAGAAAATAGCCTAAAAAACCTATGTACCAGTATTTTTATGTAAGCGAATACTATCGCTGTATGCTTTGTTATTTATGACTTTTTGTTGGTGAAAGAATATGAACTCTCAAAGTCGGTTTTTTACCCTCGAAAAAAGGCTATTTTTGAAGATGCGCCCCAGTAGGGGCCTTATAGCTATGGATAGTAGCTACTAACAATTAACTGGGTATTTAATAATATCTACGGCTCATGAATGACAAACCAACTAACCATAAATAACAATGATAAAGGGTATGAACACATTTTTGTCCACGGTGAAAAAGGCTGGTGGGTAAACGCTGGAAAAAGCGGGTTAATGGTTAAGCCTATGCGAGCTATGCTAGACCAAATTGAGGCCATGTTGAGTAACCATAGCCGCGTGATGTTAATTCGTTTTGATTTGCGTATGGAGTCGTACACGCCAGATAATAAAATCATCACTGTATTTAACCGTAGGCTGTTTAAATGGGTTAAGGCTCAGTATGGTGTTAGTCGTATTGGTTTTGTATGGTGTAGAGAGCTTGAGAGGGCAAAACGTCAACATTACCACTATGCGCTTATGCTTGATGCGTCAAAAGTTAACTATCCAAACAGCATAACCAAGAAGGTTTTACAGATATGGGGCGAGCTTAACGGTTCGGCTTATGTACCAAAAAATTGTTATTACATCATGAAGCGCGATTGCTTAGAGTCACAGCAAGAGGCTATTTACCGTATATCTTATTTAGCTAAAGCGCGTGGGAAGGGCTACAAAGCTACTCAGGCTAAAAATTACGGTGCTAGTAGGATAAAACTAAAGGCTAATGAGTTTTGAAATGTTTTGGTTTGAATGGTTTTTATCGCTTGTTCAAAGCGTGTGGCAGGGTGAACAGTGCGGAACAAATGGCGGAACAATTAAAGTCTTAAGTACTTGTTTTTTAATTTATTATTTTTAATTCGGAACAAATGAGGGCTTAAATAAACGATTTGTACTTTAGTTTATATACGAGTTTAGTTCCTATTGAAACAGTGCCTCATTTTTGTCTTATGCTGATTAAATAAACTTTAATTCGAGTTGATGATATCTAGGTTCCTCATAATTTAGTAGAGATCTAAAAACTAGGCGGGTGGATAAATTGGTCAGTGCCAAAAAGTTAAGAGTTGTTGGCACTATCTTTTTGTCAATTCTTGTGTTTTTATTTGCTACTAAACTCGATATCAACGACTTTTGCTATTGATTTACCTTCAACCCAATCACTTAAAGTAGAATCAAGTGTATAGTATTTACCTTCATCCATTTCTTTGATATATCCAGGTTTTAAAGGCTTGCTAGCACTGCTGTATGAATACTTACTTACAAGAACAGGAAAATAGTTTTCTTCAAAAATCGTATCACCATTTTTATCTTGGAAATAAACAATAACCTTAACTTTGTCTAGGGATTTATCACCATTATTTTTCAGTGAAATTCTAACCGCAGGTATTCCTTTTTTGGAGTATGTGTCAATTCTTTTAGCTGAAAATTCAGTTATTGTGACTTTATCAATGTAATTCATTTTTTCGGTGAATTCATTCATAGCTTTGGTAGCTTTTTCAATTCCTTTTTCAGCTGCTTCTACACCAGAGGCTATTTTGCTTAAGGCTTCATATTTTGCAATAGCTTCTTTGAACTTCTTGCTATCGAGTAGTTCTTGGGCTTCTCTTTTGAGAGTTTTAGTTTTATCTAACTCTACTTCTTTTTCTTTTCGCTTAATCAAGTCTTCTTCTAAACTAACTTTGTACTTATTTAGTATTTGTTTACCGGTTAAACCGTTTATCTCTTGTAAATTGATTTTTATTGATGTTTCATTTGAAAGCTTTGAGGATTTACCTGAAAACGCAGCTCCGAACATTGCCCCAAGCCCATCAGAACCACCCATACTAAAATACATGAAAGCCTTTCTAAACTCATCACGGTCTGCTTCGGGTAGATCATTAACTATTTTCTGTGTGGATTCCTTAATTGTCTCATCATTTGAAGCATCAAATTTGTCTGGACCAAAACACCCTGTTAGAAGAACAAGTAGACTAAGAGTTAGTAAAATTTTCATAATAATTCCTTTTATTGATTTCATATTTCGTAAAAGCTTAATTTTTAGTTCAATATATATTTAAAATACTGAATTGGATAATCAAATATGATTAAAGCAGCCAGTACTTATTAAAGATGTCCATTACTCTATGCTAATTAACATTATTTTAGTGTAGTACTACCATAATTATTTAGGAATAAAGGTTACAGCTACAGCGGTAGTTATGGCTATAAATAATGGCCACCAAAGCTTTTCGAAACGATTTTTACTGCTAGTTCTTCCACTGATTGACTGCTCAAGTTCATATAAATAAGTTAAGCCATTATCGGTGATTTTAAGTTGAGCATATTCGTGTTCATAGCCTGTGAGCTTATAGGTATTATCATCCGTACTTTCTTGACCATTAATGTAACCAATACAGCAAAGCTCATATATCAAACCACCGTCAAGACCTACTGAATTTCGTTCAGGGTTACTTTTGATATTTGATAGAAGTGCTAGTTTCTTTTTTTCTTGTTCTAAGCTCATAAACACCTTAACTAGTCTTTAGAATGACATATTTGGTTAATATTTAATTCAAAACCATCTGATACCCAGAGAGCAACCACTAATAAAGTTATATTAGTGGTTGGATGTATATCATGTATAGCGATAAAAATAAGATAGCATTATATAAACTTTTATTACTCTTTAATTAAAAGTCATCAGCTAATTCTAAATAGTTACTATACTAAGTTACAAAAAGTAATTTAGTTACACTGGTAGTTACATTTTTCTGTTTTGTTTTTATTTTTATTATTTAAATTCATGGTTTTAAGTTTTTAATTTGGTGGTTGCAGGGGCTACCAACCAAAAACCTAATGCAATATTAGTAACTCTTTTGTGCCTGCGTAGGTCGGATAAGCGAAGCGCCATCCGACACAGTAAAATACCTTACCAATTATTATCAATATTTTATGTTGCCGAGTGGCTGGGTAGTGCCAATAACAGCCATTAGTTAGTCTGATAGTAAAAACTGCTATCAGAAACTTTTTGAACAATATCGAATTCCAAACCTATATGGCTATAATCACCAGAAGTTGGAATAGTTGATTTATGGTTAATTACGATTCCCCAATGGTTATCGCTTATACCTCCAAAGATTATGTTGAGACTCTCTTCGTTTACTCTCGTGATTGCAGCAACATTATACTTAGCCATCACCTCTCTCAGAGCCTTAGTAACTTCAGATAATGCCAACATTTTGGGAGCTTCTTCAGGCTTGGATAACCTATAGTCACCTGACGGGATAAATCCTGCTTGTTTGGATGGGTAGTAGGTAATAAGCTGCGTTGGACTATAAAACGTGTTATTTATGCGAAAAACATGTGGTGCCGTTTGCTGGACAATATAAAGACTTGTATTTTGTCTCAACATTTCAACTTCACTCTTTGAATCCACTAAAAACTGCTTTATCAGCTCAATTCGCTCTTTTTTACATTTTTGCTCCTTGCATATTGAGATGCTTGGCAAATTAGAAAGTTGCTTCTTATTAATATTCAGGAACCTACTTCCTAATACCCCAAAATTAAAATTTGCAAAGGCTTGCTTGTCATTATTATTTACGAAATTCGTTGGGCGAACATCCAACAGACTAAATGGAAAGAATGAAGGAAGGTATGCTAGCTGTTTATCCGTTTGAGGAAGCATCTTGTCCGCATGTTTAAGCAGCTCTCTGTACTCGCTATCAATGTCTTCGTTGAAATAGGATGGCATATTTCCATAAGCAGACGTCGCAATGATTAAACTGCAACACAATAAAAAAGTTCTCATCATTTGTTATTTCAAATCCCTATAAAATAAAGAGTCATTATAATGGTATAGCATAATATTATTTAACAATGAAGATTAGCTCAATGTCCGTAATTCGCTCTTTGTCGAAGTTCGGCTCAGTGCCATTTCCGGACGTTCGTAACAACTCGTTAAAAGCCAACTGTTTTTGTCCTTTTAAACGACTTCTTAGCAGTTGACTCTACCTAGGTTCGCCTGACTTTATTAACGTGTGACGCTCATCTGTCCATGAGAACTCCGATAGAGCAAGAAAAACGGCATTGTACTTTTTTAATTTTTCAACAGATTCTAATGAAAAACAGCCTCCAACAACTATTAAAGTATCTTGGCTCGGCTCTCCAAACTTTTTTAATGCTTTTTCTGTAAGGTTACTTTTTATCACATCTTTTCTATTATGTGGAAAAGTAATCAAAGTACATTTTTCAGAAAACTGAGATTCACAAGCTGCCGCTAAGCTCTTGTACTCAGTTGGTACACGATCTTTAATAATATGTGCTTCAATGCTTCTAATTATGCGAAATTTCATATCGACTGCTAACGCCCGCATAAACTGCGGAACATGTTGGACGCTTTTTTGCGTCATTTTCTTTTAAGCAAAAAATCGGACAATGTGGGGCGTCAGATTTAATGCGCTTGTTAAACTTATAATCGGGTTTGCTCATCTTTCGCTGTTAGCTTCTCAGAATGCTTGATGATTTCTGTGGGAAGTCCAGTGGTGCAGTACAAAAGCCTAACAAACAGAAATCCACATACTTTGCCTAATTTGACAGTAACGTATTAGACCATCAGATCTAACACGTTTCTGTCCAACAACGAGTTTACCCGACCGTCCGCTTATAGCTCAAAGCCGCCCTTAAAAAATCTAAGATACCAATAACTACTGAGTTGAAGTGTTAGTAAAACAGTAATTTTAATAACTACACACAAAAAAGCGAGTAAATATAAATCTACTCGCTTTATAATTTCGACAGCTTACAGCTTACAGCTTACAGCTCAACCATCACTCGTAATCGTATCTATCAGCTCACCAAGCACTGCTTCGGCTTTGCTGGTTTCTACTTGGCAGGTACCGGCGTTTAAGTGGCCGCCACCGCCGTATTTAAGGCATAACTCGCCCACATTGGTGTTTGAGCTGCGGTTAGTGATTGATTTACCTATGGCAAATACTACGTTTTGTTTTTTAAGGCCCCACATTTTGTGAATTGATATATTGCAGTCGGGGTACATGGCGTAAATAACAAAGCGGTTGGTGGCGTAAATAGTTTCTTCTTGAGTTAAATCTAGCACCACGAGGTTTTTATGCACGGTTGCGCATTGTGCTATTTGCTCTTTGGCCTTTTCGTTATGCTCGTTATAAAGCGCAACACGTTCGGCTACGTCTTCCATTTTTAAAATATCTTCAATGCTTTGATCTTTACAGGCATCAATTAGCTTCATCATTAATTGGTAGTTTGAAATTTTAAACTCGCGGAATCGGCCAAGGCCTGTGCGTGCATCCATGATAAAGTTCATTAATACCCAGTCTGTTGGGTTGAGTATTTCGTCTTTTGAGAACTGCGCTGCATCGCCTTTATCTACCGCTTCCATCATGTCTGTGCTGATGTTTGGAAATTTTTCTGCGCCGCCATAATAATCATAAACAACGCGTGCAGCAGAAGGGGCTTTAGGGTCAATTACATGGTTTTTAATATCGCTTGCGTTACGTACGGTTTCGCTTAAGTGATGGTCAAATGCAATATGACAGCCAGCAACGTAGGGTAGGTTAGTGGTAATGTCGTTTGCAGTTATGTCGATTTTGCCATCTTGCATGTCTTTTGGGTGTACAAATAAAATGTCATCAATTAGGTCTAAGTCTTTGAGCAGTACGGCACATACTAAGCCGTCAAAATCGCTGCGGGTGACTAGTCTAAATTTATTATTGGGCATAGCTTTTCCATCTTGTTGTGATTGAGTAATCAAATAAGTGTAACAGCTAAAATAATTTTTGAGAGGTTATAGCAATCGAATTAAGAATTTAGTCATTCAAACGTGCTAAATAAAGCGTAAACGGCGTTATAAATTTTTAAGTAGAACATATGCCTATCGAAAATTAGGCCTTTGTTATTACTCTGTTTATCTGTTGCTATCAATACCTCATAATTTAACACAATGGGTATTAGCGTTAAAAAAGCGCATAAAAAAGCCAAAACGACTGTTTTGGCTTTTTGTTAGCAAGTATGTATTTGTTTTATTACTGTATAAAAGTTAAGCGCCTGGTCCGCATTCCATACAGCTGTTAATAATATCTGGGCCAAATTTAAGTCTGGCATTTAAATCGCGAAGGGCCGTGCGTAAACCTTCTTCAATTACTGGGTGGTAAAATGGCATATCCAGCATTTCTGGTACTGTCATTTTGTTTTGCACAGCCCATGCCAATAAATGAGCAAGGTGTTCGGCTTGTGGGCCAATAAATTCTGCACCTAAAAATAAGCCTGTGCCTTGCTCTGCGTAAACGCGCATGTGGCCTTTATTTTTAAGCATTACTCGGCTGCGGCCTTGGTTTTCAAAGCTCACTTCGCCTACTTCAAAGCAACCACATTCACCTAGGCGGTCTGTAATTTGTTTGTAGCTGTCGCCTACCATTGCTATTTGTGGGTCACTAAACACTGCGGCAATTTTTGCGCGGCGAAGGCCAATGCGTACATCGGGGAAGCGCCCAGCATTTTGACCGGCAATGGTGCCTTGATCAGATGCTTCGTGTAGCAGGGGGATCATATTGCTGGCATCGCCCGCTATAAATATATTTGAGTTACCACATTGCATTGTGTGCGGGTCGGCGTGTGGCACACCGCGCTCATCAAGCTCTATGCCGGTATTCTCTAAACCTAGCTTGTCTACGTTGGGTACTCGGCCTGTGGCTGCAAGTACGTAGTCAAATTGCTCGGTGTGTTTAGCACCGTCTTTATCGGTGTAAGTAAGCTGGGCTTTATCGCCAACTTGCATCATGTCAGATACGTTTGAGTCGGTATCTACAAAAAATTCTTCAGCAAAAACAGTGTTTGCATAGTCTTTAATTACTGGGTCGGTAAGTGGACCAATTGCGCCGCCAACACCAAATAATTTTACGTTTACGCCTAAGCGACTAAGTGCTTGGCCAATTTCTAGGCCTATTACGCCTGGGCCAAATACAGCCACTGACTCTGGTAGGTCGTCCCAGTCAAATACATCATCGTTAATAATTAGCTTGTCGCCAAAGTTATTAAACACACCTGGGTATGATGGGCGTGAACCGGTGGCAATAACAAAACGTTTAGCAGTTATAATGATGTCATCGTCAATTTGTACGCGGTTGGCGTCTAAAAACTTGGCGTAGCCACGAATTTTATCATCATCAGGAATGCCGTCTACGGCTTCTACTACGAATCCTGCAAAGCGGTCTCGTTCGCTTTTAACACGTGCCATAACTGCTTTGCCGTCTATTCTTGGCTTTGTGCTATGTACACCAAATGCAGGTGCCATTTCAATTGAATGCGCGGCTTCGGCTGCGGCAATAAGTAATTTACTTGGCATACAACCAACGCGTGCACAGGTAGTACCGTACGGGCCTGATTCAATCATTAAAACGTTAGGGGTGAATTGTTTTGCGTTACGGTATGCGCTTAAGCCTGCAGTACCTGCACCTATAACAACAACATCGGTTTGTAATTCTTTCATAGTGGTATCCTTTATTATTTTCAATCTGAGCGATGAGATTGATATAGAGGGGCGTGTACGCCCCTGCTATTTTTTTACTTAATTAAGCAAAGTATTTTTCTAAATCGTCTGAGCCGCCAATGTGTTTACCACCAATAAATATTTGTGGAACAGTGTCACGGCCAGAAATTGCTTTAAGGCTTGTTAATGTAGCGCCTGCACCCATAACAACTTCTTCAAATGCGTAGCCTTTTTCTGTTAGTAGCTCTTTTGCTTTTTTACAGAAAGGGCAACCAGGCTTAGAAAATACGGTTACTGGCTCTGGTTTAGTTTGTTTTGGGTTGATGTAGTCAAGCATTGTGTCTGCATCAGAAACTTCAAACGGGTCGCCTGGTAAATCTGGTTCGATGAACATTTTGTCGATAACGCCATCTTTAACTAGCATAGAGTATCTCCAGCTGCGCTTACCAAAGCCTAAATCGTTTTTATCTACTAACATGCCCATGCCGTCAGTAAATTCGCCGTTGCCATCAGGTAATAATGTGATGTTTTGCGCTTCTTGATGCTCTGCCCATGCGTTCATTACAAATGTATCGTTTACTGATACACATACAATTTCATCAACGCCATTTTGCTTAAGTACACCGGCTAACTCGTTGTAGCGTGGTAAGTGAGTTGATGAACAGGTTGGTGTAAATGCGCCCGGTAGTGAAAACACAACAACGGTTCTGCCTGTAAAAATTTCGTCTGTGGTTACTGATTTCCATTCGTCGTTTTGACGTGTTGCAAATGTAACGCTTGGGATTGTTTGACCTTCAATATTCTTTAACATAGTTTGTTCCTCTTGATTTGTTGGAGCCATTATGGCGAGAATTTAAATATAGTTCCAATCGTTTGTTTGTATTAAACTAATAGGTATAGCCTATCAGGTGGAGATGAATTTGAACTTAAAAGATTTAGAGTATGTAAAAGCAATAGCGCACCACAAGCATTTTCGCAAAGCGGCCGATGCCTGTTTTGTTAGCCAGCCTACACTAAGTGGGCAAGTAAAAAAGCTTGAGCAAGAGCTTAATGTTGTTTTATTTGACCGCTCAACTAAGCAAGTTACATTAACAGCGCAAGGTGAACGTTTGTTGACACAGATAAACGTTATTTTAGAGCAAACAGAAATCTTAAAAGAGCTGGCGGCTACTTCTAACGGGCCGCTACAAGGTAAGCTAAGAATTGGTATTATTCCTACTATTGCGCCGTACTTACTTAGCGCTTTACTGACCTCTATGAAAGCGGCGTTTAGCGAGAGCCACTTTTCGTTTATAGAAATGCAAACAGCGACTATGCTAGAGGCGCTTGATAACGGCGAGCTCGACTTTGCAATTTTGGCCGATGTTCCCGAGCTTAAAAACTACCATACGGTTAACGTGTACAAAGAAGACTTTATGGTGGCTGTTTCAACCGATAACCCGTTATCTAATCGTAAAAAAGTAGCGCTAAGCGATTTACAAAGTTGTAGCCTATTAATGTTAAGTGATGGCCATTGCTTTAAAGATCAAGCCCAAAAGTTTTGTTTTGCTGCAGGAGTGGATGTGTCAAACCAATATCAGGGCAATAGTTTAGAAACTTTATTGGCGCTGGTGGCGATAGATGACGGGGTGACATTTGTGCCCAAGCTTGCGTGTACACAGCGTGTAGGGATTGATTATTTAGCTATTTTTCCTAATCAGCAACGTAATGTGGTATTTGCTTGCAGAAAACACTACCCGCATTTGGCGGGCGTTGAGCAATTAGCCCAGTGGTTGGCAGAGCACCCAAATTTAAAACGGGCGCTTATTTAGCGTTCTTGGCTTGCAACCTCTACCACATCGTTTATTTGTACCCCAGGCAAAGGCTTATCGTTAAGGCTTACAGCAATGGCGCTTTGTTTATAAAGTTGCTCAACCACAATGGTGTTAAGCGTGGTAATGGTATGCGGCATAGTATTGCCTTGTGCATCAGTTAAGTAGTTATGGTGCGCAATGCTTAATAGCTGGCCTTTTTTAAGACCATGATCTTTGCCTAGGTTTATCACCAATTTATTGTTTTCCATGTGCATTATTTTACCTTTAGTAGGAAAACACGCCATAGCCGCTTGTATATCGTAACTGACCGTTTGATTTATATCGCTAATACTTTGCCCAAAAGGTGATTGCCAAAACCTATCACTATTTACATCAACAATAGCTGTTTTTTCAAATGGCCATACAGCTTGGGTATGATAGCTGTTTTGCCATAATTGTTCGTACGTGGTGCCATCAAACAACATAAACTCAATAGCGTAGCTGCGCTGGTAGGTTTCGTCTTGCCAAAAGGCGTAGTCGTTGTTGAGTTTATCGCTTGGCGCTAAATTGGTTATTTGGCTTAATAAAACATATTGCGCGTTGCTTCTGGCTGAAAGCTCTTCTAGCTGTGCATTTGAGTAGTCGTGCTGCTGATTAAAGTAATTGTCTACATTAATTGCTTTATTGTAGTAAGCAACGGGCAGGGCACTCATTTTTGTACTTTGCAAAGCACTAAATAACTTTTTACTAATGGCTTTATTTACGTCAAATATTTGACCCATTAAGGCATGCTCACGATGAACAAGCTGGCTTTGGGTTACAGCAACAAATTTATTAAAGCTACTTTGTGGGCATTGCTCTGTTTGGGCAAATACATCAAGCCTAAGCGTAATGGCAAATTGTTGATTTTGGCGTTGCTCGCTCACCAGCTCTATTTTTTGTATTTCGCCGTGGCTACTAATTTTTAGCTGATCTTGCGTTAGCACGCCATCTACCAAGGTCTGTACCGAGCTAACCCGGGCGCCAGAAAACACTAATGCTTGTGTAATTGCATCTTTAATTGCGGCCGATTTAGCACTGCTTATGTCGCCATTTTGTATTTGTGCATGGCCGGTAGATTCAAACCATTGTGCGTAAGTACTGGTAGAAAACGTTAATAATGCAGCGCTAGTAACACCTGCAAATAGTGATGATAAAAACGTGTTCATACTGGTACTCCACATAAAATTAGTTAATTACGCTTTAGCTAAGCAAGGACTGCACCAATATGAGTACTTTATAACAAATGGCATTAAACCTGCATTTATTTGCGCAATTAGTTTAAAGGGTGCAAATAAATGCGTGCAATTATATTACTTACTTTAGCAGGCCTTAGCCTTGCCGGTTGCAGCAACGTGTTTGATAAACATGTTGAGTACAAATATGTAGAGCCAAATAATTATCCCATACTTAAAGCGGTTGGTTATGCACCTATTAGCTTGCAGCAAGGGGCTAATAAATCACAAAAGCAATTAATGGCAATTAAGGCCTCTAAGCTTGAGGCGTACCGTGAACTGACTGAGCAAGTTTATGGGCAAAAAATTACAGCGGGCACGTCTGTAGCAGGTGCTATTGCTCAAAACGATTACATGGAAAGTAAAGTGCAGGGCATAATTAAAGGTGCGCAAATTATTAAAACTTACTCAGTTGACGATGTATACGTTACTGAGCTTGAGCTAAACATGAAGCGCGTGCACGACTTATACATAGGTGAAATTAAGCCGCGTGAAGTTAAAAAAGTGACCTACTACTAAGTAACTGGCCAGTACTTTAAATAGTAAAGCTATATTAAGCTGCTGTTTTAGCGGTTGGTTTTAACGTTAAGCGCGTGGAGTATACTCGCATAGCAACACATAACTTTGCTATTTACGGGAGCGTTTTTCTGTAAATCTAGGGTTTGATAAATCAGCTTTAAATACAACGATGGTTCAATACGTTAGTTAATGTATTAAGCAAAGTTGAAATGACCGAGTAAAAATTTAAATCTAGTAAAAAAACACATACAAAATATCTCATCCTTTTATATTGAGTGCTATGCTGTTGTTACGAATAATATTTGAACAAGTAGTGTAGCGTTTGGTATATGTTTTTAATTTTTCTTTTTTGGGCTGTGAATGACACTTAGGCCTACTCTTTCCTCAAATAAGCTATTTTTTTGGTGCAAAAGCAATTTGCGCTATTTACTGCTATTTTTTTTACTTTCAAGCGGCGTGTTTGCGAGCCGTTTAACTATTCAATTTAATACCTTTATAGAATTAATGGGGCAAAAATATGGCCCTGCGCGAGTCACTGTGGCGCGTAATTGGCAAACTATGCTGGTGCGCACCCAAAATAAATCAGAACAACAACAAATTTTAATTGTTAACGACTTTTTTGCACGCAATCTTCGATACCAAACCGATATACAGCTTTGGAAGCAAAACGACTATTGGGCTACACCATTAGAAACCCTTGGCCGTGGTTTAGGTGATTGTGAAGATTATGCCATTGCTAAATACATTAGTTTACGCGCCTTAGGCGTAAGCGACGACAAGCTTAGGCTTATATATGTAAAAGCTAAGCTTGCTGGTACAAACAAAACACAAGCACACATGGTATTAGGCTACTTTGCTACGCCTAATGCTCAGCCGCTTATTTTAGATAGTTTAATAACAAAAGTGTTACCTGCAGCAAAACGCGTTGATTTAAGCCCGGTATTTAGTTTTAACAGCCAAGGTTTATGGGCAAATAACTCGACTAAAAGTGTAGCCAGCCCGACAGCAAGGCTATCGCGTTGGCGTAAAATTTTGGAGCAGACATCACAAGAAGGGGTTATGTGGTAATGGCGTCATTTTCCTTATTTAAGTTTTTCAAAAAAAGAAAAATCACTCTTAGGCAAGAGCTGTGGATCACCTTGCTGGTGGTGATTTTTGTTGGCTTTATAAGTAGCGTATTAATAAGTACTAACTCTGCTAGAAACTATTTTTCTACGCAGCTGTATTTAAAAAATGTTGATAATGCCAGCTCCTTAGCGCTGATGATTAGTCAGCTTGAAAAAGATCCTGTAGAGCTTGAGCTGTTAGTGTCGGCCACTTTTGATACCGGCCACTACAAACGTATAGAACTGCAAGACCCAAATGGTGAGGTTATTGTAAAGCGCGTATTTACCGACACGTTAGAAAATACCGCACCAGCTTGGTTTAGAGCGGTATATGGGCTTAATGTACAGCCAGGTGTAGGGCAGGTTAACAACGGTTGGCAGCAATTTGGCACTTTATTTGTTGAAAGCCACAGCCAATATGCTGAGCAAGCATTGTGGGAAAGCGCCCTTAAACTGTTTTTTAGCTTTTTAGTGGTGGCCTTTTTTGCCTGTGCCATAAGTGCGTATTTATTACGTAGAATTTTAACGCCACTTGATGATGTGGTGTATCAAGCAAACGCCTTTGGCGATAAGCGTTTTATTAAATCAAAAGTGCCAAAAACCTTTGAGTTTGCGCGCCTTGTGCAGTCGATGAATTTATTATCGACACGGTTTAGCCGCATTATAAAAGAAGATAATAAACGCTTAGAGGAGTTGCGTTTTAAAGCCCAGCACGATGAGCTAACAGGGCTTGCCAATCGAGAGTATTTTAGTGCCACATTAGAGGCTCATTTACAAAAAGTGAAAGATCATGCTCATGGTGCTTTGTTTTTATTTAGGGTGGTTAATTTAGATAAAATAAGTGAATCGATTAGCCGTGTAGAAATGGTTAACTTTTTACGCCGTTTTTCTCAGGTGTTAACACAGTTTTTAGAGTCGAATCAGGCGCACTTTTCAGAAAACTATATTGCGCGTATATCACATACCGACTTTACTGTGTTGTTTAGCGATACTGATGATATTCAGGCGCTTAGCGAGCAAATAACCGCATTGCATAAATCGATTGTTGATGAATACAAAAATATTGATTTGGCCATTGTACACAGTTGTACCTACATTGAGAAAAACGACATCCGCTTTGATTTATTACGCCGTGTAGATGGTTTATTAAAAACAGCAGGTAACAAACCTGGAGTGCAAGCAAAAGTCATTGATAACAAACAAAAGAGTGAAATTTTTGATGACTCTACTGGCTGGCAAAAGGCTATTGAGGATGCGCTTGAGCAAAAAACTATACAGTTAAATTGTTTAGAGGTTATGGGTTTTAACGACACCTTGTTACAGCACCAGCTTAGTTTAAGTTTAGAATTTGGCGGCCAACATTATAAATCAAGCTACTACTATCAATGGGCTAATCGCTTAAACCTATTAGCGCGTTTGGATTGGAGTTTAATCAAGCAAATTGTTAAACAGTACGGTGAAGCGCCGCCAAATGAATTGATTGCTGTAGAGCTTTCGGCGCAAACATTAATGGATGATACCGCGCTTGCCTCGGTATTAACCTATGTATCTGCCTTTCCTGATTTGGCAAAAAATATATGTTTTGATATACGCGAAAACATTGTCGTAAACGAAAAGGATATATTTAAGGAATTTTGTGAGCAGGTGCGTTGTATGGGCGCTAAAGTGGCACTTAAACGTGTGGGGCCTGAATTTACTAAGATTAAGAACATTCAAGAATTTGGCTTAGAAATGCTTAAAATAGACAGCATTTACGCGCATAACATTAGTTACAGCCAAGACAATCAAACCTTCTTACGCGGTGTTTGCACATTAGCACATTCCATTGGTATTAAAGTGGTTGCACAGGGCGTAACAAGCCAAGACGATATAGATACACTGGTTAATCTTGGCTTTGATGGAGTAATTAAAGAGTCGTAAAGCGACTCTTTAATTAAAGGGGAGTGGTTTAATAATGGCGGTGAATAGGTAAATGCAATTTAGTATTTAACCTATAAGCCTTTGTTTATTAGGTTAACTATAACTGGCGAAGGTTTTATTATTTCAGCTTAAGCTAGTTACCTTTAACTGCTAACATAAGTTGTATACGGTCGCGCACTTTTAACTTAGTGAAAATTGAGCTCATGTGCTCTTTAATTGTCCGCTCTGTAATATTTAGTGACTCAGCGGCTTGTTTATTGGTTGCCCCTGTTATAACTATATCAACAACTTGGCGTTCGCGTTTAGTTAAGCTTTGAATATCGCAGGCTTGGGTGTAATTTATTTGCTGCTGACTTAGTGCCCCAACAATATTAGATAGTAGCTGCCCAGGTAACCACAGGCCGCCTGAGCAAATAGTCTCAAGTACCTGTTGTAATATTACTTTAGATGCAAGTGCTTCTACATAGCCTCTTGCGCCCGCTTGCAGGGCTGCTCTAAGTTCCTCTATTTCTAGATTTGTGGTCATTACAATAACTGGCAAGCGTTTTTGGGCGTATTTTTTTACCAGTTCAAGCCATCCCGAAGTGCCCGCCAGAACCCATATAATACTTGATGCATTAATTTGTTTTGGTTCTTTGGTGCATATTACACAACCTGCAAACGCACTTCGCCAGTGGCTCGATTCAAGTTCGGGTTGTGTAATAAATATACTTTGACGCATTAATTTACTCCAATAAATTCAGTTTAGCGTTCTGTCATTGCTTGCGATGTAGCTCTGAGTACGGGTTTAAGTAAATATTCCAAGACGGTTTTTTTACCAGTAATAATATCCACTTGTGTGGTCATTCCTGGAATTATAGTCAACTCTTCTGAAAAGTTATTTTTAGTGGTTTTTAATTGCACTAAATAAAAAGTATTTTCTCTGTCGTCGGTAATTGTATCTGCACTTATATGCAGTACCTCGGCTTCTAGTCCGCCGTATACCGCAAAATCATAGGCGCTAAATTTAATCATGGCGGGCTGCCCAGGGCGTAAAAAGGCAATATCTTTCGGCGGTATTTTTGCCTCAACAATAAGTTGATCGTCTAAAGGGACTATTTCTAAAACATCACTGCCGGGTTGTAAAATGCCGCCTACGGTATTAACCAATAAACGTTGTACCGTGCCTTTAACCGGTGATTTGATCTCAGTTTGGGCCACTTTGTCGGCAAGCCCTGATTCGGTTTCTTTTATCGACTCTAAACGCAGCAATGCCTCCGAAAGCTCGTTGTTCCAGCGGTTGATCATCGCAAGTTCGACTTCTGTTACTTTGTTTTTAGCTTCGTTGATAGCCGATAAACTGCGGTTAATAACGGCTTTAGTGCGGTTTATTTCGCCGTTTAAATCAACTATTTCACGCTCTAACCTAATGATGTCGATATCAGATACAGCACCGGTTCTTAACAGTGGGCGTGTTACTTGCAGCTCACGATTACTTAGCCTTAGAGCGCTTGTGTGTTGTTGCAAAGCGGCTTTTGCTTCAATGTGATCTTGTCTGCGTTGTTCTAGCTGGCGTTTATGAATTGCCACTTGCTGCTCTAATTCTTGGCGATTACTTAAATATATTGAGCGCTCATGAGCGACCGCCTCGGGTACTTGCTTAACAAGCTCATCAGGAAAAACGAGATCTTCTTTTCTGGTAAGGGCTTGTAATCTGGCTACTTTTGCAGTGAGTGATTGCACTTTAGATTGGTTTTCTCTAAAGCTTGAAATAAAACGAGTAGGGTCGATTTTTATTAATACGTCACCTTCTTCAACAATTTGCCCTTCTCGAATGTTTATTTTTTCTACCATACCGCCATCATAAGATTGCACTAACTGTAATTTATTTGATGGGATAACGCGTCCTTCACCACGGGCTACCTCATCCAGTGGCGCAAAGCCTGCCCAAATTGTAAGCAATATAAATGCGATGCAAATGAGGTATAACAAAAAACGTGCGCTGGCAGGCTCTTGCTGCATTTTTTCCCATTGCGCATCGACTACCCAATCTTGTGATTCAGGAGGCGAAAGCCAGCCTTTAAATAAGCGATTAAAGATTGAAGGCTTACCTTTTTTACGTGCTTCTATTGCTTTACTTACCGATTCAAAAGAGCGCTGCTCTAGGGGCTTTTTATTGTCACTCATGATGCTTGCTCCACTGTTTGGTTATTCAGTGCGGCAATTACTTTTTGTTTAGGCCCATCGGCAACTATTTTTCCGTTATCGAGCACGATGATGCGATCGACCAACGAAAGTAAAGACGACCGGTGAGTAACTACAATTAAGGTTTTGTCTTGGGTGGCGGTTTTTAAATTTTGAATAATTTTATTTTCACTATTTTGATCAAGCGATGAGGTAGGCTCATCTAACAGCATAATAGGAGGGTCGTTTATTAGTGCGCGCGCTATACCAATTGCTTGTTTTTGGCCGCCAGATAGCAGGCGACCTTGCTCACCAACTTGTAGGTCAAACCCATCGGGGTGAGAGTTGATTAACTCGAATAACTGGCTTTTTTCGCATGCGCTAATAATTTGCTCATCTTTAGCATGCCATGCGCTAATAGTGAGATTGTCTTTTAAGCTACCAAAAAACAACGCTATATTTTGTGGTACGTACCCTATGTTATGACGAAGTTCTGCGGGGTCTATTTGTTGTATATTGTTATTATCGACCATTACGGAGCCTGCGGTTGGGTCGTAAAGGCCTAAAATAAGTTTTTCGAGGGTGCTTTTACCCGAACCGTTGCGCCCCAAAATAGCCACTTTTTCACCCGCTTTTATTTTAAAACTAATATTACTAAGCGCATCGGCCGCGTCGTCTTCATACTTAAAGCATACGTCTTTAAATTCTATTTCGCCGTTTAATACGGGGTGGCTTAACCAATGTTTATTTGGCGGGCGCTCAACGTCTTTCTCCATTATTTCGTTAAGCGATTGCATAGCAATAGCAGCATGATGATATTGCGCAAGTACGGCGGCGCATTGCCCAAGCGGCCCCATTGCACGTGATGAAAGTAAGTATGCGGCTATTAATCCCCCTTGCGTGAGCTCGCCTTCAATAACTAAATGAACACCAATGATCATAATGATCACGCCAACACATTGTTGTATCCACGCTGCGCTATTAGAGATTGAGCTTGAGATTAGGCGACTTTGCGCATTAACCTGAGCAATATAAATAGTTGATTTTTCCCATGTTGATTGGGTTTTGCATTCGCTGTGAAAACTTTTTACATCTTCAATGTTGGTTAAGCTTTCTACAAGTATGGAGTTGCGCATTGAGCTTGCTTTCATGGTTTGCTCTGACAGCGCTTCAAGTTTTCTGTGGGCTGCTATGCCATAACTTAAAAGTATTAGGGCACCTGCGATAATGGGTAGGCTAAGCGGTACACCTATTATTGCAATAACAATTAGGTATATAGCAACAAAGGGTAAATCAACCAGCGCGACCAAGGTTATTGAACTAAAAAAGTTACGTACGGCTTCAAACGATTGTATGTTACTCGCAAATGACCCCGCTGATGAGGGCCTATTTTTAAGCTTCATACCAAGTACGCGCTCCATAATAACCGCAGATACTTTTACATCTATCCGACTTGCCGCAAGCTCTACAAAGTAGCTGCGTACTAAGCGCAGTACAAAGTCGGCGGTCAGCGCTATTAAAATACCGATGGCTAAAACCCAGAGGGTTTCTGTTGCATGATTAGGAACTACTCGGTCATATACATTCATTACAAATAAAGGCATGGCAACAGACAAAACGCCTAATGCAATGGCGGAGATTATGACGTCTTTGTACAGTGCGCGGCATTCTTTTATTACGCCCCAAAACCAGCCGTCTTTAGAGAGCTTTTCAAGCACCGGGGAGCGCTCATCAAACATAAACTCTGGATGAGCATAAATAATTAAACCTGTTGATTTTTCAATTAACTGTTCTAGGTCTTCTTCTACAACAGACTCAGTTAGCTCGGGGTAAGTAACTTGCGCTGTTTGTTTTTGGTTATCAATAGCGGTTACCACGCACGCTTGGTTATTATTTAAAATAATAATAGCGGGTAATAAAGCAGTATTAATTTGATTAAGAGGCTTATTTACAACTTTTGATTTAAAGCCCACACGTTTTGCAGCACGTGCAAAACCTGAAGGCGTTAAGTTTCCATCTGTTAGTGGGAGGCCATTTAATAAGGCCTCCCTTGAAAAATCTTTATCATGAAAGCGGCACAATACTGCAAGGCAATCTACCAGTGCGCCGCCATGATCAAGTACATCATTTAATTCCATATACCATCCAATGTTATGTAAAACATTTTAAATTTATTTGTTTTAAGCACCTCTTAACTATCGGTAATAACCGCCTCAATACGGCGGTTTGCCGCATTAGCACGTACCGAAATTTCATTAACGCGTGGCTGATCAATACCATAACCAAATGATTGAACACGATTAGGCGCTATACCAAATTGCTCAATAAGTAATTGTGCTACGGCAAAGGCGCGTTGCTCTGAAAGTTTACGGTTGTATTTTCTATCGCCATCTAATGAGGCGTGACCTTGGATCTCTACCTTTTTGTCAGGGTTATTTTTTAAAAACTCCGCGAGCTTTTCTACCTCTTGCAAGTACTCTGGGCGCACTTGGCTTGAGTCGGCTGAAAAGGGAATGCCTATTTCAACTGAGTCGGTCGCTTGGTCATACAAAGTACACCCGGACAGATCTACATTTGTTCCCGCTGGGGTGCTTGGGCAGGTGTCTTGCTCGTTAGGTACGCCGTCGTTATCGTCATCTGCAAAACTCGATGCGCTAGGGGTCTCTGGTGGCATTTCTAAATACCTAGGCATTGCTGTAACGCTCATGTAGGCGTTATCTTGCTTGGCTTTTTTTTGTAAAAAAGCTTTGCGTTTAAAGGTGGCAGCTACATCGTAACTTGGGCATATATTTTGTGCGTTATGCACGATTGGGTCATCTGTTAACTCTATTAATGTTGGGTACTTGTCAGACATAACATTTAGAGCTGGCAATAGTTTACCCATTTCGTTAAGCATAGTTAAAATGGCTGTTTGTCTATCGTATTGAGCAACAATGTACGAGCGGTTAGATTGAAATGCTTCGTTTTCAGCGTCAAGTACATCAAGCAAGGTGCGTTGGCCAATATCAAATTGGTCTCGGTAGGCTATTTTTACTCTGTTTGACGAGTTTTTATAGCTTTCAAGCGTGGGTAGCTTTTGCTCTATATTGTTCACATTATGATAGGCAATTTGTAGGCTTTGACGAATATCAACACAAGCTTGATCGCGTTGATACTTGGCAATATTTACATCTTGGTATGCTTGTTCAAGGTTGGCGCTATCTAGGCCCCCGTTGTACAGGTTATAGGTTATGTCTATACCTACCCGTGCTTCGGTTCTTGTTTCGTTTAAACCTAGCTCGTCTCTGTCTTGTGTGCCGTAACGGGCAGATAAGTCTACGTTTGGATGAAACGCTGCCTTTTGTGCCTGAGCATTGGCTTCTTGCGCCTCTATATTATAAAGCGATGCGTAAAAAGCAGGGCTGTTTTTATAGGCTATATCAAGCGCTTGGTTAATAGAAATGGGCACGTTTTGCTCATCTAATTTGGCTTGTTTTATATCATTAACGGGTAGCTCGCCAACAACTCTTAAATAACGCGCGGTTACATCGTGCAGGTTAGCGTACTCGGTGAGCACATTAGATTGCGCTAGCGATAAGCGCCCGCTAATTTGCTCTAGATCTGCTGCTCGGGCAACACCGGCTCCTACACTTTGTTCAATTTGTTGGTATACAGACTCGTGCTCTTGCAGGTTTTCTTCAGCGAGTGTCACAAGTTCTTTAAATTTTTGCACATCTAAAAATGCAATAGATGCATCTAATGCAGTTTGCTCTGTTTGTGAGAGTAATTCAAAATACCGAATGAGCTGAATACGCTCAAACCTTTCAACGGTGTTAGATGTTCTAAACCCGTCGTAAAGCATTTGAGTAACACTAAGCTCTGCAGTGTTGCGGTTGTATTCGTCTTCTATACCGTAGTTTCGGCGCTCATAACCTGCGCTGGCAGATACATCAACGCTAGGTAGGTAGCCTGAGCGGGCTGCATCTACGCCATAAATTGAGGATTTAAATGTATGCCATGCTTGTTGTACCTCTGGATTATTTTCAATTGCTTTACTGGTGACGTATGTAAGCGGTGCCACAGAGCTGTCATCGGCTTTTACCACGTTAGTTGCGCCAAGCGCACTTAGCGTTATACCTATAAGCAGCTTTCCTTTTTGCTTTAGTAAAGTATTTTTTGTAATCATTTCTTCCTCTTAGGGTTACTTAGGCTATCAATACCTACCTTATGGTTTAGTCAATAAATGCACTTTTCGCAAATAATCGTTTTGGCTAGCATAAAATTTATTATCTACCACTTTTTTATTTTTAATGTTTTTTTAAAAACTGTACTTGAGTACAGTATCTAATGCGTTTTGCTGTTCTACATTTTAATTAATAGTTTTTAATTCTTATGTTTGAGGTAAGTAAAATGGAATCTAATCAATTATTAGTAATAGACTTAAAAGGGTCTGCTGGTGTTGTTTTAGAAGATGGCACAATTAAGCCACTTGAAGTGGGCGATACTATTACTGTGGGCGATTTAGTGGTTACCGCCGATAATTCATCGCTAACAATTGATGTGCAAGGAGAAACACTGTCGATTCCTGCTAATCAAAACGTAAAGATCACCCCTGATTTATTAGCACAAGAAACCCGCGATAGCAGCGAAACCACCGTGTTTGACGAAAGCCTAGATGCGGCCATTGCAAGCTTAGAACAAACTGATAATAACGATGGCCAAACGGCGGCTAATTCTGATGTTACTGACTTTTTAGATGCCTTAGAGGGCGATGGTGATATTTTAGATAATTTAGAAGCAACGGCCGCAGGTGGTGCTGGTGGTGCGGGCTCTGGTGGAGGAAGCTCATTTGTTCAGCTTACACGTATTGCGGAGGGGGTTAACCCTAATAGCGTTGCATTTGATTCAAGCTTTGATCCTGATTCTACAGAGGCGCTAAATATTCGCGACACCTCTGATGGGGTAGTTCCTGATGATGGCACTGCGTCTATATCATTAAATGAAGTAGGTTTAACTAATTCATCTCAACCAACAATTAGTGGTACAAGTGAAAACTTAGTGGGTGAAACAGTAAATATTACTGTGACAGATGAAAATGGTAACTCTCAAGTAGTAAGCGCGGTTATTGGCCCTGATGGCACGTTCGAAATTACATTGCCTAACCCGATAGCCGATGGACCCGTGAGCGTAGTTGTAGAAGCCACCGACCCAGATGGTAATGCGTTTAACGATGCTATTTCTATTGAAATAGACACCACAGCGCCTGTGATTAATATTGACCCAGTTGCAGACTCTGCATCTCAAACAGTAACAGTTACGGGTTCGGTAGCGGGTTTGAATACTGGCGACAACGTCTCTGTAACTCTTACCGATAGCACAGGCACACAACAAACAATTGTTACACAAGTTGATGCGCAAGGTAATTGGAGTATTACCACTACATCGCCTTTAGCAGAAGGGGAGTTTAATGTTAACGCAGTAGCAGTTGATGCCGCTGGTAACCAAGCAATTGACCAAGCTGTTGCGAGTATTGATTTAACCGCTCCAGAAATTACAGTTACAGTAGCGGGTGAAACTAATAATGCTACGCCGCCATTAAGTGGTACTACAACCGGTGTGCCACAAGGTACTGAAGTAACAATCACAGTAACCGACAGTGCAGGCGAAGTGCAGCTTTTAACAGCCATTACCGGTGAAGATGGTAGTTGGGCTGTTGATGTGGGTGTGGCACTACCAGAAGGTGATTTTACTGTTGATGCGCAGGTGAGTGATAGCGTAGGCAACCAAGCACTTGCAAGTGATGCTGGAGTTATTGACTTAACGGCGCCAATTGTAGAAATTAATGCGATTGCCGATACGCAAGATACAACCCCTATTATTACTGGCTCTGCGCAAGATGTGCCAGCAGGCTCGGTAATTACCGTGGTTATTACTGATATTAATGGGCAAGTTCAAACGCTGTTAACGCAAACAAATGATGATGGCAGCTGGTCTGTAAGTGTTTCTACACCTTTAGCACAAGGTGAGTTTGAAGTTAATGCAACCGTGACCGACACTGCAGGTAATGAAGCACAAGCTGTAGAGCAAGGGTTAGTTGATTTAACTAGCCCTGAGATAACGGTTACGGCCATTGCAGACACTAATGACACAACCCCTACTTTTGTAGGCCGTGTTGAAGGGGCACCAGAGGGCTCTGTAATTACTGTTTTAGTAACCGATAGCGACGGTAATATACAAACCTTAACAACGACACTTGAGGCTGATGGCACGTGGAGTGTTGAATCGCCCAACGCTATTCCTGGCGGAGAGTTTAGTGTTACCGCGACAGTGAGTGACCCTGCGGGTAACGAAGCATCCGCGCAAACAAGTGGTGAAGTTACATTTGCCCCTATTTCTATTCAAATTGACTCTATTGCAGATACAAACGATACCACGCCATTTTTAAGCGGTAATACCGGTAACGTGCCTGCTGGTACCACTATAACCTTAACTATTACTGCAAGTGATGGCAGTACTTTTAATCTTTTAGCGGTCACTCAAGAAGATGGTTCTTGGAGCGCTCAAGTTACAGAGCCTCTGCCTGAAGGGGATTTTACCGTAGTTGCAGCCGTAATAGACGATGCGGGTAATGAGGCACAAGCAAGTACGGTCGGTAATGTAGATTTAACCGTAAGTATTAATTTTATTATTGATACTAACGATACCACTCCAACAATTAGTGGTACTACGCAAGATGTTGACGCAGGTGCGGTTGTTACTGTTACCTTTACAGGCAGCGATGGCGCAACAGAAACTGTGCAAGTAACCACAAATGCTGATGGTTCGTGGTCAATTGAAGCAACCGATGAGTTGGTAGAGGGTCAATTTACGGTGGTTGCAACAGTAACCGATGCTGCTGGCAATACAGCCTCTGCTACTGAAGTAGGGGAAATTGATTTAACTGATCCTGCAATTACTATTAACCCAATTACAGATACAAACGATACAACACCGAGTGTGACAGGTAGCGTAGTAGATGTACCTCAAGGTACTGAGGTTACCTTATTAATAACAGATAGTGACGGTAATCAACAAACTATTACTACCGAAGTACAAGCCGATGGCACCTTTAGTGTAGATGTACCCAATGAGCTGAGTGAAGGTGAATTTACCGTTGAGGTATCGGTAACCGATAACGCAGGTAATGAAACTACAGCAACCACCACAGGTGAAGTAGATACCGCAGCGCCCACAGTGTTAATTGATCCCGTGGGTGATACAAACGACACCACACCGACTATTTCAGGGTCTGCCACAGGCGAGCCAGAGGGCACAGTTGTTACGATCACCGTGACTGATGAAGCGGGTAACCCACAAACTATTACTACCGAAGTACAAGCCGATGGCACCTTTAGTGTAGATGTACCCAATGAGCTGAGTGAAGGTGAATTTACCGTTGAGGTATCGGTAACCGATAACGCAGGTAATGAAACCACAGCCACGACCACAGGTGAGGTTGATACCGCAGCGCCCACAGTAATAATAGATCCCGTGGGTGATACAAACGACACCACACCGACTATTTCCGGGTCTGCCACGGGCGAGCCAGAGGGCACCGTTGTTACGATCACCGTGACGGATGAAGCGGGTAACCTGCAAACCATTACTACCGAAGTGCAAGCCGATGGTACCTTTAGTGTGGATGTACCCAATGAGCTAAGTGAAGGTGAATTTACCGTTGAGGTATCGGTAACCGATAACGCAGGTAATGAAACTACAGCCACCACCACAGGTGAAGTAGATACCGCAGCGCCCACAGTAGTAATTGATCCCGTGGGTGATACCAACGACACCACACCGACTATTTCAGGGTCTGCCACGGGCGAGCCAGAGGGCACAGTTGTTACGATCACCGTGACGGATGAAGCGGGTAATCTGCAAACCATTACTACCGAAGTGCAAGCCGATGGCACCTTTAGTGTGGATGTACCGAATGAGCTAAGTGAAGGTGAATTTACCGTTGAGGTATCGGTAACCGATAACGCGGGTAATGAAACTACAGCCACCACCACAGGTGAGGTTGATACCGCAGCGCCTACAGTAATAATAGATCCCGTGGGTGATACAAGCGACACCACACCCACAATTTCGGGTACGGCAACGGGTGAGCCTGAGGGCACAGTTGTTACGATCACCGTGACGGATGAAGCGGGTAACCCACAAACCATTACTACCGAAGTGCAAGCCGATGGCACCTTTAGTGTGGATGTACCGAATGAGCTAAGTGAAGGTGAATTTACCGTTGAGGTATCGGTAACCGACAACGCGGGTAATGAAACTACAGCCACCACCACAGGTGAGGTTGATACCGCAGCGCCTACAGTAATAATAGATCCCGTGGGTGATACAAACGACACCACACCGACTATTTCAGGGTCTGCAACGGGTG